>NC_015578.1:2498379-2810677 GCF_000214375.1 Treponema primitia ZAS-2 | reverse complement strand
ATACGCCAATACCCTGCATGAGGATTTAAGACTCCGTAAGTTCATCGTTAATATGTCTGAAACCAAGGGTTCCGATATTGCGGAGCTGGAGATCATCCGGCACCCCCAGCGGATCACCATTGTTATCCATACTGCCCGTCCCGGGGTTATCATCGGCATCAAGGGCGCGAATATCGAAAAGATCGGCGCGGAGCTTCAGAAGCACGTGACCAAGAAGATACAGATCAAGATAAAAGAAGTCCGGAATGCGGACAACAATGCCCAGATCGTGGCCCAGAATATCGCCCGCCAGCTTTTAGCCCGGGGCAGTTTCCGGCGCACCATGAAACAGGCAATTTCCAACGCCATCAAAAAGGGTAATGCCCAGGGCGTAAAGGTCAGGCTTTCCGGTCGTCTCGGAGGTGCAGAAATGTCCCGCACCGAGGAAGCCAAGGAAGGACGCATCCCCCTGCATACCCTGCGGGCGGATATCGACTACGGTTTTGCGGAAGCCCATACCACCTTCGGCGCTATCGGCGTCAAAGTCTGGGTTTATAATGGAATGAAATACGGCAAGGAACAGAAAGAAGACGCAGGCGTTCTTGTCCGGAAGCGGCAGCGGGATCGTGCCCCTGCGAGGAATTAGTGTGAATCTTCGATTCACTTCGATTGGTTTTGCGGCTAAAAGTCGCGTGGAAAGAGGTTAATTAAGTATGCTTAGTCCTAAACGTGTAAAACATCGGAAAGTACAGCGCGGTAATATGCCCGGGAATGCAACCCGTGGAAACACCGTGGCATTCGGCGAATTTGCTCTGGTGTCCCTGGATCGTATGTGGATCACCAATCGGCAGATCGAGGCCGCCCGTATCGCCATGAACCGCCATGTAAAACGTGGTGGGAAACTCTGGATACGGATCTTCCCGGATAAGCCCTATTCCAAGAAGCCTGCGGAAACCCGCATGGGTAAAGGAAAAGGCGCTCCGGAATATTGGGTCGCAGTGGTAAAGCCCGGGACAGTTATGTTCGAGCTTGGGGGTATTGAGAAAGCCCTGGCGGAAGAAGCGATGAAATTGGCGGGAGCCAAACTCCCAATAAAGACCAAGTTTGTTGCTCGCTCTGATTTTGAGCTTGGCGCATAGGCGGGAGGCGATTATGAGGAATTCTTTTAAGAATCTAAGCTTCGCTGAACTTAAGGCTAAGCGGGATGAGCTCAACAGAAAGTATATGGAACTCCGGTTCCAGATGGTTATCGGCCATGTGGAAAACCCGCTCCAGAAACGGACCATGCGTCGGCAAGTTGCCCGGCTCAATAGCATGATTCGGGCTCAGGAAATAACGCAAGCGAAAGAAAGTATCCTTGCGGCGAAGGCATAAGGAGTAGATGATGGCAGATCAGGCTGTATCGCAAGAAGCTTCGCCGGAAGTACCGGTTGTATCTAAAGTAAGAAGCGGTAAAAAAGAATTTGTAGGGATTGTGAAAAGCGATAAGATGAGTAAAACTATTGTGGTCGCCGTTGAAACTAAGACCCTGCATCCCTTGTATAAAAAGTATGTTAACCGGACTAAGAAGATCAAGGCTCATGATGAAACTAATGACGCCAAGATCGGAGACCGGGTGCGGGTTGTGGAATGTCGCCCTATCAGTAAAGAAAAATGCTGGAAACTTGCGGCAGTTCTGGAACGGGCGCGCTAAGGAGTGTGTGAAAAATGATCCAGGTGGAATCTTACCTGAACGTGGCTGACAATTCAGGCGCCAAGATTGTGCAGTGTATTAAGGTATTGGGCGGTTCTAAACGGAAATACGCCAGTATCGGTGATATAATTGTGGTGGCCGTTAAGGATGCCCTCCCAACGTCGACCATCAAAAAGGGTACCGTTGAAAAGGCAGTAGTGGTGCGTACCCATAAGGAGTACCGCAGGCCCGATGGCACCTATATCCGGTTCGACGATAATGCCTGTGTCATTATCGATGCGAATTTGAATCCCAAGGGCAAACGTATTTTCGGGCCCGTAGCCCGGGAACTGCGGGAGAAGGATTACATGAAAATTGTATCCCTTGCTCCCGAGGTTCTGTAGGCTGCGGAAATTAGGAGAAAGGTATGGCTGAAGCAGCGCAAGATGCAACGAAGTTCCCAGCGCATAAATTTAAGCTGAAAAAAGATGATACCGTCCAGATCATTGCCGGAAAAGATAAGGGCAAGCGTGGACGTATCCTCAAGATACTCCGGGACAAGGACCGGGTCGTCGTGGAAGGGGCTAATATCGTAAAGAAAGCCCAGAAACGCCGGAACCAGCAGGACCGGGGGGGAATTGTGGAATTGGAAGCGGCGATCCACAGCAGTAATGTGATGATCGTCTGTAAAAAATGCGGACCCACCCGGATAGGGTATAAACTTGAGGTGAATCCCGATTCAAAGGTCACCAAAACCCGGGTCTGCAGAAAATGCGGAGAGGCGTTATAATGAAGAACTACGAACCGCGGCTTAAGAAGATTTACCGGGAACAGGTTGCCCCGGACTTTTCAAGAGTTCGGCTATAAGTCGCCCATGCAAACACCGAAACTGGACAAGATCATTGTCAGCATGGGGGTAGGCGAGGCTCTTCAAAACAAGAAATTCCTGGATGCGGCCATTGATGATCTAACCCTCATCACGGGCCAGAAAGCGGTCAAAACCAAGGCCCGCAAGAGTATTGCTAACTTCAAGATCCGGGAAGGCCAGGAGATTGGCGCCAAGGTTACCCTCCGGGGGACCATGATGTACGAGTTTCTGGACCGCCTGGTGAATGTGGCACTCCCCCGTGTTAAGGACTTCCGGGGGGTGAATCAGAATGCCTTTGACGGTCACGGGAATTATTCCCTCGGTATCACCGAGCAGATTATTTTCCCGGAGATCGATTTTGATAAAATTGAACGGGTATCAGGACTGAACATAGCCATCGTCACAACGGCGAAGACTGACGCGGAGGCCAAGGCCTTCCTCGCCAAGTTCGGCATGCCCTTTAGGAAGTGAGGTATACATGGCAAGAAAAGCGATGATTATCAAGGCGCTGCGGACGCCTAAGTATAAGACCAGAAAAGTTAACAGATGCCGTATCTGCGGACGGGCCAGGGGCTATCTGCGGAAATATGAGATGTGCCGCCTTTGCTTCCGCAAGCTTGCAAGCGAAGGGCTTATACCCGGCGTCACTAAATCCAGTTGGTAGGAGAAAAGGATGAGCGTTTCTGATCCCGTGGCGGATATGCTGACCAAGATCCGGAATGCCGGAATGGCAAAGCATGAAAAAGTTGATATTCCTACCTCGAAACTGAAACTTGAGATCGTCAAGATCTTAAAAACCGAAGGGTATATCAAGAATTTTAAGAAGGTTAACCAGGAAGGTAGTAATACTATTCGGGTATTCCTTAAGTATGATGAACAGACCGGCCCGGTTATTCACGGCATTGAAAAGGTGTCCAAACCCGGACGACGGGTTTACATGGGCTATAAAAATATGCCCAGAGTATACAACGGTTACGGTACCCTCATTGTTTCAACATCCGTGGGGGTAACCACCGGAAAAAAAGCCGCCGAGAAAAAAGTCGGCGGAGAAGTCATCTGTACCGTTTGGTAAGAGGAAAACTATGTCGCGTATCGGAAAAATACCGGTTAAGGTTCCTGCGGGGGTAAAGGTCAGTTTTCAGGATGAGCTGATAACTGTGGAAGGCCCTAAGGGAAAATTGACCCAGAAGTACCACACGGTGGTAAGTTTTGTGCCCACCGATGGGTCTATCCAGGTGAATAGGGCCAACGATGAAAAGCAGACCAAGGCCTACCACGGCCTGTACCGAAATCTGCTTAATAACATGGTCATCGGAGTTTCAACCGGGTTTACCCGGTCCCTGATCATCACCGGGGTTGGGTACCGTGCCGAAGTGCAGGGAAAGATCCTCGTTATGAACCTGGGTTACTCCAACGAGGTTCTGGTGGGCATCCCCGAGGACCTTGGAGTTGTCACAGAGCCTAACGGAAAACTCACCGTAAGCGGTGTGGATAAACAGCGGGTAGGTGAATTCGCCTCCCAGATTCGGAAGCTCCGGCTCCCCGAACCCTATAAGGGCAAGGGTATCCGGTATGATGACGAGCTAATCAGAAGAAAAGTCGGCAAGTCCGGCGTTAAATGAGAATCCTAAAAGATTCTTGAAACTCCCAAGGGAGTTTCTTCTAAGAGGAAAGTGCAATGTTGCGAAAAATGGTTGAAAAAGACAGAAAACGGAATAAGCGGAAGGTGCATATCCGCAAGCGCATAGCCGGTACCGCTGAGCGGCCCCGGATGAGTGTTGTCCGGAGCAATAAGTCCCTGTCTATCCAGATTATTGATGACGATAAGGGACATACCCTGGCTTCCGCCTCAACCCTGGAAAAGGAATTGAGGAATATCAAGGCCACTGTTGAAGGGGCCGGTCAGCTTGGGGAAGTACTGGGAAAACGGCTGCTTGAAAAGAATATCAAGGCCGTTGTTTTTGACAGAAACGGCTATTTGTATCACGGTCTGGTAAAGGCCATGGCCGATGGGACCCGGAAAGCCGGGATAGAGTTTTAGGGGGCGGAATGGAACATTCACGGGACAGAGATCGAAACCGGGACCGGGAGCCTGCGGAAAAAGAATTTATTGAAAAGCTGGTAAAACTGAACCGGACCGCCAAGGTTGTGAAGGGTGGTCGGCGTTTTTCCTTTTCCGCTCTTTCAGTAGTGGGTGACCGGAAAGGTAACGTGGGTTATGGTTTCGGTAAGGCCAATGACGTGTCCGAGGCAATCCGCAAGAGCATTGATAAGGCAAAGCGGAACATGGTCAAGCTTCCTACCAAAAACGGAACTATCCCCCATGAGATCCAGGGACTGTTCAAGGCTTCCCGGGTCCTCTTAAAACCCGCTTGCTCGGGAACCGGCATTATCGCCGGAGGGCCGGTGCGGGCCATCATGGAAGCCGGAGGGGTTACGGATGTGCTGAGCAAGTCCATCGGCGCCTCCAGCCAGTATAACGTAGTAAAGGCCACCTTTGACTGCATCAGTAAAATGATGGATGCCAAGGCGGTAGCCAAGAACCGGGGCAAGTCCCTGAATGAATTGTGGGGTTAAGCATGGCAGCGAAGATTAAAATCCGCCTGGTGCGTAGTGTCATCGGTTCCCTTCCCAAGCAGCGGGCTACGGTTCGTTCCCTGGGGCTGGGAAAGATAGGCTCCAGTACCGAGCAGGAAGCAAGTCCCGCAATTTTGGGGATGGTAAAAGCCGTTTCCCACTTGGTTTCGGTTGAGGAGATTAAGTAATGCACGATTTTGATTTACACGCCCCTGAGGGCGCCAATAAAAAGAAACGCATCATTGGCCGCGGCCAGGGTTCCGGAAGGGGAACCACCGCCGGCAAGGGCAATAAGGGGCAGCAGTCCCGCTCGGGTGGGAAGACCTATATCGGATTTGAAGGGGGCCAGATGCCCCTGTTCCGGCGCTTGGCCCACCGGGGTTTTTCAAACTACCCTTTCCGGAAAATTTTCCAGGTGGTAAATCTGGGAGAAATTGAGAAACGCTTTGAAAACGGCGAAACCGTTGATCCCGGTTCCTTGATCATCAAGGGACTTGCAAAGGGAAATGTGCCGGTGAAGATACTTGGGGATGGTGAATTTACCAAAAAACTTAACTTCAAAGTCGCAGCCCTTTCCGCTTCCGCGAAGGAGAAAATCCTGAAAGCCGGGGGCACCGTTGAAGGGGCAGGGAACGATTAATGGCTAATCCGCTGGTTGGAATTTTTAGGGTAAAGGAACTTAGGGAACGCCTTCTTTTTACCGCCCTGATGCTGATCGTTTTCCGGCTGGGAGCGGTACTTCCTATCCCGGGGATCAATGTTCGGGAATTAAACGCTTATTTCCTTTCCCAGCAGAATTCGGGAAACGCCATCATAGACTACCTTGACTTCTTTGCGGGGGGCGCTTTTTCCAATTTCTCGGTGTTCATGCTTGGGATCATGCCCTATATTTCAATGTCCATCATCATGCAGCTCCTTTTGATCGTCTTCCCAAAACTGAAGAAGATCTCCCAGGAAGAGGGGGGTAAGAAGAAGGTCCAGGCATATCAGCGTATCGGCACCGTGGTGGTCTGTCTTATCCAGTCCTTTGCGGTTACCCAGTATGCCCAGAGCATCTCCCGGAGTGTTGAGAACCTTCTCAGCCTTAATATCCTACCCTTTACCCTGTTGGCCATGCTCACCGTAACCACGGGAACCATGTTCCTCATGTGGATGGGGGAACAGATCACCAAGCGGGGTATTGGCAATGGCATTTCCCTCTTGATTTTTGCCGGTATCGTGGCCCGGCTTCCCCATGCCCTGTGGGAACTCTTCGGCAGGGTGCGGAACGGGGACCTGAACCTGGTCTTTGTGATCGTGGTCTTTATAATGTTTGTGGCTGTGGTTGCCCTGGTTATCTTTGAGCAGCAGGGGCAGCGGAAAATTCCCGTCCATTACGCCAAACGGGTGGTGGGTCGGAGGATGTACGGCGCCCAGAATACCTACATTCCCTTTAAGATTAACCCTTCCGGGGTTATTCCGGTAATCTTCGCCTCCTCCATCCTGACCTTCCCCCTCCAGATAGCCTCTACTATCGGGGGGAATGTGGCCTGGCTGGCGGCGGTTTCCCGGGCATTAAACCCCCGGGGCGCCTTGTACAATGTACTGTATGTGTTGCTCATCATCTTTTTCGCCTATTTCTATACCCAGGTAAGCTTGAATCCTATAGAAATAGCGAAAAACATCCGGGAAAATGGTGGTTCCATACCAGGGATTCGTACTGATAAAATTGAAGAATACCTTACCAGGATATTGAACCGGATTGTGCTCCCCGGTTCTCTCTACCTGGCGGTTATCGCTGTTTTGCCGACTATTGTTCAGCATTTGTTTAACTTCCCCTCTTCAATTTCGTATCTTATGGGGGGTACTTCACTGTTGATCTTGGTTGGGGTTGATTTGGATACCATGAGCCAGGTGGAGGCGCTGCTGAAAATGCACCACCATGAAGGTTTGACTAAACGAGGGCGCTTGCGGGGCCGGAATTTATAGCCCCGGCGTGGTCCGGTGCGGTGAGATTGACGAATTACAATAAATTCGTTTTAATAGATAGCTACCCTGTGGTTTATCCATGGGGTTATAGGGAGAAACGGGATGAAAGTCCGAACCAGTGTGAAACCGATTTGCGATAAATGCAAGGTGATTAAACGAAACGGCATTGTCCGTATCATTTGTCAGAATCCCAAGCATAAACAGAAGCAAGGCTAGGAGCGTCTATGGCACGTATAGCGGGGGTTGACCTCCCCAATAAGCATGTAAACATCGCGTTGACCTATGTCTACGGGATTGGCCGGTCCAGTGCAGATGAAATCTGCACCAAGGCGAAGATCGATCCCCAACGACTTATCAACGAACTGTCCCAGGAAGAACTGAATGAACTGCGGCAGCTCATTGAAAGTGACTATAAGGTGGAAGGCCGGCTGCGCACCGAAATAGCCCTGAATATCAAGCGGCTTATGGATATAGGCTGTTACCGGGGGCTCAGGCATCGTAAGGGCCTGCCCCTGCGAGGACAGCGGACCCGGACCAATGCTCGTACCCGGAAGGGTAAGAAAAAGACCGTGGCAGGGAAGAAGAAGTAATGTTGCATAATTATAGCGGAGGAAAGAGTGGCTGCTAATACGAAGAAGCGGAAAGAGAAAAAGTCCGTCTATGAGGGAAACGTATATATCCAGGCTACGTTTAATAATACCATTGTGACCATCACCGACCTGATGGGTAATGCTATTTCATGGGCAAGTTCCGGCGGTCTTGGCTTCCGGGGGGCGAAAAAATCGACTCCCTTTGCCGCCCAGACCGTAACTGAAACTGCTGCCCAGAAGGCGCTCCAGGTGGGGTTGCGGGAAGTGCATGTGTACGTAAAGGGTCCCGGCATCGGCCGGGAATCGGCGATCCGCCAACTCGGCGCCCTTGGTATTAAGGTAAAGTCCATCAATGACGTTACTCCGATTCCGCATAACGGCTGCAGGCCGCGGAAAACCCGCCGTATTTAACGGCAAGCCGCTTAAGGATTAATCCTTAAGCGGCCAGCATCTGAGGAGGAAAAGGAACTATGGCAAGATATACCGGGCCGGTTTGCCGGCTCTGCCGGGCGGAACAGAAAAAACTAATGCTCAAGGGGGATCGTTGTAAGAGCGATAAGTGCCCCGTTAATAAGAAGCGCCCCGCTCCTGGCAAGGATCCTAAAGCCCGGGCAGGGAAACGTTCCGATTACGGGGTACAGCTCCGGGAAAAGCAGAAGCTTAAGAGAATCTATGGAATGCAGGAGAAGCAGTTTAGCCTGTTCTTTGAACGAGCTCTGCGTATGCCCGGCATCACCGGTGAGAATCTGTTTATATTATTGGAACGCAGGCTGGACAATGTGGTGTACCGTCTGCGCTTCGCCACCAGTCGCAGTCAGGCCAGGCAGATTGTGCTTCACGGCCATGTGGTGGTGAACGGGAAAAGGGTTAATATCCCTTCCTATCTTGTACGGCCAGAGGATGTAATTGAAATTAAGGAACCTTCAAAAAATATGGTGATCATAAAAGAAGCCCTCAAGGAATTCGGCAAATCCGGGGTTATGCCCTGGCTGCAGCTTGATCCGGATGGCATGAAGGGAACCTTCCTTGCTTCTCCGCGACGCAGTGATATTACCGATTTGGCGGACATCAAAGAACAGATGATCGTCGAATTATATTCGAAATAAGGAGTTCCCATGGCACGTAAGAACCTGCTTAAAGGATTCAAACGCCCTAAAGGTATCACCTTTGAGCATGGCGAGCTTAAACCAAACTATGGCAAATTTATTGCCGCTCCCTTCGAACCGGGATTCGGTACGACTGTGGGCAATACCCTGCGAAGGGTTCTACTTTCCTCAATTCAGGGTTATGCAATCACGGCGGTCAAGATCACTTCTTATGACACCGAAGGGGTTGCCCATAGCGTTTCCAGCGAATTTGAGCCCATCCCCAATATTGTGGAGGATACCCTTGAGGTTATCAACAACCTTAAGCAGATCAGGCTCCGGCTTCCCCAGGATTCGGAACAGGACATACTCCTCTACGAATGGTCCGGGAAGGGGGAGATAAAGAGCGATGACTTTGAGCGTACCGGCCAGGTAGAAATACTGAGCGGTGGTCAGCATATTATGACCCTCATGGATGACGCCCGGCTGGAATTTGAAGTTCAGATTGACCTGGGCCGGGGGTATATCCCCTCGGAAGTGAACGAACGCTATGTGGAGGTCATCGGCACCATTCCCATGGACGCGATCTTCTCCCCGGTTAAAAAGGTGAAGTTCGCCGTGGAGCCCACCCGGGTAGGCCAGCGCAGTGATTATGACAAGCTGGTGATTGAGGTGTGGACCGACGGGACCATCAAACCCGATGACGCCCTGGCTGAGGCTGCCAAGATCGCCAAGGATCACTTTTCGGTTTTTATTAACTTTGACGAAAATAACCTGGGGACCGATGATGATTTGGACGAGGATGACGAGCGTATACGCCAGATCCTCAATACCCCAGTGGAGGAATTGGAACTTTCGGTCCGGTCCTCTAACTGCCTCAAGAACGCCAATATTAAAACCATCGGGGAATTAACCCGGAAGACCGAAGATGATATCGCTAAGACCCGTAACTTTGGCAAGAAGTCCCTCCAGGAAATTAAGGAAAAACTTAAAGAATGGAATTTAAGTTTCGGCATTACCGATATTAACGTGCTTAAGAACGCGGTTAAAATAGCACCCCAAAAGGAAGAAGAAGATGAATCATAGAAGCGGTTTTAACCCCCTGGAAGTGATGGCGGCTCATCGGAAAGCCCTGCACCGCAATATGGTGACTTCCCTTTTCCGGTATGAACGGATCAGGACCACCAAGACTAAGGCTCTGGCGATACGGCGGAGCGCAGAAAAGCTCATCACCCGGGCAAAAATTGACTCGGTGCATAATCGGCGCCTTGTTTCTGCCCGTCTCTTTGATGAAGGGATTGTGGCGAAACTCTTTACCGATATTGCCCTGCGTATGAAAGACCGGCCCGGTGGTTACACCCGGATTATCAAGCTGGGTGAACGTTTGGGAGACGCTGCGGAAGTGGTTATCCTGGAACTGGTGGATTATAAACTGGATGTCGAGGGCGCTACGGATAAGACGGCTAAGAAGTCGGATAAAAAAGCTTCCGCTGCTTCCGAGGCTAAGGATAAGAAGGCGGACCGGAAAAAGAGCGCAAAAGGCGGCGCTAAACCCACGGCGGCCAAGGGCAAAGGCGTGGGGGTCAAAAAGACCGCTCCGCCGGCGGCTGATTAAGGAGTATTGGATATGTCTAAAGCGCACAGAGGTAAAGGTATTCGGGAACTCGCTTCCCGTGGCCGGGGTGTTTGCCCGGTATGTTCCAGGGAAAACACCAAGGTCCTCTACGAACAGGAAGTAGGTGAGGGCGACACGAAGACGAAGATAAAGATCTGCAAAACCTGCAAAGCCGCCCTAAAACACGGCAAAAAAACAGTTCCTACAGCTTAGTTGTAAGAATAAATAATCACTAAGGACACGAAGGAAATATCAAAATTTCTTTGTGTCCTTTGTGGTTTAAAATTTTTAATTTTTTAATTCAACGATATGATACTGTAGACCGCCGGGATTCCCCTGATGTTTTTCATCACTTTCTTAAGATCCTCCGTTTGTTCCAACTGCATGGTGAAAAACCCTGTCAGATGGTTAGAGGCGGTTTCTTCAAGCCGGCCTTCAATCAGGTGGCCCTGCTGTTTCCGTACCGCCCCTTCAATCTCTGAAAACAGATCCGCAGAAAGCCGGGACTCAACCTTGAAGCGCTTAATAAGGGAGTTGCCGTTTTCCCATTCCGTGTCGATTTTCCGTTCCGCAAAATCCGGGATGTTGGCCAAATTGCTGCAATTTTTCCGGTGGACGATGATGCCCCGGCCACGGGATACATAGCCCACAATGGGGTCCCCGGCTACGGGGTTGCAGCATTTGGCGAAGCGGATCATCATATTTTTTTCGTCTTCCACCCGGACCTGGACGACATTGGGAAGCCCGGACTGTTCCTGGACAAAATGCTGAACCGGGGCTTCCGGGGGTTTTTCCTTTTCAGGGGGTTTCGCCTGGTCTGCTGGGGTTTTTTTCTTTGCGATGACGTTTTTTTCGATGATCACCGAATCGTCATTTTCCTGAAGCCAGGAGCGGATTTTGTTCCGGGCCTTGGCGGTTTTTACGAAGCGCAGCCAGTTTACATGGGGACGGGCATTGGTGGCGGTGAGTATTTCTACTACCTGGGTGTTCCGCAGTTCCGCTGAGAGGGGGATGATGGATCCATCCGCCTTAGCCCCGGCGCAGCGGTCCCCGATAGCTGAATGGATGTGGTAGGCAAAATCGATAGGGGTTGCGCCCATGGGCAGTTCTATTACCTTACCCTGGGGGGTAAAAACAAAAATAGAATCCTTGAGCAGTTCTCGCTTGATGTCCTCTAGGAAGGATTCGGAAGATCTCTTATCCCCATCCCCGGTTTCGATCTGGTTCCAGTCCTTTAGGCGGTTAACGATACTGAGATCCCCGGGCTTGACTTCCGGGGAACTTCCTTCCTTGTAGAGCCAGTGGCTGGCAATGCCGTACTCTGCGATGTGGTGCATCTCCCAGGTTCGTATCTGAATTTCTAGTAATCGACCCTCTGAAGCAGGCGGCGAATCACTGGAGTTGGTTTCGCTAACTCCAAGCTCATTTGAGCTCCGGTCAGACCGGAGCTCAAATGAGCCCATAACTGTGGTGTGGAGGCTCTGATAGCCATTGGCCTTGTGCATGGCGATATAATCTTTGAAGCGGCCGTCCAGGGGTTTCCAGAGGCGGTGGACCATGCCCAGAAGGGTGTAGCAATCCTCTATGCTGTCACAGAGTATGCGAATGCCGAGCAGGTCGTAGAGATCTTCCATAGATTTGTTACGTTTCCGCATTTTTAAGTATATCGAGTAAAAGTGTTTGGCTCGGCTTTCCACAGCAATAGTGATACCCATCTTTGCGGCTTCGGCCCTGATGGTTTCTGTAACCTTGTCGAGGAATTCTTGGCGCTCCCCTTTTTTCAGGGATACTATCTCCTTCATTTGGTAGAAAATCTCTCTGTTAAGGTGCTTGAGCGAAAGGTCCTCCAGTTCATCCTTCATCCAGGAAATCCCCAGCCGATCAGCCAGAGGGGCGTAGATATCCAGGCATTCCTGGGCGATAAATTTGCGCGGGGAACTTGCCGACTGAAGTCGGAGTTGCAAGTCGCGCGGGGAACTTCGTTGCAAGTCGCGCGGGGAACTTGCCGACTGAAGTCGGAGTTGCAAGTCGCGATCCCGATCCTCCGGTTCGGCCCGATCCAGGGTCCGCATGGTATGGAGTTTGTCCGCCAGCTTGATCAGAATAACCCGCAGGTCTTTGACCATGGCGAAGAGCATCTTCCGTATATTTTCGGCTTCGTGGTTAGTTTTGTTTTTTGCGGAGATGTCGGCGATTCTGGTAACCCCTTCGACCAGGAGGGCCACCGATGCGCCGAATTGTTCTATGAGGGTTTCCCGGATGTCTTCCGCCGGGTTTTCCAGGGCATGCTGGAGCAGGGCGGCGATGATCGTATCGGCATCCATATTAAGGTCCGCCAGAATGGCTGCTGCTCCGGCGCTCTGGGGGAATTGGAAGCTTTGGGAAAGGGCGTAGTGGATATCTGCGGAGGGCTGTACCGGGCCAGGCTGGGCTTCGGCGGGGGACTTCGTTGGGGCTTGGGTATAGAGCTTCTCTGCCCAGTGAAGGCCCCGGAGTATGCGTTCCCGATCTTCAGCGGAATAGGAGGCTATTTTTTCATTGATTGACGAAATGACCGCTTCCATTTTTTCATCCCGGACTAAGCGCTCCTATTACCCGGTCCCGCCCGGACAGGTCTTGAAAGGTTCGTATGTTCCGGTATCCTCTTTTTTCCAGTATTAGGGCAATGGCGGCCATTTGTCTAGGGTCTGCTTCCATAAGCAGGGTAGCCCCGGGCAGAAGGTAGGCCGGGGCTTCATCAATGATGCGCCGGATCAGGTCCAGCCCGTCCCTACCCCCATTCAAGGCCAAAAGGGGCTCCAGCCGTACCTCCGGGGAAAGGCCGGCAATATCCGCAGAGGGGACATAGGGAGGGTTTGCGGTAATGAGGGTGAAGGGTGGAATATCCGGGGTAAGGGGGGTAAAGAGATCCCCCTCCAGAAAATGGACAAGCTTGCCGGCTTCCGGTCTGCTGGTGCCTACACCTGGGTTAGCTGGTTGATCGGCCAAAAGCCGACCGGCGTTTTCCCGGGCTATTGCCAGGGCCTGGGGAGAGATGTCCGAGGCATAGACCCTGAGTTCCGGGCATTGGTATTTCAGGCTTATGGCAACTGCGCCGGAACCGGTGCAGAGGTCCAGTATTGCGCGGGGAACTCTCCGACTAAAGTCGGCGTTGCAAGTCGCGCGGGGAACTCTCCGACTGAAGTCGGCGTTGCAAGCAGCGCCGGAAGGGGAGGGGCTTTTACCCAGAACGGTCAGGGCTGCTTCCACCAGGGTTTCTGTGTCCGGCCGTGGGACCAGCACATCCGGGGTAACCATAAACTCCAGGCCGTAGAATTCCTTGCGGCCCAGCAGCCATGCGGTACATTCCCCGGCTATACGCCGGTCCAGGAGTGCGGTAAAATTTTCAGCGGCGGAGGCGTTCAGGGGTTCACGGTCCCGGAGGAGGAGCTGCTCTTTAACGGTAGTGAGGGTAAAGGCCAGGAGTAGGGCCGCATCCAGGCCCGGACTTTCTATACCCGCCTTTTTAAGCCTCGCCGTACCCTGGATAAGGGCTTCCCGGATGGTCATAAGATCCCATGTCAGGAAGCGGCGATCACCGATGCTGTGGTTTGCAGCAGTTCTTCCCGGGCGGAGAGTTTGAGGGCGTCAAAGAGTTCTTCCACATCCCCCTGCATGATAAGGTCCAGCTTATAGAGGGTCAGGTTGATACGGTGGTCCGTGAGGCGGTTCTGGGGGAAGTTGTAGGTACGGATGCGCTCCGAGCGATCCCCGCTGCCTACCTGGTTCTTTCGGGCTTCCGCACGTTCAGAGGCGGCCTTGGCTTCCTCCATTTCGTAGACCCGGGCCCTGAGTATACGCATGGCCTTGGCCTTGTTCTTTATCTGACTCTTTTCGTCCTGGCAATGGACTACTACCCCTGTGGGGATATGGGTGATACGGACCGCCGAGTCGGTGGTGTTGACGCACTGACCACCTGGGCCGCCGGCCCGCATTACGTCGATGCGAAGGTCTTCCTGGCGTATGTCGATTTCGGTTTCGTCAGCCTCCGGGAGCACCGCCACGGTTACTGCGGAGGTGTGGATCCGGCCCGAGGCTTCGGTAGCAGGGACCCGCTGGACCCGATGAACTCCGGATTCGTAGCGGAGATTTTCGTAGACATTATTGCCCGTGATGGAGAAAACAATTTCCTTAAAGCCCCCCAGTTCAGTCTCGTTGGAGCTCATGATTTCAAATTTCCAGCCCCTGGTTTCGGCAAACCGGGCGTACATGCGGTAGAGGTCCGATGCAAAGAGGGCCGCTTCATCCCCTCCTGTTCCGGCCCGGATTTCCATGATGATGTTTTTTTCGTCCAGGGGGTCCCTGGGGATGAGGAGGAATTTGAGCCGGTCCTCAGCGTCCTTTAGACGGGTTTCCAGTTCCCGAAGCTCTTCCTTTGCCATTTCCCGCATTTCCGGGTCCTTTTCATTTTGGCTCAGGGACTTGGCGTCTTCCAGTTGCCCGGAAATTTCTTCAGTTTCCCTTTGGGTGGATGCCAGGGCTTCCAACTGGGAGTATTCCTTCATGGTATCCCGGTATTTTTTCTGATCCCGCACCAGTTCTGGGTCTTGGATTAACCGGGATACTTCTTCATGCCGTCGTAATAGGGATTCGAGTCTTTCGTTCACCTTACAGTTTCTCCTGGAATTGGGGACATGAGTAAACTACCACTTCCATGGGATTATCCTGGGCGGAAAATTCCTCCATTGCCTTGAATAGGGTACCCTGAACACGGCAGGTACCATTCCGGTCACAGAGAGGACAAGCGCCGTTACCCCGGGGGTTAATTACAATATCCATCCTATTATAGAGTATAGCAGAATGAAAACCACCCATGCAAGGGGCCGGGCATCGGCTGCTGCTCAGGGCTCCACAAATATGGGCTGGGAAAAAGCGCCGTATCCGCCGTTCATGTAGGCTTCGGCCCGTATATATCCTTCATCCCCCCGCACGGGATAACTAAATTCAGTGAAACGCCCGGTTTTTTCCGCTAATACCCGGCCATCTTTTCCATACAGGGTAAGGTATTTATAGGCGTTTTCAAACTGGGCTGCCCCGGTTTGAAGATAAAACGTAATACTAGTAGTATCATTGGTAATGCGGTCAAACCCAAAGCCTGAGGAAACGTAAAAATCCCCCTGCCGGATGGCATCCAAAATAGAACGGCCTGATCGTTCCGCCGCATGTACCACATTCCAGACCCGGCGCTCCTGTCCCCAATGATGAAAATCGTCGTTCCCAAAACCCCAGAGCCGCTGCCCCCGGCTCAAGAGGCGGTCCCAGCACTCAAAACCCACATCCTGTTCCACGTGGATACCGTCACCGCTGAATATTTCAATCCCGGTCAGGGAGGACATTTGCAGCAGATCCTCTTCCTGCCAGTGCTGGCCATCAAGGCGTACCGGGTGAGCGGCAAGGGCGATCCCACCCCCGGCCACCGCTTCTTGGGCAAGTGACTGGTAATGCTCCGGGGAAAAGGTGTGATCCACCGTACCCTCCAGGGGAGCCCCGGTTCCCACCAGCAACATATGGCAATCGCCGCTTACTTCAAGGGCCCGGAAGAGGATATGATTTTTCAGTTCCTCTGTTTCCGTGGTTATCCGGTCATGATCACTGATGGATAAAAAATCATAGTCCCGGTAGGCCAGGGCAAGTTCTGCTAAATTATGCCAGCCGCAGGTACTGAATTTGGAATGAATATGGAAACTTCCGCGATACCAGTCACCTTCGTTCCGGTAGGGATTGTGTATGTTCATATACGCGCTCCGGTTTCCTGATCAAAGAAGGATGGGTCATTAATCGAAAAATATATTTTTGTGCCGGTGGCAAATTTGCCCTTGGCCTCAATGATCACCTCGGTCTCTGTATCAATTTGTACCACATACCGATATGTGGTACCCTGGTAAAAACCAGCGGCCACTGTTCCGGAGATCGCCCCCGGCGCATCTCCCAGGGTAATGTTTTCAGGCCGGAAACTGAGTACCTTTGCGCCGGGATCAGAAGAAACAGATTGACTAATGATGGTTCCCGTGGGGAGGATGAACTTGCCTTCCCGAAGTTCCCCCGCAAGGAAATTACTGGTCCCCACAAAGCCCGCAACAAATCTGTTCTGCGGAGTGCCGTAGATATCTTCGGGCACGCCGATTTGCTGGACAACTCCCTTATCAATAACCGCGATATGATCCGAAATTTCCAGGGCCTCCTCCTGATCATGGGTAACATATACGGTGGTAATCCCCAGCCTTTTTTGCAGTTCCCGGATATCCTGGCGCATTTTTATCCTGAGTTTTGCGTCCAGGTTGCTCAGGGGTTCATCCAGGAGCAAAACCTGGGGGTGAATTACCAGGGCCCGGGCAATGGCAATCCGCTGCTGCTGGCCGCCTGATAGCTGGCTCGGATACCGGTTTGCCACATCGGGCAAATTGATAAGTTCCATCGCCCATTGGACCTGTTCCTGTATTTCGGTCCGGGATTTTTTTCGCAGCTTCAGCCCATAGGCAATGTTTTCAAATACCGTTTTGTGGGGCCAGAGGGCATAATTCTGGAACACAAATCCTACATCTTTTTCCCAGGGGTTCAGCAATCCTACGTCTTTTTCCGCAAAATAAATGCTGCCCGATGAAGGTTTCTCAAAACCGGCGATGCAGCGCAGGAGCGTTGTTTTTCCGCAGCCCGAAGATCCCAGAAGGGTAAAGAATTCCCCCTGCTGAATATCAATACTGACATTGTCCAGTACCCTGTGTTCCCCGAAGGATTTACAAATAGTGCGGATATAGAGGGGGACTGATTGGATAACAGCGTCCTTCATACTTCTGGCCTCCTAAGCGGTTTCTATGCGCAGCCGGAAAAATTTATTAACCAGCAGCAGGGGAATGTATACAAATAAAAGCAGCAGTATCCCCATGGATGCGGCGATTCCAAAATCCGCCCCCGAGGACATGGCGTTCTCGAAAATGACCACAGGCATGGTAACATAGGGGGGACGGTATAAAATAATGGTGGAAGAAAGTTCGGTCATGATTTGAAGAAACGACAGGGTGGCTCCTGATATCACCCCTCCCATCATCAGGGGCAGGGTAATATCCTTAAAAGCCCTGAAGGGCCGGGCGCCGGATGCCATTGCCGCTTCCTCCAGTGCCCGGTGTACCGAGTATAGAGATGCCTCGGAACTTTTTACCGAATAGGGGAGTTTTCGGATAAAATAAGAGAGCATCAGGATTACCCATGTCCCGGTGAGGAGAAGGGGTTTTTTATTAAAGATCATAATAAACCCTACCGCCAGAACCGTACCGGGAATCACGTAGGGGATCATGATAATTGTATTGATAAAGGAAGAAATAAAGGGATACCGTTTCCGGACAATGATATAGGCAATGCCTATGCCGAAAATAAAGGTAAGCGCCGTGGAGCCCAGGCCCAGTGCAAAGGTCATAAGAATCGGGGTCCGTTGGAGCCGGAAAAGTTTTTGGTAATTTTCCAGGGTAAATTGATTCATCAATACGCCGTACTTCCATTTCATAAAGGAAACTACACCGAGGGTGATATGGGGCAGAAAGGACATGATCAGGATTATCAGGATGTATACAACCAGGATGATACAGGTCCGGCGGTTTGGGGCGGCTAATTGATAGTGCTTCACGGAAACTGCGGAATAGGTTTTCTGCGCCAGGACTACCCGTTGTGTATACAGGGCTATGGTACTGATGATGATCATGATGATCCCCGTGGTGGAGGCCACCCCCATGTTGCTCCCGACTTCACTGACAAATTCGTTGTATACCGTTGTGGGCAGCAGGGGGAATTCGCCTCCAATGATGATGGGGGTTCCAAAATCCGCAAAAGCCGCAAGCCCCGCCATAAGCATACCGGTTAATATGCCGGGCATGGCCAGGGGCAGTTCGATGTGAAAAAAACTTTTTAGCCGGTTAGCCCCCAGGCTCATGGCGGCCTCTTTATGAAATATATCCTCATCGCTAAAGGAGTCCAGGGACATTAAAAATATCAGGGGAAATATCATCCAGGTAATCACCCAGATCACCGCATTTCCCCCGTGGAAAGAAGTTTTCATTTCGATACCGGTTATCCAGAGTATCGCCCGGTTAACCGCCCCATAACGGCCCAGTAAAATGATCCATGCATAGGCGCCGAGAAATGGCGGAGATGCGGTGGCCATGGTAATAAGGGTGATCAGGGCATTACGGAAACGGAATTTAAACCGGGCTGTCAGCCATGCCAGGGGAACGGCGATCAGGGTAGCGAACAGGGTGGTACAAAGGGTGACCTTGATACTGTTCAGCAATGCTGTTTGATACCGGTAACCGGTAAAGAAAGTTTTATAATGAGCGATAGAAAACATACCCTGATCGTTCCTGAAGGACGATAGAAATATAGATAACTGAGGGAGGATAATTAGGCCGATGGAAATAAGTATACAAAAAAGGGCAAACAAAATCCATGGGTCCCGAAATCCCCGTGCCAGGGTACCGGCAGAATATTTCATGATTCTCCTCCTCTCATTTACAGTTACCTACTTCTTGCGGGATATTTCATAGGCTTCGTTGTATTTCTCGGTGATTTCTCCCCGGGAGATACGGTTTGCCTGGATTAGCTTGTAGGCGGTGGTGGGGGTCATGCCCTCTGCCAACTTCGCATCTTTGCGGGTAGAACGGCGCTTGACTTCATTCACCAGGATCTGGTGGTTTTCCGGTGAGCCAAAGAAATCGACAAACAGTTTCGCGTTGTCCATATTTTTTGCACCCTTGATGATCCCAAGGCAGTCTACAGTGTTGATGACCCCGTCGGTGGGATACACCAGGGCTATCGGTAGTCCCACTTCCAGCCATTTTACCCCCAAGTCTTCGTTGACAAAACCAATGGGATAGGTTCCGTCCTTGACCGCATCAAACATCGGGTCGGAGCCGGAGAGAACTTCGCTGTTATCCAGCATGGATGTAAAGAACTCCCAGTCATAGAGGGAAGCAATATTGTTCGCGATGGTTGCCCCGGTACCGCTTTTGCCGGGATCGCAGAAGGCAATTTTTTCGGCCTTGTACCTGGGCTCTTTCAGATCGCTCAGTTTGGTCGGCCATGCACTTTGATTGGGCAGCCTGTCTTTGTTCACCGCAATGGGGGTGAGCATTACACTCCAGGGATGCCAGAGACCATCGGATGCGGAAATGACCATATCCTTATCCGTGGGGGAAACATAGGGTTCAAAAACTTCGGCGCTGGATTCATACAAATAGGGTTCTCCCCCGATAAGCAGATCCCCACCGGGGTTTCCGATCTCCGCCCTGATTCGGGCCATCAATTCGCCGGAGCCGGCCTTGATAATCTCCACCTTGATGTTGGGATTTTGCCGGCTAAATAATGCCAGGATGGGATCGGTAATTTCTGTCCCTGACCCGGTATAGATAACCAGATTTCCCCCGGCTTTTGTATTCGCCGTAGAATTCCCGTCTTTTTTACTACACCCTGCGGGTAAAACCAGCAGGAGTACCGTGAGAAACGCGCCTGTACACTTCTTCATTAGTTTCATTCTTCTTCTCCTTCTCTCTCTAAAATTTATCTCCAATGTCCGCTGTATACGCCCTGCCGATCCATAAAATCGGCAATCAGGTTTTTTGCGGCACCATAAGAGCCAATCAGGGGGTGGGCCATCAGGGCCCGGACAGCGCAGTCCGCCGAACCTTCAATGATGGCCTGTACGCTCAGCCGTTCAAATGCCTTAACGGCCTTGATAATTGAAAAGATATCTTCTCCCACAACGCCTATGGGTACCGGGGTCGGGCCGTTCCCATCGACTTTGCAGGTAATTTCCACCACATCGTCATCCCCAAGGCCCCGGATGCTGCCCTGGTTGGGTACCGAAAGTACCACATACCGGCTTTCCTTCTTTTCCATGGCCGAAATAAATGCCATGGCGATTCCCGCATAGCCTTCGCTGTCGGGCATTACTAATTCTGTTGGGGCGTTTATAACCTTCTTCGCCGTTTCTATTTGCATATACGAAGATTCCCGGGCAAACATATGTTTCAGGTATATCCTCAGGGCCTCTTCGGGATTTCCCTTTACATCCGCCGCAGTCAGGGCTGCCATCATACGTATATTGTTTTCCTCCACCGTGCGTCCCCGGGTGGTCTCCGCATTTTTTATATTGGCCATGCTTTGATCCCGGTAGTAATAATAGTACAAATATTCATTAGGCACATGGCCGATGAGCCTGAGCAGGTCCGGATCAAACATCCCCAGTTCCCCCACCTGTCGGGTAATATCCGGGGTATGGAGTATCTCCTGCAGTACGTCCCTGCCATCATACACCGCCTTTCGCGCCCAGGATAGGTGGTTTAAGCCGAAAAATTCCATATAAAAATTTTCATTGTCATAGCCCATGGCCCCGGCGATCCGCAGTTTTGTGGAACTGGGGGTATCGCAAATGCCAATTACCCGGTCATAACCCAGGGAGCGCAGTGCCTGGGCTACCAGCCCCGAGGGGTTGGTGAAATTAAAAATCCAGGCCCCGGGTGCCAGAGAACGGATCTTGTCGCAGTACCGGACCAAAATGGGAATGCTCCGGGCCGCCATAAAGAAGCCCCCCGCCCCGGTGGTCTCCTGACCTAGTACCCCGTTCTTCCGGGCGATCTCTTCGTCGATCACCCGGGAATGATCCCCCCCTACCCGGATGGTCACTACAAAATAATCGACCCCCCGGATAGCCCGATCCTCATCGGTTTCCAATACCACCTTTAAGGAAGAATTGGCCTTTTGGGCGGCAAGAATTGCCAGATGCCCGATGGAGTCCAGTTTTTCCCTGTCCGTATCAAAGAGGCAGAGCTCGGAAATACCAAGCTCCGCCGCCCGTTTTGCCAGGCCGTATGCAAAAAAAGGGGCCCGCACACTGGCGCCGCCGATAACCGTCATCTTTTTCATAAACCGCTTCTCTCCATCAAATGTAAACTTCGAAACATCAAATTTCCCGGCAGCTGTCCCGGCGGGTAATTGTATGGGGCAGAATAACTGACTCCCGGTTTTTTGCCTCGGGATGCTCAATGTCGTGGATCAGCAATTCCAGGGACTTGGCCACAATATCCGGAATCGGCTGGTGCACAGAACTGAGCCGGGGGCGGCTCCGCTCCCCTGCGCCGGTATCGTCAAAACCCAGTACCGAAACATCACCGGGAACCTTGACACCCCGATCTTCCAGGGCCGACATCACCCCCAGGGCCGCAGTATCGCTGTGGGCAAATATGGCGCTCAGCTCTGGTTCCCTTTCCAACAGGGTTTGTGCTCCCCGGTAGCCCTTCTCATAATCACAGCCATCACTTATCACCAGGTGGTCAAGCAGGGCCAGGCCGCGATCTTCCATAGCCTTGCGGCATCCGGCGATGCGCTGAAATCCTGAGCTGATGGAAAAAGGGGAATGGGCAATAAGGCCAATCTTCCGGTGCCCCAGATCCAGCAAATAATTTGTACCGTCATAGGCGGCCGCCAAATCATCCACATGGACCGCAGAGAATGACCGGGACAGGGACAGGGCGCCGCACATCACCAGGGCAAGTCCCAAACTGTTCAGTTTGAGGATAATATCCGGGCTAATCTCTTCACTCAGCAGGATAACCCCATCCAGGGGGATCCGGTGCAATTCTTCCAGAGCACCGGTATCCTCGGGAATGATCACTATCCCCTGCCGGTACCGGGGGAGGGTACCCAGGATTGTTCCCAGTACGCACTGAAAAAAATCGTGATCCATGGTAGGCAGCATTAGCCCGATCATATTGCACCGATCCGCCTGGGGGGATCGGTGTATCGGCCGGGGTGCATACCCATGACGGGCTATGGCGGTATTGATCTTCTGCCGGGTTAACTCATTTACCGGCGCCTGGCCGTTGATAGATCGGGATACCGTTGCCGGAGAAACCCCGCATATCTTTGCCAACTCCCGCATGGTCATACCCTGCAAACCTTCGTCATATACTCCTCCAGGCTCACCGGGGCGGTCACACAGCCCAGGGTGGTGGCGGACTTGCCGCCGGTATAATTTCCCAGTTCCACACAGCGGAGTATATCCCAACCTTGGAGCAGCCCGTAGCTCACCCCTCCCAGGAAGGCATCTCCGGCGCCGGTGGAATCAATATGGGGAAAATCAAAGGCCGGTACCCTCACCGCCCGGCCATCCTTCCATACCAGAGCGCCATCTTTGCCCAGCTTAATCACCGGGATCGGTACATGTTGGGCCAAAATCTTCAGGGCTTCCTCGGGATCCTCTGCGCCGGTAATCTTCAGGGCTTCCTTTTCATTGGGTGCAAAAAGATACACCTGGGTCAGGGTGCTTTCCAAAGCCCTGAGGCTCAGATCCTCGCTCCACCCCACATCGTAGATAATCCGGCAGCCCTTCTGGTTCAGCCGGCGAAAGAGGGTATCCTGGGGGGTCGAAGCAATGCAAAAGGGGAGTCCCCGAAGATAGGCATAGATCTCATCCTCAAAGACCTCACAAAAATCAGAGTCAGAAAAGTAGGAGACAAAGGAACGATCCTTATTTTCAAAGGTCATAACCGAGCTAATATTTACCGGGGTCTTTGTTTCCCCCCTGCTGAAACTGGAATAGGCGATAGGCTCCCGATCCAGAAAGGATCGGGCGATGGCACTGATATGATCGGTTCCCAAACAGGTGGCAAGCCGGGCCTTTGCTCCGAGCCGGGATGCGGTGACCAGGGCGGCTACAGGGCCCCCTCCTAGGGCGAGGAGTAGATTATCGGTGGTGACTTCCTCCCCCAGAGAAGGTATTTTGGGAAGCCCGGAATAGATAAAATCCAGGGTGATAAGATTTATCGCTCCAATTTCGTGTAGGGCTGTTCGATCCATGGACCTATCCTCAAATAATTTCATGAAACAATGTGGTTTCATGAATATTTATGAAACATTTTATCCTGGAAAATTGGAAGCTGTCAACAAAAATCTATACAAACCAGGGGGTGTCAGGGTTTGGTTTTTTTGTTACAATGGAAGTAGTATGCAGATACAGGTAGGGGAGCTGATCTACAAAATCCGGGAATGGGTACGGAACTTGTTCCAAGACATAATTCCGGAATTTCTTTCTACCCGGCGAAAAATGGTTTTGGTGACCCTTGGGGGGGTGGTGTTGGTTTTGTTTCTAGCCTTTGTTGCGGTGATTTTGATTCTGAACCATAATCGCCGCAGTCAGGCTGAGGCTGCTGCCCGGGACTTGGCGGATTCTTTCCGTCCCCTGGCTATTTCTCCGGAGGAACTTTTTCTTCCCGATGAACCGGACTTTCTCCCGGAGGTGATACTGGAACGGGAACCCCGGGAAACCTGGACTGCTGAGGATGCCCGAGAATTTTGGACCGACCCTTTGAAGGGAAAAGACGAAATTTGGCGGAACCGGGCGGAAAAGGTAATCGACGATTTGATGGAGGGGATTCCATGAATCGTTTAGCCCGGTTTTTCCCCCTGCTGCTAATTCTCTGGGCTGTCCTGTCCTGCAAGACTATTCCTGCAGTTGAAGAGGCCGAACCCTTTGACCCTTCCTATGCTTATGATACTACTGATTCTGATCTTGATAGCTGGTCCCTGGATGATCTCTATGGCGAAAGCGATTGGGAAGGGGAGAGTGAGAATGAAGGGGAAGGGGACTGGGGGGCAGGAGGATCCTGGGAAACCGGGGATGATGATCCTTCTCTCAGTCTGCCTCCGGGAATTCCCCTTATAGGTGAAACGGGGGAACTGCCTGAACCCCTCTTTGAATACGGGGAAGCCTTTCTTCCCGGAACCCCTACGGAAATTATCCTGGGGGAGCTTCCGGAACCTCTGGCCCCTGAATTGCCTGGATTAGTTCAGGAGCCGTCTGCTCCGGTGATAGCTGAACCGGAGCCCCCTGCACCTGCTTCCTCGGAAACACCTGTGCCGGCTGAACCAGCCGGTCCGCCTCCGCTGCCGCCCCGGCTGGTTAGGCCCTCGGCGCCCATACCGCCGCCGCCATTGGCCCGGGAACCCATACCCCTTCCGGTAAACCCTATTCCGGCCTCTCCTGCCATGCCGCCCCCCGGTTCGTCCCGCCCGTCTTCCACGCTTGTACCGGCAACGCCCCTTACTCCGGAGCCTTCTGCCGCAAGCATGGGGAACTCTTCCCGGGTCATCCGGGCAAGGGTTGGGCAGACCATTGAAGTTCCTTTCCGGGGAACAGGTTGGGTCTATCTGGGGGAATCCGCTTCAAAAACAGGAGTGGACTACAGTTCCCGCCGGCTGGATACGGAAGGTCAGACCTTTGTTTTCCGGGCCGGAGCAACCGGTGAATATGAATTGAAATTTTATCGCCAGGATTTTCTCCGGGATTATATTATTAACGATTCGGTGAAGCTTATTGTTGAGGAAGCTTCGGCTGCTGCGCTTCCCTTTGGCGTTCCGCTTGACCGTGGTGTGGTGGTTGCTGAACCCCGGTGGCCCCCGGTTCCGGGTACACCAGCAGAGGCAGCTATACCGCCGGCTCCCCCGGGGCCCGCAAGTTCCACAAGGCCGGCGGCCCCGGCGACACCCCGGGCTGCTGTTCCGGGACAGGGCTCCGCTGCCCAGGCGCCTGCTGTTCCCGCAACTGCCAGGCCGGCGAGCCCTGAGGGAGCAGTTGGTACTTTCACCCCAGAAGCTGCCGCAAGCGCCGCCGATCAGGCACTGATCGTTCCCGAGGGCAGCTTGCCGGAAGAATATCTGCGCCGGGCCCGCGCTGAATCCGAGGCCGGCCGTATACCCCAGGCCCTAAACATCCTGGATCAATTCCGCAGCAAGTTTCCTCTGGGAAGCGACGAGGCCTGGTGGCTCTATGCACAGCTTTATGAAGCGCCGGGATCGGAGCGGGATATACGCGCCGCACTGGACTACTACCGGCGGCTGGTCAACGAATACCCCCAGAGTCTACGCTACGCCGATGCAAAGCGGAGGATCGCTTACCTGGAGCGGTATTATATTAATATACAGTGATTCCGTCCGAGGGGTACATACCCAAGAAACCGCTTCCGCGGAGGCTCATTTTTCCGGGTAATTTTGGACTTTCTTTCGGTATTGGATTGGGGTATGTCCAACATGCTGACTGAAACAGCGAATGAAATGCTGCGGGCTGTTAAAACCACATTTTTCACTGATTATTTCTACCGGATTATTAGTATTAGCCAATAATTGTCTGGCCAGGGTAATTCGAAGTTTTATAATATAGGCGTGGGGTGGTATGCCGATCTGCTTTTTGAATAGGCGGCTGAAATGGTATTCACTATAGAAAACTGAATCGGCGATATCTTTAACGGAAATATCTTCAAAGAAATGATTTTCCATCAGTTTAATTGCTGTTGTTACCACTCTGGAAGGTACATCATAAGACGGCATAGTTTGGGATAAAAGCTCACTAAGAATCACATGGATCTGGGCAGATATTTTTAGTTCATTATGGTAGCCATCAGTTCCTAAAGCCAGAATGGCGTTAAGGGCGTCTTCAAGTATTACCTGATCCGGAGGGTGGAGGATATATCCCTGCCGGGACACGATGAGATCATATAGTTGAGCGCTAATTGAGCCGTCAAAATGAAAAAAACGGAATGACAGCGGTCCTTTGGCATAGTAGCCATGAGGTTTCTTGCAGTTTAAAAGCAGAACATTCTGAGGTTCTGCAATATATTCTCCCCCTTCAAAGTTTACATAAAGGGATCCGCTGTCAATAAGTATAAACAAGTAATAATCAAAATTTTCCCTCCGGACGGAGTATGATTCGTCACAGAAGAATTGTCCGATATACGGAGCATAAAAGAGTGATTTGTGGGTAAACTGGGATGGCAGATGAAGATACATTTTTGATTTCTTTAAGATGCCGCGTTCATTTAAAGGAAGCTGTTGAATGGTCCGCACGCTGTTCGGATCAAGCCTTCTGTGCGGGGCAGAATAATTTTCATCCATAATTAAATAGTATACAACATAATTTTAAAATTAACAATAAAAAAATAGCAGGAAATGTTAACTTCTTGGCAAGAAATGAGCTACCGCTCTGAAAAAAGCCATGTGATAATTATAGAAATTGTGTACAGGGATAGTCTATGGAATATGTACTTGAACTGAAGGGTATCTCAAAGGCATTTCCTGGCGTAAGGGCATTGGATAATGTCCATTTTAATCTTAAGCCCGGGTGTGTTCACGCACTATGCGGTGAAAACGGCGCCGGAAAATCAACGCTTATAAAGATTATAAATGGTATTTATAAAATGGATCAAGGGGATATTTTTTATAAAGGAGAAAGGATAATACCACAGAATCCAAAGCAGATGCTTGATCTTGGGGTGGCTACGATTCACCAGGAACTAAGCCCCATCCTTGATATGACCATAGCGGAAAATATCTTTCTTGGCCGTGAACCGCTTAATAAAATAAATTTGATTGATGTAAGAAAACTGTACAGGGATACGCAAAAACTCCTTGATGATTATGGGTTTAAGTATAATTCCCATACTACGATGAGAAATCTGAGCATTTCGGATCTTGCCTTAATAGAAATCGTTAAAGCTGTTTCACGGGATGCCTCTGTGGTTATTATGGACGAACCTACATCCTCTATCACCGAATCAGAGACAATGCTGCTTTTTGAAAAAATCAGGCAGTTGAAGGCCCAGGGAATCAGCGTTATTTATATATCCCATAAAATCGATGAAATCTTTGAAATATGTGATGAGGTAACCATTTTTAGGGACGGTAAATGGGTGTTTAATTGCCCAATAAAGGACATCGATAAAAATGGCATTATTGAAAAAATGGTGGGCAGGGAAATAAGGGAGCAGTTTCCTAAGGAAGACGTAGAAATTGGCGACAGTATCTTTGAAATCCGGGAACTTGATGGCTGGCGGTTTCATAATGTCAGCCTGAATGTGCGCCGTGGAGAAATAGTCGGAGTGGCGGGCCTCGTTGGCGCAGGCCGCAGCGAACTATTTCGTGCAGTATTCGGACTGGAAGAAATTAAAAGCGGGGAGATGTTTCTTGAGGGGAAGCAGCTCCGTATAAGGGAGTCGAAGGATGCCATAGAAGCGGGGATCCTTATGACAAGTGAAGACAGGAAAAGGGAAGGGGTTGTGCTTTGTTTATCCGTGCGGGAGAATATAATTCTTTCAAGTTTAAAAGAAATTATGGAATACGGATTATTAAATTTTAGGAAAGAAAAAAGTAATGTTAATGAAATGATAGAAAAATTATCAATAAAGATATCATCTCAAAACGATCTGGTATCTTCGCTTTCGGGGGGTAACCAGCAGAAGGTAGTTCTGGCAAAGTGGCTGTTAAAATCACCCAAGGTTCTGATTCTTGATGAGCCAACCAGGGGCATAGATGTAGGGGCCAAATACGAAATTTATAAGCTGATGTGCGTACTTGCCAAACAGGGAGTTTCCATTATTATGATTTCCTCCGAACTGCTTGAACTAATCGGTATGAGCGACCGTATTGTAGTTATGTCCCGGGGCAAACTTACCGGCGAAATGAATCGTTCTGAATTTTCTCAGAAGCGGATAATGGAATTTGCAATAAGGGGATTCGAAAATGAACAATCGAAGGCTGAGTAATATTAATTTGGCAAAGACGTATCAGCGATACGGTATTTTTATAATATTGTTTGTCGCAGTAATTATCTCTTCTTTCTTAAGCGGTGCTTTTTTATCGTTCAGGAATTTAAGTAATATACTCAGGCAGAACGCCGTGGTAATGATAATAGCCTTTGGTTCTCAGATGGTGTTAATATCAGGGGAAGTTGATCTGTCTGCCGGTTCAGTCGCTGCATTTTCCGGGGTTGTTGCTGCCCTGGTCATGTCGGCTACGAAAAATGTAGCACTTGCTGTTGTGGCAGGCCTGGCTTGTGGTTTTCTCCTGGGTTTTTTTAACGGGTTTGTGATAACCGCCTGCCGTATACCTTCGTTTATTATGACCCTGGCGACTCAGTTTATTGCCCGGGGCGTAATTCTGGCATTTACAAATGCACAGCCTGTTACAGGATTGGACAGATCCTTTGCTTTTATAGGGCAAGGCTACATTGGTATAGTACCGGTTTCGATTATAATCACCATGATTGTGTTGGTAATATATTGGATTATGATGAACCGTTTGCGCTTTGGCCGGTATGTATATGCGGTTGGGGGAAACAAAGATGCAGCCAGGGCTTCGGGAATAAATTCAAACAAGGTAAAAATAAAAGCATTTGTATTTGCAGGGGTTATGGCAGGTTTGGGGGGAGTCATGTTGATGAGCCGGCTGAACTCAGGCCAGCCATTGGGGGCTGAAAATTATGAATTTGATGCGATTACTGCGGCTATAATAGGTGGCACTTCCATGAGCGGAGGCCTTGGTAAAGTTTATGGCACCGTTGCAGGGGCAATACTTGTCGGCGTACTTCTTAATATTATGACCCTTTTAAATGTCAGCGCCTATTCTCAAAAGATAGCAAAGGGCGCCATTATTGCTGTGGCGGTTATCATTGATATCAGGGTACGGAATGCTAAAAGCAACTGATTTATAAAAAATATTAACCCTAAAGGTTGATATATATATCACTTTCGAGGAGGAAAGGATGAAGAGGATTAATGGTTTGTTTTGGTTGGTGGTTGGGCTTATTAGTATCGGTCTTCTTGCGGGATGTAAGGGGAAAGATGGCGGCGCCGGGAAAAAATCCGGTGAATATCTGTATAGGGTTGGGTTTGTTAACATTGCCGATCGGGATCCGGTTTGTTATCCTTCGATGCTCAAGTTTATTGACAGAATGAAATCCGATGAACTTTTAAAAAAGGTTGGGGTTGATAAGATAGAGGTCCTTACTGCTGATTCAGACTTAAATATTGAAAGGCAGGCAACTAATGTGGAGACCATGCTGACTAATGGTATTGATATTATTTTTATAATCGGAGTTGATACTGAAGGGAATACCGCTTCTGTGGAACAATGCAATGCCGCAGGGGTTCCGGTATTTATGGTTGGTACCGAAGCATCCGGAGGGGAATGGAAATTTGTCGGTTTTAATGAAACCGAACTTGGGCGAAAGCAAGGGGATTGGTGCGCCGCTAATTTGCCCCAAAATACAAATATTTGCTACCTGCAGGGTGTGCCTGGCCGTGAAGCGACTTTGTTCCGGGAAGAAGGGTTCAGGGCAGGAATAGGTGGCCGCCCGGACCTCAAGGTGATTTCGGCTCAGACCGGTATGTTTGAAGTTGCCCGGGCCATGCAGGTAACAGAAGACTGGATACAGGCATACGGTAAAACAATTGGTGCTATTGTTGCTGCTGACGGCCAAATGATTACCGGGGCAATTGAAGCGCTTAAATCGGCTAACATGACTAATGATGTAACCACCTGCGGTGTTATATCATTAGGTACCTGGGATGCTGATGCTATCCGTGAAGGGGTAGAAGATTATGCAGTATTTGTATTCTGGCCAAGCATCGGGACACTCTGTGCAGATATTGCCGCAGAATATTATCTGGGCAATGAGATTGCACAAAGTACCTATATTGATTTATTTGATGTGACACCCACAAATTATACTCAATATATGGACAAATAAGGTAAAACGGAGAAAGAATATGACATCAAAAGAAAGAGTCCGGGCCGCGCTTGAACACCGCCAGCCTGATAAAGTGCCGGTAGATTTTGGCTCTACCGCCGTAACGGGAATCAGTGCATCTACGGTTTATAAACTGCGCAAAGCCTTCAAGCTTGCCGATAAGCCGATACGTGTAACCTGCTGTTATCAATTGTTAGGTGAAATCGATGAGGAGCTGCTGGAAAAGCTTGATTGTGATTGTATACCTATTATGGCATATAACAATATGTTTGGTTTTCGTAATGACGGATGGAAACCCTGGACTCTTTTTGATGGTACTCCGGTACTGGTGCCCGCAAACTTCAATACAAAAGTAGAGCAAAATGGAGGTATTTTCCAATATCCTGAGGGAGATACGACTGCGCCTCCCAGCGGTTTTATACCAAAGGGAGGATATTATTTTGATGCAATAGTGCGTCAGGAACCTTTTGATGATGACAATCCTTCAGTAAAGGATAACACTGAGGAATTTGTGCCCATAAAGGAAGAAGAACTGCGTTATGCTCAACAGCAGGCTGAATCCTTAAGCAAAACAGAACGTGCGGTTATTGGCGGGATCGGTGGGACAGCCCTGGGGGATGTTTCCATGGTTCCCGCTGTGTTCCTGAAAAACCCAAAAGGTATTCGGGATATCACTGAATGGTATGTAACCATGGGAAGCCGCCAGGATTTTCTCAAAGAAGTATTTGATAGGCAGTCTGAGGTAGCGGTGGAAAATCTTAAACGGTATTATCAGGCAGTTGGCGATAATATAGATATCCTCTACCTCTGCGGGACCGACTTCGGGACCCAAATGGCGCCCATGTGTTCCACAGTCCTCTTTGATGAAGTATATCTTCCTTATTATCGCCGCATGACCGATTGGATTCATCAGAATACAAAATGGAAGATATTTAAGCATTGCTGCGGTTCAATAATGCCCCTGGTCCCCAGCCTGATTAAGGCTGGAATAGACATTCTTAATCCTGTACAGAATAGCGCCGCAGGAATGGATCCCGGGGAGTTAAAAGAGAAATTTGGGAGTAAGATAACGTTCTGGGGCGGCGGGGTAGATACCCAGAAAACGCTGCCATTTGGTACTCCCCAGGAGGTCTATGATCAGGTAATCGAACGGATCAAAATTTATAACCAAAACGGGGGTTTTGTGTTTAATACTATCCATAACACCCAATTAAATACGCCCATTGAAAATTTTCTCGCTATGCTGGAGGCAGTTAAACAGTTTCGGAAATAAGGCTTTAGGGCTCCTAAATCCGTAGCCGTTCCGCATGGTGGTAGGCTTCGGCCCGCAGGGATTTTACCTGCTCGTCCTCCAGGTATTCGTCGAAGGGCATCATGCGGTCGATGATGCCTCCGGGGATGGCGCCAGGCACTATTTCGATGATCCGGGTGGCTACGGAGGTGACAAATTCATGGTCGTGGGAGTTGAAGAGGATCACCCCGGGGAAGGCGATGAGGCCGTCGTTGAGGGCGGTGATGGATTCCAGGTCCAGGTGGTTGGTGGGTTCGTCCAGGATGAGGATGTTGGCCCCTGAGAGCATCATCTTTGAGAGCATACACCGGACTTTTTCGCCCCCGGACAGGACATTCACCGGTTTTAACGCCTCGTCACCGGAAAAGAGCATGCGCCCCAGGAAGCTGCGCACATAGGTGTCGTCCTGGTCTGCCGAGTACTGCTTGAGCCAGTCGGTGATGGAAAGGTCGGAGTCAAAAAAACTGCTGTTTTCTTTGGGGAGGTAGGAGAAGGAGGTGGTCTGCCCCCAGTAGTAGTCGCCACTTTCCTGTTTGGCAATGCCGGCTATGGCGTCAAAGAGCATGGTCTTTGAAAGGTGTTCCGCTCCCACAAAGGCGATTTTGTCGTTTTTGTTAACCGTAAAACTGAGTTCCTGGAAGTCTGAGTCTTTTTCGCTGCCTTTGCCGCCGGCATCAGTTTTATTGACGGCGATTGCGTGGCTGCCAAGTTCTACCCGCAGTTTTTCTATCCGCAGTATGTTGTTGCCAATTTCCCGTTCGGGCTTAAAGCCCACGTAGGGAAACTTTCTGCTGGTGACCACCACATTTTCCAGGTCCAGCTTTTCCAGGACCTTTTTGCGGCTTGTGGCCTGGCGGCTTTTGGCGGCGTTGGAAGCGAAACGCTGGATGAATTCCTTGAGGTCCCGGGCCTTTTCTTCCCGCTTCTTGAGCTGGTCCTTGGCCTGGCGCTGGAGCATTTGGCTCATCTGGTACCAGAAATCGTAGTTCCCCGAATAGAGGGTGATCCTGCCAAAGTCAATGTCGCAGACATGGGTGCATACCGCGTTGAGGAAGTGCCGATCATGGGACACCACTATTACGGTGTTGGGAAAGTTGATGAGGAATTCCTCAAGCCAGGCGATGGATTCCAGGTCCAGGCCGTTGGTGGGTTCGTCCAAAAGGAGCAGGTCCGGGTTGCCGAAAAGAGCCTGGGCCAGAAGCACCCTCACCTTTTTGGATTCGTCCAGATCCGCCATGAGTTTTCCGTGGTCTTCTTCGTCCAGGCCGAGCCCGGAAAGGAGCTGCCCCGCTTGGGCTTCTGCTTCCCAGCCTCCCAAATCGGCGAAGTCCGCCTCAAGTTCGCTGGCCTTCATCCCGTCCGCCTCGGTGAAGTCTTCCTTGGCGTAGATCGCTTCCCGGTCCTTCTGCACCTGGTAGAGCTTTTCATAGCCCATGATTACCGTTTCCAGGGCCTGGTAGGACTCGAAGGCAAAGTGGTCCTGGCGAAGTACTGCCATCCGCTCCCCGGTACTGACCGAGACTTCGCCCTTGTCATGTTCGGTTTCCCCGGAAAGGATGTTGAGAAAGGTGGACTTTCCTGCTCCATTGGCGCCTATGACGCCATAGCAGTTTCCGGGGGTGAATTTGAGGTTAACGTCCTTAAAGAGGCTGCGCTCTCCAAAGCTGAGGCTGAGATCGGTTACGGTAATCACTGGTTCTCCATCTGTACTAAACTATTAAATCTAAAAGAATGCTTTCATTTGAAATCACCCTTTTTCTTGGTCCTTCTTAAAAATACCAAAAATCTTGCTCAGGAGGCCCTTTTTCGGCTGCCCACTCTGCCCTGTTTGGGTGCCCTGATCCTGCCGGGGCCTGTTGTCCCTTTGCCCATCTTCCCGTTGGTTCCGGGGCCTTCCGTCTTGGCGACGGCCTCTGCCACGCTTAGCATTCCGGCCCCCTTCGGAGTCGGCCCGGGGAGTTCCGGAAGAAGCCGGGCCGGCTTCGGAATTCCGTTGCCGGTTGCCGGGCCTTTTACCCCGTCCTTTTTCGCCAGTCCCATCCCCGGATTCTCCGTACTTCTGCTTATAGAAGGCCATGCGTTCATCGTAGGAAAGCTTGGTTAGTTCTGCGTCCTGGGGCGCCGAGGCTGTTGTGGCGTTTTCCGGGCGCCTTCCCTGGCTCCGGTTTTGCGCGGGGAACTTCGTTGCAAGTTGTGGGCCTTCGCGGCGGCGGCCTCCGGGCCTTTGGTCCCCTGAGCGCGGGCCGGAGGATCGAGTATCCTGGGCTTGTTCTGCGGGCCTTTCTCTGTCCCGGGGGAAGCTGCCTTCGTTTCGCCCCCCGTCTCGGCTGCGGCCTCCGTTCCGGCCGAAACCGCCTTCGCCGCGTCCTCCGTCCCGACGGCCATCACCGCGGCCTCTGCCGCCTTCCGGACGCCTGTCCCGGGAGCCGCCTCTGTCACGGTCACGGTGGCCTCGGTCATCGTAGGAATCGGTACGGATACGCATACCTTCGCTCTTGTCCACTCCGTAGAGGGATTCTTCGGCTATGATGGTAGGGATTTTATTCCCAATATAGCGCTCTATGGGGGGCAGTTCGTACACGTCCTGTTCGCTGGCCAGGGTTATGGCCTTGCCGGTTTTGCCCGCCCGGGCGGTGCGGCCTATGCGGTGGACGTAGTTTTCCGCCTCCGTGGGGAGGTCGTAGTTTATCACCATGGCAAGGTTATCAATGTCCAGGCCCCGGGCGGCTACATCGGTGGCTACCAGGAACCGGGTAATACCGGCTTTTACATCTTCGATGATCTTGAGCCGCTTTGCCTGGGGCAGGTCACCCATGATGAATTCGCATTTTATGCCGTTTATCTCCAGTCGCCTTGCTACGATTTCGGTGTATTTTTTGGTATTGCAGAAAATAATGGCGCTTTCAGGCTTTTCCCGCTCAAAAATGCCCATGAGGAACTTCATCTTGTCGTCGCTGGGTACGTGGTAGAGGGTTTGCTCGATTTCCACCACCGTGACCGTTTCCGGCTCAATCTCGATTTCCAGAGGGGTCTTGGTATACTCCCAGGCAAGGTTTTTTACCCAGGCATTGAGGGTGGCGCTGAAAAGCATGGTCTGCCGCCGATCTGCGGGGGGTACTACCTTGATAAGTTTCCGCAGATCCGGGTAAAAGCCCATGTCGAACATGCGATCCGCTTCGTCCAGGACCAGGAAGGCCAGATCCATGAGGTTCATATAGCCTGAACTGTTCAAATCCAGGACCCGCCCGGGGGTTCCTACCATGATCTGGGCATTATCCCTGAGGAGCTGCTGCTGCTGGGCATAGCCGACTCCGCCGTAAAAGCTCCCTACCTTAAAAGGGAGGTATTTGCCCAGTTCCTTGGCCTCTTCCTCGATCTGGACCGCCAACTCCCTGGTAGGGGCCATGATCAGGGCCTTTTTCCCGTTTATCAGGGGTTCCGAAAGGAGACGCTGAAATATGACAACCAGAAAGGCGGCGGTTTTCCCCGTCCCGGTCTGGGATTGCACATAGAGGTCCTGCCCTCCAAAGGCGTTGCTAAGCACCTGTTCCTGAACGGGCATACAGTTTTCATAGCCCATATCTGCAATGCCCCGTTGGAGGTCGGGGTGCAGGTTAAATTCGGTAAAATTCATGTACTTAATTTATATAGGTTTTTTGTGAAAATGGGAAGGGGCTTTATATATAGTAGTTCTTTGGTTATGTATGAAGGTATTGGGTAATACCGGGTTACGATGACCAGGGGGTATTCTGCTTGGACATAGGGTTCTGGTGAAATCGGCGATTTATCTTGACATTATCGTTAAAGTGGGCAAGACTTAGTCCATTGTTCTTACGTATGGATGGTATTTTCGATAAAAATGCTTTCGAAAGAAAGCCAGGCATCTAAATGTTACTTTGAGGAGAACTTATGAAAAAGATACTTGTTTTACTGGCCATTGGCGTTCTTTTGGCGGGGTGTCAAAAATCTGGGGATACTGCTAAGGGCGGAGCGGGGGCCGAAAAGGTACTGACCCATGACGAACTGGTAAGCGCAGCCAAGGAGGAAGGCCGGGTGGTGGTTTATTCCATTACTTCCCGGATTTCCAGCGCATCCGAGGCTTTTGAAAAGCTGTATGGCATCAAAGTAGAATATTCCAATCTTAAAGACGGTGAACTCATCGAAAAGGTGACTAAAGAGGTGGGCGGTCGCATCGACGGGGCGGATTTTGTCATTTCCCAGGATTCAGGCAGGGTTTATGGCCAGCTGATTGCTACAAATTACCTGGTAAATTATGTTCCCGAATCCCTTAAAAGTGTGATCCCCGCCCAGTATCAGGACCCCCTGATCTTCCAGCTTATCAATAAGGTATTCATCTTTAACAGCGAAAAAACCGATCAGCCGGTGATCAAAAATGTGTGGGAAGTTACGGAACCCAAATGGAAGGGACTGGTCCAGTTTAAGGACCCCAATACCGAAGGGGTTAACATGAATTTTCTTACCATGCTTACCTCTCCTGAATGGAGCGGCAAACTGGAAAAGGCCTATGAAAACCTCTACGGCAAGAAGCTTGTGTTAACCACCAAGAATGCCGGGTATGAATGGATCAAGGCCTTTTTTGGAAACGGGCTGGTTTTGGGTAACAGCGATACCACTATTTCCGAAAACATCGGTGTTAAGGGTCAGCCTGCGACCACCATGGGACTTTTTGTGTATTCCAAGACCCGGTTTGATGCGGGTAAAAACCTGGCGCTTACCGCTATGACCGAACTTGAACCCTTTTCGGGGTTCATGTATCCCGCGTTCCTCCACCTTACCGCCAATGCCCGGCATCCCAATGCGGCTAAGCTGTTCATTGAGTACCTCATGACCGCCGAAGGATTCGCCCCCTGGGCAAAGGATGTGGGCGCCTATTCCCCCAATCCGTCGGTCAAAATTAACGACGGGGATCATCCGGTATCCTTCTGGGAAACCCGGCTTGTTCCCGAGGATCCCCAGTTTATTTTTGAAAATCGCGCGGATGTGGAAGAATTTGTAAACAACATCGCCTATAAAAAATAGTTCTGCGCAGGGAACTGCGTTGCAAGTAGCGCAATTAGAATGTTTCGCCCGCCCGGCTCCTTAACCGGGCCGGTTATAGAACACAAGGGGGCCTACTATGACAATAGGAAGGCAATTACGGGCTTTTTCACGGAAACCGCACAATGTGATTCTGGCGGTTCTGGCGGTTCTCCTGGTATTTCTTACCCTGTTTCCCCTGATATCCCTGATTCGGGACACAGTGCTTGTGCATCCCTCGGAGGTGATGTCGGTCCGGGGTGCAAAAATCGGGGACATTACCAATTTTCACTGGCGGAAGATATTTTTGGACGGGGAGACCAGTCTGAATATTTTTTACCGTCCCTTCTGGAATACCATAATGACGAGTCTCTGGAGCTGCGTAGTATCCCTGTTGCTGGGGGGCAGCGTCGCCTGGCTCATTACCCGCAGTGATCTAAAGTGGAAGTCCTTCATTTCGACAACCTTTATCCTTCCCTATATCATGCCCTCCTGGACCCTGGCTATGGCATGGCGGAACTTTTTCCGCAACCGTCTTATCGGGGGCGCCCAGGGGCTCTTTACCGCCATCACGGGGATAGAGACCGCCAACTGGTTTGCCTACGGGGTGTTTCCCATCATTGTGGTCCAGGGACTGCACTATGCCCCCTTTGCGTATATCCTTATCGGGGGCATTCTCCGCAACATGGACGCCAACCTGGAAGAGGCGGCGGTGATCCTCAAAACCAGCCGTATAAAAATATTCTGCCGGATTACCCTGCCCATTGTCATGCCCGCGGTGCTTTCCACCTTCCTCCTGGTATTTTCCAGCTGCATGAGCGCCTTTGCGGTGCCGGCCTTTTTGGGGATGCCCGTTCGCTTCCAGGTGCTGACCACCCAGCTTTACCGTACCCTCAACGGCCTTAATCCGGGTTATGGCTATATCATGGCCCTGGTGATGATCGTCATTGGTACGGGGATTCTGATGTTCCAGCAGTGGTTTGTGGGAAAACGGCGGTCCTTTACCACGGTTACCGGGAAGAGCTCCAATATTTCTCTGGTACACCTTAAAAATCTCAGGCTTCCCATTTCCATAATCCTTTTGGTTTTGGTCGCCGTTGTAGCCATTCTGCCCCTTATTTCATTTACTATAGAATCCTTCATCATGGCCCCGGGGGATTATTCCCTTAAGAATTTCACCCTGCAATTCTGGGCCGGGGCAGGCCGGGAGGATATAGGCGGCGGTGAGCCAGGGATACTGCGGAACCAGTTTATCTATTTGGGGCTCTGGAACAGCATACGGCTTTCGGTGGTGGTGGCGGTTATTTCCGGCACCGTGGGCGCCCTGGCGGGGTATGCCATAGTCAGAAGGCGGGGCAGTAAACTCTCCGCCTTTGTAAACAACCTGGCATTCTTTCCTTACCTGATGCCTTCCATGGCCTTTGGCGCGGTGTACCTTTCCATGTTTGCCCGGCCGGTTCTGTTTATCCCCGCCCTGTACGGTTCCTTTGCCCTGCTGGTGCTGGTGGGTTCGGTAAAGTACCTTCCCTTTGCCTCCCGGTCGGGGATGAACGCCATGCTGCAGCTCTCCAACGAAATAGAAGAGGCGGCGCTTATCGTGGGAATTCCCTGGTGGAAACGGATGCTGCGGATCATTTTCCCCATACAAAAAGCCAGTTTCCTTTCGGGATACCTTTTGCCCTTTATTTCCTGTATGCGGGAACTGTCCCTCTTTGTATTGTTAATCGTACCGAGTACCCGAATACTCACCACCATGCTTTTTCAGTACAATGAAAAGGGATGGAATCAGTATGCCAATGCTATCAATTTGATGATCATACTCATTGTTCTGCTCTTCAACGGCGTCATTAATAAACTGACCGGCGCATCAATAGACAAGGGAATCGGAGGATAATATGCCAGAAATAATTCTTAAGAACGTAACGAAGATGTACGGCAAATTTGCCGCGGTGGATAATCTTAACCTGACCATTACGGATGGCAGTTTTGTAACCCTCCTGGGTCCTTCGGGGTGCGGAAAGACCACAACCCTGCGGATGATCGCCGGACTGGAAACGCCCACCGAGGGGGAAATTACCATCGATGGAAAAATCGTTTATTCCTCCGAGAAAGGGACCGATGTTTCCCCGGCCAAGCGGGATGTGGGCTTCCTGTTTCAGAATTATGCCCTCTGGCCCCACATGACGGTGGAACAGAATATTGGTTTCGGCCTCGAAAATATGAAGTGGAGCAAAGAGAAAATCCGCGACAGAATTGCTGAACTGCTAGGTACGCTCAAGATTGAAGCCCTGGGTAAACGCTACCCCAGTGAACTTTCCGGGGGCCAGCAGCAGCGGGTTGCCATAGCCCGGACCCTGGCAACAAACCCTTCGGTGCTTTTCATGGACGAACCCCTGTCCAACCTGGATGCAAAACTGCGGACCGAAATGCGTTCGGAACTCAAGCGGCTCCATGCGGAGACCCATGCTACCTTTGTATACGTAACCCATGATCAGCTGGAGGCCATGACCCTTTCTACCAAGACCTGCCTCATGAAGGAGGGGATTGTTCAGCAGTATGCGCCGCCCCTGGAGGTATACAATAATCCTGCCAATGCCTTTGTGGGTGATTTTGTCGGTAGTCCGACCATGAATTTTATTGACGGCGACGCCCAGAGCAGCCCGGAGGGGATACACGTAAAGGCCCAGGGGCTGGACCTGTTGTTTACTCCCGCAGGAGAGAAAAAGAGTGTGGACGGTACTCCGGTTACCCTGGGAATACGTCCCGAATTTATCCGGATTGACAATACCAGTAAGGTGAAGGCCAGGATCTATGCGGCCCTGCCTTCAGGAATGGAAACCATTGTGAAGATCAGCCTGGGGAAATTGATACTTACCCTGGTCGTCTTTGGCGCCGTGGATTATCAGGTGGATGCCGAAATCGGGATCGCCTTTGCAGGAGACAATTGTATCCTCTTTGATAAGGCCAGCGGGAATAACCTGGGTCTCGGCAAGCTTTCTGTGGTATAGGCGCTTTGCAGGTAGATTATCTGTAGTATGATTCCGGTTGTATTGGCGGGGTATCCTTTTTCGGGACGTACCACATTATTAGAAGAACTGAAGACCAGGGGCCTCGTGGGGAAAGAACTCTTCATAGCGGCAGGCCCTGAGCCGGAAAACCTTCCTCCGGAAGCGGCCCTGGTGTTCATGGAAGCCGGGGATTCGGTCCTGCTTGAACGCCGGGCGGGAACAGAAAATATTCCAATCGGACAGGCCCCCGGGCTTTACCCGGAAGGATGGGCCGCAGAACTGGAAAACTGCCGGAAGATCCTTGAGCCCCTCCGGTCCCGGGCGGATCTTATCCTTAACAGCGGGTATATGAACGTTCAGGAAGAAGCGGACCGGGTTGCCGCCCTTGGGGAAAACCGTGTTTACCGGGCGGATACCGCCCTGGAGATCCTGTCCTTCGGTTACCGCTACGGGATTGCCTCAGGGGATGCGGTGATCGATGTCCGGTTTATCCCCAATCCCTATTACGTATATTCCCTCAGGCCCCTTACCGGAAGAGACAAAGCCTGCGCGGGCTATGTTTTTAGCTTTGAAAATTCTCATAAAACCCTGGAAGCCCTTGTACTCCTTGCAGAAACCCTTATCCGTTCATTCAGGGAACAGGGAAAGCCTCTGCTGAGGATCTGCATAGGCTGTACCGGCGGACAGCACCGATCAGTGGCCATGGCGGAAGCCCTGGGCAGCAGGATGCAAGAAAAGGGGTGCCCTGTTACGATCCGTCACCGGGAGATGGAGGCGGGGCGCTGGCCTCGGGGAAGATTCGCAGTCTTGAGATAAACGGCGATGCGCTCTTTCGGGGTTGTTATAGTATAACTGGTATATCATATAATGATAGAGAGAGAAATTTGATAATTTCTTACAAAATAAAACATCGCACCTTCTGCCCCATCCACCCGGTTTCCCGCATCTCCGGGTGTTCCCGGCGGCAGCGTTCCTCCGCCAGGGGGCAGCGTTCCGCAAAGGCGCAGCCTGTAAGCTCCGTGACCGGGGTTTGCAGTTCTCCGCTGAGCCTTAGGGGTTCTCTGGCTGTGGTAGGCCCCGTAGGATTGCTGTTAAGGCTTCCCGCAGAAGAAAAGAGCAGCTTGGTATAGGGGTGCAGGCAGTTCCGGAAAAGGTCCGCTGCCGGCGCCTCTTCCATAAGTTCGCCCCGATACATAACGCCGATACGGTCGCAAAAATAGGAGGCAACCTTGAGGTCGTGGGCGATGAACAGGAAGGAGAGATTGTGCCGCTGCCTTAAGTCTATTAACAGGTTGAGGATCTGCCCCTGGATGGAAACGTCCAGGGCGGAAACTACTTCGTCGCAGATCAGGAGATCCGGCTGGGGCAGGAGGCCCCGGGCAATAGAGATGCGCTGACGCTGGCCCCCGGAAAATTCTGCGGGCCGCCGTTCCAGGTCTGCCGCGCCCAGGCCTACTTCTTCCAGGATCGCCTCCGCTTCTTCACGGGCCTGTTTTTCGCCGGGCCAGCGGGTGGAATGGCGGTACCCGGCGGTGAGTACTTTGTAAATGCTCATCCGTGGGTTAAGGGAACGGGCTGGGTCCTGGAACACGTACTTTACCTGTTCACGGTATTTTTTCAAAGAGGAACCTTTGAGGGAGCCCACATCAATGGTGTCCTGAAAGCTGATGGTGCCTTCGTCGCTTTCGTACATCCTGACCAGGAGCCGGGCGGTGGTGGTTTTGCCGCATCCCGATTCCCCTACCAGGCCGTAGGTTTCGTTTTGGCCAATGGTGAATGAAACGCCATTCACCGCATAGACGAAGCGGCCGAACCGGGCGAAGAAGCCTGCTTCCAGGTTAAAGCGTTTACGCAGATTTGTTACGCTGATCAAAGCCATCTATACACCCGCCTTTTCGCTATGTAATACGCATCGTATTACGCGATCCCCAAGGAGGGAGCGGAGAGACGGTATGTCCTGGGCGCAACTTGCAACGCCGACTTTGGTCGGAGAGTTCCCCGCGCAGCTATGTTGCGCTTCCGGGCAGCGGGGGGCAAAGGGGCATCCTGGCTCGGGGCGGGCAGGATCGCTCACCTTTCCTGGTATGGAGATGAGCCGGGTTCCGGAGTAATGGGTTCCGAAACGGGGGGAGGCCGCCAGCAGGGCCTTGGTGTAGGGATGGGATACGACATCGGAGGAGGGTGCCCTGTGTGTGCCATCGGTGACGGCATTAGCCGGGCCGGTTGCCACCACCTGTGCCGCCGCGGTGAAGGCTTTGGATGGGCCGGATTCCATCACCAGGCCGCCATACATCACCATGATACGGTCCGAGATGTCCGCCACCAGATCGATGTCGTGGCTGATGAAGATAATTGATATGCGACGGGTTTTCCGCAAAGTCTTAAGGAGATCCACTATTTGGGCTTGTATGGTCACGTCCAGGGCGGTGGTAGGCTCGTCGGCGATCAGGAGTTCGCAGGATTGGGCCAGGGCCAGGGCTATGCCGATGCGCTGCAACTGGCCTCCGGAAAACTGGTGGGGAAAATTGGAAAGCCGCTCCCGGCCATTTGGGAGCCCGGTCTCGTTAAGCAGGGCGGCGGCTTTTTTCAGGGCTGCCTCACGGGTAATGGCAGGATCGCTGTTGCGGAAGGTTTCCAGAAACACACTTCCCATGTTCTGAAGGGGGTCGTAGGAGCGGCCCGGCTCCTGGAAGATCATGCCAATTTTCCTGCCCCTGTAAGACCGCAGTTTTTCTGTTTCCAGATTGATGATCTCTTCGCCTTCGTATTTTATGGAACCGTTAACAACGGCGCTTTCCGGAAGCAAGCCCGGTATGGCCTGGGTGGTAACGCTCTTCCCTGACCCGCTTTCCCCGACTATGCCCAGGATTTCTCCCCGCTCCAGGGTAAAAGAAACTCCCCGTACCGCCTGAACGGAAACTGCCTCATTGCCGCGTAGCACGGTAAAACTGACCGACAGATCTTTTACGGCGAGCAGGGGCGCTGAAATTGGAGCCCCGTTGTGTTGTGGCGCTGTTTCTGAACCATCTGGCCCTGTGTTCTGAACCGCTGGTTCCCTCGCTAAAATACCTGTCCCGGTGTGTAACGCTACTGCTGATTCGTCCTTTGGGGTCCTCCTCTTGAACAGCCGGCGGCCACGGAACACTGTGTGGTAGGGGTCGTAGTAGTCCCGCAGGGCATCGCCCAGGAAGTTGAAACCCAGGGTGACTGCCAGGAGGGCCCAGACCGGGGAGAGGAGCCAGGGGAAATTTCTTAGATTGCTGATGGTGGAGATGTCCCGGCGGATCAGGGAGCCCCAGCTTACTGCGGGGTCCACTATGCCAAGGCCCAGATAGGACAGGGTGGTTTCAGTCATGATGAAACCGGGCACAGAAAGGGCGATGCTTACAATAAGGAGACTGGCGATCTGGGGGATGATGTGTCCCAGGATGATTACCGGTGAAGGGATCATCTCAAGGTGGGCATTCATGACGAATTCTTCACGTTTGATGGCGTGTACCATACCTCGTATGGTCCTGGCTGATCCGGGCCAGCCTACCAGGGAGAGAATAATTGTGATCATCATGTAGGATTGGCCTGAGTCCATGGTGGAGGATAAAAGGGAGCGCAGGAATAGTATCAGGTAGAGCCCTGGTATGAGCATGAAGAATTCTGAAAAGCGCATGACGGTCCAGTCTGTGAGGCCCCCGAAAAAGCCTGAAAGGCCCCCCAGGAGCATGGACAGAAACAGTGAGATGGCGGTGGCGATAAAGCCGATGGTGAGGGAGATACGGGAACCGTAGACGATGCGGGAGAAAAGATCCCTTCCCAGGTGATCCGCTCCCAGGATGAAGATCGGGTAGGTTCCGGATAAACCCGCTGCGGGGCCAGTGGTGAAGAGATGCCGCTCTGCAGGGATGAGGCCCCAGAGTTTGTAGGGTTCGCCCCGGGCAAGAAAACGCACCCCGTGGTAGGCGCCCCTGACCCGGGCGTACTTCCAGTTTACCGAATTGATCACCCGGGCTTCCTGGGCTGCAGGGCCTTCAGAGCCTATGTGCAGGTTGGGCGGGTGGTAGGTCATGCTTCCAAAAGTGGTGGTGGGCTTATAGGGGGCCACAAATTCTGCGAAGATCATAACCAGGTAGAGGAACAGTATTACTATCAGGGAAACCAGGCCCAGGGGACGGGCCTTCAGGTAGTTTAAAAAGCGTTTCATGGCAACACTAATCCTTTCCGTAGCGGATACGGGGATCCACCAGGGCCAGGAGTATGTCCGCCAGGACCATGCCTAAGAGAACCAGGAAGGATACGAACATGATATTGGCCAGCACCAGGTTGATGTCCTCCTGGAGTACCGCCTCGTACATGAGCCGGCCTATGCCGGGATAGGCGAAGATGATTTCTAAAATCAATGAGCCTGAAAAGAGGCTTGCCAGGAGGTTGGCGCTCCCGGTGATGTAGGGGTTCAGGGTGTTCCGGAATGCGTGGTGGAAGTAGACCCGCCATTCGCCTATGCCCCGTGCCCGTATGCTGGTAATGTAGGGCTGCCCCAGCTGGTCCAGCATGGTGGCCCGGATCATCCTGAGGGTTCCCCCAATGCCTCCCAGAAAGGAGGCCAGCAGTGGCAGAAAGATATGATGTGCGTAGGAAAACACAAACCCTGGGGGGTTTGAGGCAAAGGGGAAGGGGGGATAAGCGGTGACCGGAAAGAGCCCGCTAACCGAAGCGAAAAGCTGCAACAGTATCAGTAGGAGCATCCCCGGAAAGGCGTGGAGTACCAGGGCAAAGAAGGTAACCGCCAGATCCGCATGGGTCCCCGCCTTGGTGGAAAAGTATACCCCCAGAAAAAACGAGAAGAAGGTTATCAGCACCAGGGAGATGATGTTCAGTAACACTGAATTTGCCAGGCGGGAGGCGATGAGGAAGGAAACCGGCGCCCGGGATATGAGGCTCGTCCCCAGGTCATGGTGGAGGATAACCCGTTCAAGCCAGCGGAGGTACTGTATGTAAAAGGGCTGGTCCAGGCCCAGGCTTGCCCGGCGGGCTTCAAGCTGATCCATGGACATGGCCTGCTGGTTCCTCACTGCCCCTCTCTGGGAATCCCCTTCCGAGAAAAGCTGCTGCATCATGATCTGATCCACAATATCCCCCGGGGCAAGCTCCATGAGGCCGAATACGGCGAAGCCCAGGAGAAAGAGCATCACCGCCATGGTAACAAGCCTGTTCAGAATATACGCAGTTAGCGGCGCCTTTTGTTTAAAAAGGTAAAAGGGCCGGAATAGTAATGCTGCGATTCTTCGGGCTGCGGCTGCGACACGATTCACGGAACTCTCACTGATTCAGGAAGATATGGGTTATTTCGAAGCCGTTGAGATTGTCAAAGTAGACATTCGACTGATTCCAGCGGTTCAGCAGGGCTTCAAAGCTCCTGGGCCGTACCAGGTAAATTACCGGGCACTGTTCCAGGAGTATCCCCTGGAATTCATCCCAATAGGCCTTTGCCTTTTGGGGATCCACTGTAAAGGCCCCCTCGTTGTAGAGGTAGTCCACCCGGGCTTCCCAGTCCGTGGCCGGGCTTTTTTGCTGGGGATACCAGAGGTGGAGGTTGCCGCCTGAGGCCCAGACATTGCTTCCCTGGCTGGGGAATATCTGGGAGCCCGAAAGCCCCATGATGATCGACTCCCAGTCAAAGGTATTGAATATCTGTTCCACCAGTTTCTGGAAATCCAGGACCCGTATATTTATTTTGATGCCCAGCTTACCGCATTCATCACTGATAATAGAGGCAATATCGTTCATCACCGCACTTTCGGAACGGATAGTTAAATTGAATTCAATGGGGCGGTTTTGGCTGTCCCGCATTATCCCTGCGCTGTCCTTTTTGATGCCTATACCGGCTAGGAGTTTTTCCGCCTGTTCCGGACTGTAGGTATATTGCAGGACTATTTCCGGATCGTAGAAGCGGTTCGGCTCGGGGAAGAAGCTGAGTTTCGGCGCCGCGAGCCCCCGGTACACCTGGTAGATGATCCGGTCCCGGTTCAGGAGGCAGCTCATGGCCTGGCGGAATTCTTTTTTGGTGAACCATTCGTACTGAGGAGTTTCGTTGTTGGCCGGGTTCTGGTTAAAGGTCCAGAAACTCGCGCTCAGGGCGCCTTCGTTGTTGAATACCGTATAATCGCTGTTTGCCTTGGTTACCAGTTCATCCAGGTCTTCCGGGCGGGCGGTATAGGTTTCGATCTGCCCTTCCTTGAAGAGCAGGAATTGTGTGTTCTCATCCGGGATGATCCGCACAATTTGTTCTTCGTAGTAGGGAATGGCGGTACCCTTGCTATCCCTGTCCCAGTAATCGCCATTGCGCTTGAACACCAGCCGCTGCCCGGGGGTGTATTCCGCCAGAAACCACTTCCCCATGGAAGGTATGTTTTTCGGGTCGGTGTTCACGCTGAACAGGTCCTGTACCCCCTGGACGCCCTTTTCCCGTTTGGCCTGCTCGTAGTCAAGCCGGGGCGCTATGTCAGTATTGGTCGCCAGCAGGGGTTCCGCCACTATCCGGGGGAAGTGAAACACAAAACGCCGATCATCAATTTTTTCAATATCAATGTGCGCCTCAGTGCCGTCCTCCATGGTGAGGAACTGCTGGTAATAGCCAGAACTCTGGAACGCGGGGTCACCGTCAATTTCATTGTACCAGAAGATTACATCATCGCTGGTAACTTTAATTTTTCTATTCGAATTGTAAAAACTCCAGTACATATCATCCCGGAGGGTATAGATCAGATCCAGAGTATCAGTTTTTTCATCCGGGATGATCTCAAAGGACGCGCAGTGGGGTTTCCATTCTTTGGTGAGGGGATCGTAATCCACCAGATAGTCCAGCATGGAATTTACTATCCCTGCACTTATATTGTCCTGCTGGGCGATAAGGATATTAAACGTTTTCGGGTCCTGATCCATCACACTGTTCCAGGTTCCGCCCAGTTTTCCGGGGGTGAATTCCTCTCCCCGCCAGGGCTTTGCACTGGTCTTTGCCAGGATTTCCGTAACCCCCGCCCCGGTGAGGGCGCTAATATCTTCCATGGAAAGCTCGTCATTTCTGGAGCAGGAAAGGGCCAGAACGGCCAGGACCACAATCATCGCCAACTTTTTCATGATTTTATCTTAGCCGGGCAGAGTGGGGCTGTCAACGCGACAAAAAAATTATTCGCTGGTAATAGGGTTTCTCAGCACATCCCGGTGCAATACCAGGGCGACCCGGCCTTCCCTGAGGAGCCGGATATTTGCATCCGAGGACAGGATGGTCAGGGCATCCTGCCGGTCGATGATAGGGTCCGTGGGCCGTATGCCGTAGACAGCTCGGGCTATGATGCGCAGGGGGTTATTTCCCACCAGGGCGCTCAGTTCCGGGCTCAGCCCTGAAGGGGTGGGGCGGAAGATACTCTCTTCGGATACATAGCGGACCATACCAGCGTTTTGGGCGGTTTCGTTGTACAGCATATTTCGTTCGTAGATTAGGTTCATTTCCGTATCCCAGACCTTGGGGAACAGGCAGGGGAGAACCCTGGCGCCCGCGTTCCGGCCGTGGATCGGCAGAGCCTCATTGGCGATGATGATGATTCCCGTATATGCCGCCGCAGGGATGGGCCGCAGGGGCCGGGCCACTTCCATGGGGGCACTGTGCCGGATGAGGGCCGCCCCTATGCGGGTAAGGTCGATGGTGTAGTTGGCGGTGAGGAAGGCCAGGTCCGTGGACAGGGCCGGGGGGATGCGCTTGGCGGATAGGGCAATGCTCCCCACGGTGCGCAGGGAGAATTCTCCGGAATTAATCAGGTCCTCCACGGTGTTGGAGGAATCCACCGGTATAGAAAGCAGGGAGGGCCGCACCAGCCGGGGGTATTCGGTGCTGATCAGCTCTTCCGCCTGGGCCCGGCCGGTGGGCAAGCGTATCCCCACGGAAGCCAGGCGCAGGGCCACGGATGTGTGGATATCCATCCCTTCCCATTCCACGGACCCGGTGATGCCAATCTCCTGCCCGGACACTTCTATGACAAGAAAAATTGCTATAAAAAAGAAAGCGGCTTTCCTCAACCCTCAAACCCTCGCTATTTTATTATCGGCGTTTTCAACACCCTTCCCTCACGCAGGGTGTCGTTTAAGCCCATACCGTTGAATTCTGCCAGAACTTCCGGGTCCACCTCGTAGGCCAGGGCAATGGACCACAGGGTCTCCCCCCGTTTTACCAGATGGGTCCCCTCAAAGGCAAGGCCGGCCCCGCTTGCGGTTTGCCGCTGATAGGGGCCTGCGTCGGTAATGGCGGGGATGCGCAGCTTGCTGCCGATTTGGAGGGTCCGGGGGTTGACCCCGGGGTTATCCGCTAAGAGACGGTCCACCGTAAGCCGGTAATGCTGGGCCAGGGCGGAAAGGGTGTCCCCATAGCCTACGGTGTGGAAGTAGTAGCGTATCAGGGAAAGGTCCTCCCGTTCCAGGGCCGCTAGCACTGCCGGGGCATCGGCGTCCCGCACCTTGAGCTGGTAGCCCCGTTCCGGGGGCGTTATGGTATAGCGGAGTTCTGGGTTTCCCTTTTTAAGGGTTTCCACGTTCACCCCGGAATATTCCGCCAGAAGAACCAGGTCCACCGGACGATCCAGGGTGATCCGGGTCCACCGGGGGTCCTCGGGCCAGGATGGGCTAAAGCCGAACTGCCGGGGGTTGGACAAAATATAGGAAACCGCCAGCAGTTTGGGCACATAGTGGGCGGTTTCGGTTTTCAGCTTCCCCTTCTCCGCAAGCTGCCAGTAGTCCCGGATGCCGGTTTCCCGGATCAGCCTGGTCACCCCTCCCAGGCCGGCATTGTAGGCCGCCAGGGCCAGGGGCCAGTCACCCAGTTGCTTGTAATTGTCCTCCAGCTTGCGCAGGGCTCCTTGGGTGGATTTCCAGAAATCCATACGCTCGTCCGCATAATCGGTGATCCTCATATCGTAGCCGCCTATGCTGTTCCGCATGAACTGCCAGAGCCCGGCAGCACCGGAACGGCTCAGGGCGCTTGAAAGGTACCCAGACTCAATCACCGGCAGGTAGGCCAGTTCTTCCGGAAGATTCCGGGCGCGTATTTCCTGACGTACAAAGAAAATATAAGGTCCTGCGCGCTCCATCACCGCAGCAAGCCAGACAAGCCCGCCTTTCCCGGAGTATTGCTGGATATAATGCCGGGTCAGAGGCTTGTTCAGTCCTGGCAGGGCCGGGGAAAGGGTGTTTTCAGGAAGCGAGCCGTTCCGACGCATAAGCCGCGCCGGCGGGGTGGCATAAACCTGCCGCAGGGGCCGGGGGAAAGCCGGCTCTGGGGCCGCCTGATTTTCCGGGCTTGCCGGGGGAGGCGCCGGACTCAGGGCCGTTACCGGCGTTTGCGTGGGGGGGAGCGCCGGTAACGGATTTTGCACCGGGGGATCCAGGGGTTCAGCCCCGGAGACAGGGGAGGGAAGTGGGAAGGTCAGGAGCAGAGACAATAAAAAAAGGGCCCCGCATGACCGGGGCCGTGGAATCCATTTTCGGGGGAAATACCGGTTCATTAAAATTTTTCTCCATAATAGATCCCCGCCCATTCCCAACGGCCATGAATCTCCGGGTCCGAGGGGAAGTTGATCTTTCGGAAGTAGAGATACCAGGTGGAAATATACTGGGACCAGCCCCAGGTACGGAGGTAGGCTTCGTTGGCGTTGGATGTGGCGTCCAGTTCGGCGGCGTAGCGGATATGGTTGCTCATCATAAAATCCGAAAGGTTGAATTCCGCCATCCCCGAACCATCACGGTCTTCCTGCCCCCAGGACCGGGCAAAGAAGTTGACCTTGGCCTGATAACGCCGCAACTGCCAACTGCTCCCATTATCCAGAGCGGAACGGACCGCCGTCAAAAGGGAACCCAGGGTCTCAAAGGTCCAGTCCTTGCGGGAGTTATTGAAGTCTACCAACTGTTTGGCGTAACTGTCCGCTTCGGGGAACCCTGGGATGACTGCCCCGTAATAGGGCAGAAACTGGGTATAGGCCTGGATGGCGCCGTTCCATTCGCCAATATGCTCATAGGCCTGGCCCAGCATAAAATAGGTAACCCCCAGGTCGATCTTGTCAGAAAACCGGGAGATCAGCTCCTGGTAGTACCAGACCCGCTGCTCCGGGTTGTCCGAAAGGTTGATCAGCTGATTCAGGCAGGTCAGGTGTATTGATTCTCCCCGGATAGTCAGGTCCGGGTAGTTTTTGACGATCAGATCAAAGTACAGCCCCGCCATGGTAAACGCATCCTGCTGGCCGTAACCGTAGGCGGTCATGAGTAAGTAATAGGCAATATAGGGATCATCCGGATGGGTATAGGTCCAGGAACTGAGGAAGTTGATTAAACGGCTGTATTCTTTCATTTTGGCATACTCATTGGCAATTTCCCTGACCACCGAAAATTGCTCCTCCCCGCTTTGGGCTTCCTTGGACAGCAGGCTGAAGAGATCCCGAAATACCCGCTGTTGCTCCTTGGAACCAATTAGATAGTAAGGATCTATCCCATCGTTGATATTTTGGGAATCCCCGGTGGCGCATACCGCCAGGATACCCAGTAACAAAAGGGCAAGAAAAAACCGCCACAGGCGGGGCAGAACAAACAAAGAAGTCAATTTTTTTTTCACAACCTTGATCCTAACATAAGGTTTTCCCATTGGCAGCAAAGCCAAGTCTTGTTATACTTACCATATGGCCCTACAAACAAGCTACAAGATCACCGCACGCATTGTATTTTTCTTCGGTCTCCTGCTGATGTTTATCGGAAGCGCCTTTTTACTGGGAACCCGTGGGGGAACTACCCCATTTTCCGTACTAAGGGCCTTTTTCTTTGTAATTATCGGCGTATTATTTGCCTTTTTTGCAATTAAATTGAACAAACGCTCACTTTATTTGTTTTTTGCCACCTTCTTCCTGTTGGTCGGGTTGTTTCTTTTCCTTTCCGCCCTACAGATTATCCCCTTTTCCTTCTCCCAGAGTTGGCCCCTGCTGTCGGTATTCTCAGGTCTTGCCCTTTTGCCTGCGGGCTGGCACCATTTTGGGGCTGTCCGCATCCGTTATGTGGTCCCCGCCATCGCCTTTGTTTTCCTGGGCTGTATGCTGATGATTTTTTCCTTTCGGGTGGTTCCCTTTTCCTTTAAACAGTTCGTAGTGGACTGGTGGTTCCTTTTTGTAGTTTTAGCAGGGTTGCTTCTGGTTTTGCTGTCCCTGGGAACGAAAAAAAAATCAGAAAGCTCTTCAAATGGCGGCGCTTCGGACCGGATTCCCCCTTCGGAACCCGTCGCCGAAACCCCTGGGGGTCGAAGTTTCCCGGAGGACTCCAAACCGTGACAGTGTGCGGCGATCCCCGGAATAATCCCCGGAGAATCGCTTTTTGGAGTATTCCTCCGGTTGTTTTTCTTTTTTGCTTCCCGGTTTTTTCCTGTGTTAGCGGCCCCGAACCGGTGGAAACTCTTCTTACCATTCCTACAAGCCCGGTTCAGGAGACGCCTTTCTTCCCAAAAAATTCCGGGGGCACGGCGGATGAGATTCGCGCACTAGTGGAATCCGGGGTCCCTTCTTCCCTGATCAGAGCCCTGGATATAATAAAAACCCGGGGCCTGGAACAGGGAGATTTTGGCAGGGCCATGTCCGCCGTGGCGGTGACCCTGCTGAAAAGGCTTTACCCGGATGTGCAGGCCGAGATGCCCATTGTGACTCCCCCCTTGACCCACCCGTATACCAGGATACTCCGGGAGGCCGATTTGGGCATCTATACCCCTCCCCCGGCAAATTCCCAGGATTACCTTGAGCATGTCCTTCCTTTCCTGGTTTTTCTGGGGGAATCCCGGGAATCTCAGGTTTTAAATGCCCTGCCGGATCTGAACCGCGCCCGGGAATTAAACCCCCGGGGTGTCCTGGCCATCTATTTTATCGGTATCACCTATGAACGGGCCGGGCGCATCGAAGAGGCCAAGGGGGAATTTACCAAGGTCTATACCATATCCCGGGAATGTTATCCCGCTGCCCTGGAATTATCCCGGCTCCTGATTCGGGAAGGCCAGGATCAGGAGGGGATACGCCTGCTTTCCGACCTGGTTATCCAGTATCCCGACAACGACACGGTAAAGCGGCAGCTTGCATTGGCTTATTACAACAGCCGGGACTGGTCCCGGGCCGAGCCTGCCATATCCGAGATACTGCAACGAAACAACCGGGACGGGCGGTTTATCCTCATGCAAGCCCATATACTAGTGGAGCGGGGCCAGTTCCTCCAGGCTCAGATTCCCCTGGATCTCTATGCATCCATCAATCCCAATAACCGGCTATACCTTTTCCTTCGCGCCCGCCTCCAGGCCGAAGGGTACCGGAACCGGGATGGCGCCCTGAATTACCTCCGGGCTATACTCCGCTCCGATCCCGGGGATGAAGAAGTGTCAGTATATGCCGCACAACTTCTGATGGAATCGAACCGCCAGGAGGACCATGATGAAGGCCGGGAAATCCTGAGCCGCCTCTTGGGTGCCCCGGAAAATTCCGGTGGAAGTGTCCGGGAGCCCTCTCTGGAAGTATTAGCCCTGGCGCTTCAGGATGCAATACACCGCCAGGCCTGGGAGGAGGCCTCGCAGTATTTAAACCGGCTTTTGACCGAGCGCCGCTCCTACCAGGACCTGCTTTCTGCCTATACCGTGGAGCGGGGCCTGGGAAACCATGCAGCTGCCCTATCCTATGCCCTGGAACTCTACGAAAAGGATCCCTCCTTTGAGGAAGGGGCCTTGGCCTACATTGCCGCCCTGATCGACTCAAGCCGGCAAGCTGAAGCGGGAAGGCTGCTGGAAAGCCGCCTTAACACCCTGCCCGGAGGCACCCTGAAAAGCCGTTACTACTATCTCCGCAGCCGCCTCCGGACCAACCCAGAAGCGGTGATGACCGAGCTCCGGTCCAGCCTTTTTGAGGACCCCCGCAATCTGAACTCCCTGATAAGCATGTTTGAAATATACCACCGCCGGAAGGACGAACGCCGGGCAGTATACTACCTCAAGCAAGCCCTAGCCCTGGCCCCGGATAACCCCCAGCTCAAGGGTTACGAGGCGGAGTATGAAAACGTTATGAAGAACTGAAATTCTCAGTGCAACCAAGGGTGGCTCATATCCGCCGTGAGGGATACCGTTGTGCATAGTAACCGTTTTACGGTGGGGTTATGTGCCATTGTGCCTACAAGTTTTAATAGCGGGCAAAAATTGTCTGATTTTCATTTTTGGAGAAGTTATTGAATAAATCTTCCGTATTGACTAGGATATTCCCATGTTTCAGGCAACGGCGACACTAAAACTCCAAGTAGGGTTGTGTCTCATAAAGCAGACCTCACCTCTCCCGGCTCCCGGCTCCCGTTATACTTTAGCTAAAACACAACTTGTCAAGATACCTAACGCCTCATTCGGAAACCCTAACACCCCATTCAGGCATGGAGTGTTGCGTAGCATTACTCCGATGATACCTTAAAAAAGGAGAAAACAAAATGGAAGAACAGAAACAAGAAAATGGACAACCAAAGTCACGGAGGAGTAAATTAAATTTACTAGTGATGATTTTGGCGGCTGGATTGGCGGTGACGTCGGTCGTGGTTACGGGATGTGAGATGCCAGGGGGTGGTGGTAATAATGGTGATGAAAAAGGGGGCTCACAAACGCCAACAACACCAACAACACCAACAACACCAACAACACCAACAACACCAACAACACCAACAACGCCCGCACACGAGCATACATACGGGGAAACGGTGTGGACCTTGGAGAACTCTCGTTTTGTAACTGTGGTTCCTGCTGGACCACTCGGCTCTGGACAGACGGGCACAGTGTATGCTGTGCATGATAAGGTGGGCAGGCAATCGTGCACATACCCTGACTGTGACGAGGTTCAGGTTCAGACGATAGACTATACTACCGACTCAAGCCTGAAACTTGCCACATATACTATTCAACCAGGCTATACGATGGATTCAGAGGGTTATGCTCATCTTCAGGAGGTTCCGGAGCTTCCGCATTATACAGTAACATTTATGGATGGTGAACGTACAATAGGTGTCCGAAGTGTAGCTCAGGGTGATAGTGCTGTGCCACCCTCTGCCCCAACAAAAACCGGTTACGATTTCGATGGCTGGGAGGGTGATTACACAAATGTAAGCGGTGATATAATAATAACTGCATCCTGGAAAGAAAAAGTTCCCGGCTCCAGCCGGGACACCGCTATAAGTTTGACTGCCGGTACCTGGACAAACGGAAACTTTGTGACATCCGGTAAACAGTGGTTTTCTTTGAATGTAACCTCAAATCAACACCGTATCCATGTCAAATTCGGCACACTAAAAGTCCTAAAGATACAAGTGTGGTACGTTAGCATGGATGGCAGGATTGGAGGCGAGCAAACCATCTATTACGACGATGATGTCACCTTCATTTATATGCCGGTGTACCAGAGCGGCGGTGGTTATAATGGAGGTACATATTATTTGGAGATAACGCCGTTAAGTTACAGCGGCATCGCTACCGCTACCGGTACCTTCCAGATAACGTTCAACACATCTAATACCGCACCAGCTGGCGGCGGCATCCCGACCGGGGAGCAGAATTCTTTACCCGCAACACCTTTTGGCACACCAAAAAATGTGGACACAGGAAGTCATATTTACGCAAATTCAAATCCTGCGTCGCCCATTATCCACGGTCTACTTTCAGGGTCTGAGGCTGCGAATGTTATAGACGCTGTATTGCCAGAACTGTCCAATCAGGCCAGGATATTGGAACAATACATTGGCACTATTGGTAACCCCTCCGCCAAACTTACCGCGTTGAAAGATGCCGAAACGATAATAAGGGGTGCAGGCACCAAACCGTCAATTACGACATTCCTTGCGACTATGGATGCACAAAGGACTGTTATAATTAACACAGTTTTTAGTGACGATACCACGGCATTTGATAAGAATTTTAACGCATACAAGGCAGGTCACTATTTGATAAGCAGAGATTGGCAGACGGAACCGGATGCACAATCAGAGCATGTTGAACTTAACAGCGCGGTTACTGCGTTTATCAATGCCCGCACAACTGCTGGGGTGAACAATGCCACTGATACTGATGGATATTCTACACGTGGAACGAGTATTCCAATTGGGAATAGCTCCATTATAGGTAATCAGCTTACTATACTGAAAAACAACATGGTGACACAAATTACCGGGGCATTGGGTATTTCCGGTGCAGACGCAGAGAAAATGGCGGAGGCGTTGATTATTCAATTGGGCTAGGACCAGGAAGAATTGCGGGCATTCAGAACCGATTTGGAAAAAGAGGCAGCATTTGACTCAACTTTAACTGGGATATTAACATATACAACAGGCACTTTGGCACAGGCGGAACCATTGGAACAACAATCCGTAAAATTGGCAAGTGTTGGCACCTCATTCCCGACGGGGGCAATCAAGGGTGCATACGGCAGTGAATACACGGGTAATTTTACGCCATTGAATAAAAAAGACGAAAAGATTGTGTAAAAAACAATGAATAAAAAAATGTGTCGGTTGGCACATTTTTTTATGTTAAAATGGGGGAATGGAGATTGTCGGCGTTGTTTCCAATATAACATTCAGGAATGAGGATTCTGGGTATACCGTCGTCGTTTGGGCAATGGCATAATCGCCGTCGGGGCCTTGCCCTCCCTCCCCGGTCAGTAACCCAGCACAGCTATAAACTGAAAACAGCCTGTTTTTCAAAAAATATCACTTGAAAATCCTCATGGAAAGGTGAATACTTACGTGATATACTTTCATTTGAAGGAGCAAAATATGCCTAATTTAAAGGGAACTAAGACAGAAAAAAACCTGCTGATCGCCTTTGCCGGGGAATCCCAGGCCCGGAACCGGTATACTTTTTATGCCAGCGCTGCCAAAAAAGACGGTTTAGTACAGATTTCCAATATTTTCACCGAAACCGCCGCCCAGGAAAAGGAACATGCCGAACGGCTCTTTAAGTTTCTTGAGGGCGGGGATTTGACCATCCAGGCCTCTTTCCCTGCGGGGGTCATTGGCAAGACCTCTCAAAACCTGGCGGATGCCGCCGCCGGGGAGGATCACGAATGGAAGGAAATGTACCCTGACTTTGCCAAAATCGCCCAAGAAGAGGGTTTTTCCGCCATTGCGGTGATTTTTACGAATATTGCGGTGGCGGAAAAACAGCACGCCAAACGGTTCCACGAACTCAAGGCCAACCTGGATGCCGGGAAGGTCTTTAAAAAGGACAAAAGCGTCATCTGGCGCTGCCTGAACTGCGGATATATTTTTGAGGGGACCGAAGCGCCCAAAGCCTGCCCGGCCTGCGCCCACCCCCAGGACTATTTTGAAGTATTAGGCGAAAATTGGTAGGAGGACAAGATGGGTCAGAAATACGTGTGTAATGTGTGCGGTTATATCTACGATCCCGCAGTAGGCGATAAAGGGGGGGATATTAAGCCCGGAACCGCCTTTGCGGACCTCCCCAGCGATTGGGCGTGCCCTACCTGCGGGGTTGGGAAGGATAGTTTCGATCCTCAGTGAAGTCGCTTACGAATGAAGTACACCCTCGAATAAACACAAAGCCTCGGGCCTTGTGCGGAGGGTGTTAGACCGGACTCTCGAAGAAAGGGGTTTTTATGCTCAAAAGGGAAGATTTTGTCTTCACCATTGGCTATGACGGACCTTCCGCAGTGGTGGATGGCCAAGCCAGAAACCGGTATCGCAGCTTGTCCACCCGGGAACTGGCCGAAAAAGGCCTGTTCCGGGCGGCCTATTCCTCGGCAATCTACTCTAAGGAAAAGACCGAGCTGGAAACCGTGGTGGAACTCTATAACAAGGCAGCCGGCGCCTCTCTTACGGTTGATTCTCCCCTGGACCGCCTCTTCGGGGTTTTCCTGGTAGATGTCAAACGGGCGATCGTTCTGTAACAGCCATCATAAACTGAATTTCTTTTCCTCCCCTTGACCCTCCCCGCCCTCCCATGCTAGCGTACAAAAAGCTCTATTTACGTAAGGATGTTAAACTATGAATTCACTTATTTTTTCTCTTCTTTTGGGCGCCCAGGGAGGGGCCGAGGGTGGGGGTTCCGGTTCCATTATCAGCACCTTTGTTCCCTTTATCCTGATCATTGGTATCTTCTACTTTCTTATCATCCGGCCCCAGAACAAAAAACAGAAAGAAACCCAGAAAATGCTGAATGCCATAAAAAAGGGCGATAAAATCGTCACTATCGGCGGTATCCACGGGGTTATCCAGACCGTGAAGGAATCCACGGTGGTAGTTAAAATAGACGAAAGCGTCAAGGTCGAATTCAGCCGCAGTGCCATAGCCACGGTGGTGGCGGATGGTGGCGGAAAAGCCGAAAAGGTTGAAAAGATCGAAGATAAGAAAACGGAAACCTCGGATGACAAGCCTGCCCAGGAGGGTGGTGCGGAAGATTCTAAGAACTAATTTTTTGAAGCGGATGCATGAAACAGGGCGCTTGGAGCGTTATGTTTCAAACATCAAGCATCCGCTTCGTGGAGCGGATACATGAGTAAACGATATCGGTTCTTAATCGTCCTTCTGACGATTGGGGTGTGTTTTGTCTTCCTGTTTCCAACTATACGTTGGTATTTTATGGTTCCCAAGGAAGATCAGGTTTTGGCTTTGGGATCCCGGGAGCAGATTAAAATATATGCTTCCCAGACAGCCCAGGCGGATCTTCAATCCTTGATAGATGCGGCCCGTTCCGGCGCTGATGTGCCGGAACGGCTTTCCTTCCTCACAACTATTGCCAAAAAGAACAACCGGGATCTTAAAAATGCGGTGTGGAATGCCCAGACGGTGCTTTCCAGCTTTATAAGCCGCCAGGAAGCCCAGGAAACCATTGAAACTCGGTATCGTGAAAATATCTTCAAGCTAAAGGACCTTCAGAAAAATGCAGTCCAGTTGGGTCTGGATCTTTCCGGGGGCTTAAGTATCGTGTTGCAGGCCGACATGGACGCTCTTCGGGACCGGCTGGGCAGGGAACTTACCGAAGAAGATCGGACCGATGCGGTAAATCGGGCCCTGGAAGTGCTGAACAGTCGTATCGACAAGTTCGGCCTTACCGAGCCGGTGATACGCCGCCAGGGGGCGGACCAGATCTATGTGGAAATACCCGGAGCTGCGGACCCGGAACGGATCGGTTCCATCATCATGGGCAAGGGGGGGCTGAACTTCCATATTGTGGATCGGGACGCCCTCAGTACCTTCAACCAGTATTACGCCACCCATCCCACATCAACCTTTAACAGCGCCGGAGAACTTATCGATCCTTCCATCGTGCCTGCGGACGTGATTATCCGGGGGGTCTATACCAAGGACCGCTACGGCTTGGACGAATTTACCGGGTATACGGCGATCAAACGTGAAATCGGCCTGGACGGCAACCATATACAGAGCGCCCTGGTGGAACGGAATTCCCTGAACGGCCAGCCTGAGGTTACCTTCGGGCTGGATGCCGAGGGGGGGGATATTTTCTATGAGCTTACCTCCAACAACGTGGGTATACCCTTGGCCATAGTGCTGGATGACCGGGTTAAGTCCCAGGCCACCATCCAGTCCCCCATACGGGACCAAGTGCGGCTCACCGGGTTCGGCCTGGAAGAAGCCAATAATATTGCCCTTACCCTGCGAACCGCGGCATTGCCCGTGGAGCTTGAGGTAGTCAACCAGCAGGCCATCGGCGCCTCCATGGGGTCGGATACCATACGCCAGGGGCTTTATGCCTTGCTCGGCGGCCTGGCAGTGGTGATGATCTTCATGCTTGCTTACTATAAAGGGTCCGGGGTAAATGCGGTTGTCGCCCAAGTCCTGAATATTTACCTCATGGGCAGCATACTTTCAGCCTTTAACTTTACCCTGACCCTGCCCAGTATCGCCGGCTTCATCCTGACCATAGGCATGGCGGTGGACGCCAATGTTATCATCTTTGAGCGGATGAAGGAGGAACTGCGGCTGGGCAAGTCCCGGAAAGCCGCCATAGATGCGGGGTTCAACAAGGCCTTCTGGGCCATCATGGACTCCAATATCACTACCTTTATTGCCGCCCTGTTCCTTTCCCAGCTCGGCTCCGGCCCCATTCAGGGCTTTGCGGTCAGCTTGGCCATCGGGGTGTTTTCCTCGGTCTTTACCGCCCTTTTTGTATCGCGGCTTATCTTTGACTTCGGCACCGACGTGTTGGGCAGTAAAAAGCTTTCAGTCAGCTGGTTCTCCCCAAAAATCGGTGAAGTCTCACGGGGGATCAAATAATGAAGATTATTCGTTTTTCGCGCTTGTTTGTTCCTACGGCGATTGTTTCGACGGTCTTGATTATTGGGGGGCTTATCAGCTATTCCTTAAAGGGCTTTAACCTGGGGGTCGATTTCCAGGCAGGGCTCATCCAGGAAGTGCAGTTTGCCCCCACGGCTTTTTCCCTGACCTACAATGGCCGGGGAAACGCCTCTGTTTCTATGGACCGTAATGGTTTCTATATTGTTATATCCGGTTCCGGTGTAGAAGGGGTAACCCATAACTTTCCTTTCACCGCCTACCCAAGCATCGGTACTTTAACCGCTGCCCTGTCTTCCACGGTGGATGGAATACAGGTAAATACCTCGGCTCCGGGCAGCGCAGTATCACTATCCCTGGTCCAGAGCGCCCAGGGTAATCCCCAGCTTGGTTCGGATCCCTATAGGATCCACTACCTCCCCGACAACTTACCGGTGATCCCCATTGAGGATGTCCGCTCCGCCTTAACACCCCTGGGAACTGTTTCGGTCCAGGTTCTGGGACAGGACGCGGATCGTAATTTTATGATCCGTATGGAGGATAGTGAAATTGATGGTGGCCAGGGAATTCCTGCGGAAAAAATTATCTCTGTCCTGGAAGAGGTCTTTGGAACAGGCGGGGTAGCGGTAACCCGGTCGGACTATGTAGGTTCCCGGTTTTCCAAGCAGCTCTCGGATCAGGCGGGTATCCTCATGGCCCTTACCCTGCTCTTAATCCTGATCTATGCTTCCATACGGTTTAAGCCCCAATTCGCCATAGGCGCGGTTCTGGCCATTGCCCATGATGCCCTTATCATCGTGGCCTTTGTAACCTGGACCCGTATGGAATTTAACACCACCACCATTGCGGCGATCCTCACCATCTTAGGGTATTCCATCAACGATACTATCGTTATCTTCGACCGTATCCGGGAAACCCGGCGTATCTATCCCGATGCCGCCTTTGTAGACGTTCTGGATCGGGCCATGACAGAAACCCTGAGCCGTACCATTATTACCACCCTTACCACTATGCTGGCGGTTTTATCCCTCTTTATATTTACCACCGGGTCCATGAAGGATTTTGCCCAGGCCCTGTTGGTAGGTATGCTTTCCGGGGTGTATTCTACTATCTTTATCGCCTCCGGGTTTGTCAATTTCTGGGACGTCCAGGCAAAAAAACGGGCTAAGAAAAGGTCCGCCGTGGTAAAAGTAAGTGTGTAAGTACAAAGTAGGGCGGTGCAATTCACTTCAGTGAAGGTAATCCGCGCCCGTATTCTGGGGTATTGCATGGGGGTCCGTCGGGCCATGGATATGGCGGAAAAAACCCTGAAGCAAAGATCCGGCCCGGGCCGGGTGTTTGCCATGGGTCCCCTGATCCACAACCCCCAGGCTATGGACGCCCTGAAAGGGCAGGGTCTTGAGGTTCTGGATGGGGATGAACTTCCTCTAGACCTTAGCGCCTCCACCGTAATTATACGTGCCCATGGGATCACCCCCCAGTTGGAGCTGACCCTGGTAAACCGGAAGGCTCATCTCGTAGACGCCACCTGTCCCAAAGTTAAAGCCAGTCAGTTAAAAGCTCGTGCCCTCCACGAAGAGGGATACCGGATATTCCTCGCCGGCGACCGGGATCATGGGGAGATTATCGGCATTCAGGGTTATGCCCCCCATTGCATCCTGGCCGCAAATAGCACCGAAGCGGCGGAAGCTGCAAAAAAACTTTTACGGGAAGATCCTGAGGCCAGGACCGCTCTCATCGGGCAGACCACCATAAGCCCCGCTGAGTATAGGGCGATCGAAGAGCGCATCCGCTCATTTTTTCCCGCCCTGGAGCTATTGGATACCATCTGCGGGGCCACCGAAGCGCGGCAGGACAGCCTCCGTTCCCTCTGCGCTGAGGCGGATGCCATAGTCGTCGCCGGGGGCCGCTCCTCCGCCAATACCCGGCGGCTCCTTGCCATAGCCCGTCAGGAGGGAAAACCCGCATGGTTGGTTGAATCCCCCGCTGAAATTCCTCCGGAGACAAGGACATTTAAAACCCTGGGGCTTTGCGCCGGGGCTTCAACCCCAGAAAGCCTGATTGGCGCTATAGAAAAGGCGCTGTTGAAAGAGGGGCCTGAACCATGAGGATTAGCGCAGATATACTGTTCATGGAATTAAGCGGCAGGTTTACAGTTGCGTTTTTTGGTAACCTGAACGGTGAACTTACCCTTGAGCGGCCGCAGTTTTTACGGGATGGTACGGTTGTAAAGGATGATCAGATCTATATATGCGATGCAAATACGGTAAGCGCCGTGCCGGATAAAAAAACCCGTTCCATCCTTTTATATATGCAGCCAAATACAAATTTGGGGACCGTGGAAAAATATTTTGGATTATTCGAAGCTATTTTTACCTTCCGTGATGTTTTGCCCCTGGATATTTATGATATAGTGCAGAATATCTATTCCCGTTTCGATAAATGGGATGCAGATCTTCTGGAAGCTCTGAACCATAACAGGGATATCCAGGCCATGCTTGATGCCAGTGATAACATATTCAATAACCCACTGATTCTCCATGATAATTATTACAAGGTTATCAGTTTTTCAAAAAAATATACCGATGCATTTCCCCGGATGCCCTATATACTACAGGAAAAAGACGCTGATCATATTGATCTTTCAGAGTACGATATTTATTCCATGCAGCGGGCAGTACTGTTCCCCACCAGTATAACCGGCGTCCGCAGCCTTTATGTGAACATTTTTCAAAAAAACCGTTTGCAATACCGGCTGTTGGTTCTGGAATATTCCCGAAAATTTAACCCCAGTGACAGCGCCCTTCTAGAACATTTGGCGGAGAGGGTTCAGCCGATTATAACAGGGTCATCCGCAGATGCTGCCAGGCAGATGGTTTTACCAAACATTATCAGGAATATTCTGATTGGAGAATTTACCGATGCAGTTTCTATTAAAGAGCTGCTTGGCACATTCAACTGGATCGATGATTATCAGTATGTATGTATGAAAGTTTTCTTTGACTCAAGTTATGATGAACATCCCGCCCTTTCTTTTATAGAGGCAGGTATAAAAGAAATTATTCCCGAAGCCTGTGTTTTTGAGTACGATGCTGCAGTAGCGGTATTTATCAATATGAATGATATGGGTGAGAACATCCCGGACGCGAAAATTGACAGCTTTGACGGCTTTTCGGGGGAAAAAGTCGACCGGTTTTCGGTTATCATGGGCACATTCCTCATTAATAATAATCTTAAAGCCGGTATCAGCGATAAATTTTCGGGTTTTGATACATTAAAACTGTATTACCGACAGGCGGAATTGGCGTTAAAGGCAGGCAATCGCAGCAGCCCTCTGGCTCATTTGTATTATTTTAAAAATATTGTTAAATCCCTGATCCTTGACTTTTGTGCCGGCGAATTTCCTCCCTCCATGATCTGTTCACCTGAATTAATAAAACTGCGTGATTATGATCGTAAGCATAAAGCCGATTTATTCCGAACCCTTTTAAAATATCTGGAAAATCATTTGAATATCACCGGGACGGCTATAGAATTATCCATACACCGTAGTACCCTTACATATCGGCTGGAACGGATCAGGGAAATAAGCGGTTTGAATATCGAAGACAGCAGCAATCAGTGGTATTTGCTGTTGTCATTTAAATTGCTGGAACTGGATACCGGGCAGGAATGATGGGAATCCCCAAAAATCCGGTTAGTTTTTAGAGGCGCCCAAAATATTTAATGAAAGCTGGATAAGGAGCAGTTCATCGGAGTTTTCAAAATCTATCCTGGATATCTCCTTTATCTTTTCCAAGCGGCGCAGAAAAGTTAAGCGGTGAACCGGCAGCCTTGCAGCTGCAGTCGTCATATTATACCGCGCATCAGAAAAATATTGGATAGTCTTCAGATATTCAGTGCCGTTTTGTTTATCGTATTCCGTAAGGGCGATAACCCCGGGGTGGAGCATGTTTTCCGGGGATAACTCGCTGGTAAGGCGATCGGTAATATATTCCATGGTATAGTCAGCAAAATTATAACACCAAAGATGGGGATCCTTTTTTTCCCCCAATCGCAGCGCCGCATTGGCCTGGGTGTAAGCGTCCCGCAGGCCCATAAAAGAACCCATCTTGTTTGACATTCCCGCCTTACAGTTAAATTCCCGAACCAGATAGGGAACTACTTTACGGTAATCCCCAAATTGATATTTCGTCTTTCCCTGAAACCGGTAATTCATTATCCATATAATCAGGGGCTCCATAATCAGTGCGCAGGAATGTATAACATCGGTTTCCAGGTATCTGCACAGATAGGATGAGCTGTTTTTAAACTCCATGGCATCGGGCATACGAAAAATCACTACCCTATATTGATCCTGTATTTGCCAGTCTGTCCTTTTGATAATGGGGATAATATCCTGACCGGTAAGATCGCTTGACTGTTGGATATAACTCCGTATCAATTCATGGAGTTCTTCATTCTGTCTTTTGTCGATCAGCTTCCCCGATTTATTGATAAAAATTTTGCCTGTGTAAGCGCAGCAAATCTTCAGCAATTCCAACTGCCCGTTTATATTGGGGGAACTTTGATCGTAAGCGGCGATAAAACGGCATTCAAAGTGGTTTCCGCTGAAAAAATTACTACAGAGCCACCGTTCTTCACAGGGAAAGGGGGGGTAAATATAGGGCTCCCGATGTTCAAAAATTTTGTGAACCGTCCCCTCTTCCATAATTATTTCATTAACCCTCTCTATGGGGACAAGTTCCCTTTTTGGATCCGCTAAACTATCCTGAGAATAGGCAATAATTCCAAAATTCCGGTCATGGAGGAGAAAGGGCATGGTAAACTGTTCCCGGATAATTTTAAATAAATTGGCATACTCGGTTCCTTCAAAGCTGGCGTTATTAAGGCGGATGTCCCAATTCACCAGGCTCAGGATCAAGGCAAAAACATCCTGTAGAACCTTGACCACCGGCGTAGACTCGGTAACGCAGGCTATGTCCAGGCCGCGCAGCTGCTCCGGTATGCTCTGTTTCTCCACCGGGCCGGTAAGCAGGAAAGAACAGGAAACCGGTTTTGTAATACGGTCCAGATCTTCCAGGCTGCCGCATATATACAAAAAATCCGGCTCCGGGCTATCCGTATCAAGGACCCGGACCGAAGAAACAAAACTCCCGGAACCTCCGCTCAGATAGCTAAGTCTCTGTTTTTTTTCAAATAGGTAAAAAAGCATGGATGAAGTGATTTGAATGGCATCTCTCCCTTTTTAATGACCCAGCCCAAGGTCACGCTACTAAGTGTAGCGTATATTTTTTAAAGTTGCAACTTTATGAAACTGTCAAAGTAAAGAAAAACATGCTATAAAAAGGTCAGGGTTTCGGCCTGTGGTTTGTTTAACCTCAATATCAATACATTCATAAGGAGAAATTATGCTTACTAAAAGACAAAACTTTCTGGAAACCATCCACGGAGGCAAGCCCGACCGGTTTGTTAAGCAGTATGAGGCTTTGCATCTTCTCATGACCCCGGCGTATCAGGCGCAAAACCCGATAGGCGTGAATTCCCGGGGACCGGCGCCTGGAGGCGAAGCGGTCAATTCCTGGGGGGTTACCATTAAGTTTGTGGAAGGCCATCCCGGCCCCTTCCCCTTGCATGACGATGCGCACAAGGTGGTCAAGGATATTACCAAGTGGAAGAGCGTGGTTAAGATGCCGAGAACCGACTATCCCGCCTCGGACTGGGAGCAGTATGTAAAAATTGCGGGAGCAGTGGACAGGGAAAATGTTTTTTGCACTGTAGGTTACTTTTGCGGGCTTTTTGAACAGACTCATTACCTTATGGGGATCGATGACTGTCTGGCAGCTTTTTACGAAGAGCCTGAGGCGATGCATGAACTGGTGGAGTTTATAACCGAATACGAGCTTAAATATGCCGAAGGGGTTTGCAAGTACCTCAAGCCGGATGCCCTGTTCCACCACGATGACTGGGGAACCCAGATTTCAACCTTCATGTCCCCTGCCATGTTTGACGAGTTTTACCTGGACTCGTACAAGAAGGTCTACGCTTATTACAAGAGTCACGGAGTAGAAATTATTGTGCACCACAGCGATTCCTATGCCGCGACCCTGGTACCCCAGATGATCGAAATGGGGGTTGATGTCTTCCAGGGCTGTACGACCCAAAACAATGTTCCCGACCTGGTGAAAAAGTACGGCGGAAAAATATCCTTTATGGGTGATCTCAACAATGGGGTATTGGACAAAGGGGACTGGACAAAAGAGCTGGTACGCTCGGAAGTCGAACGGGCCTGCCGGAATAACGGCAAACTCTACTATATTCCCTGCCTTACCATGGGCGGCCCAGGCAGCACCTTCCCCGGCGTATATGAAGCGGTCAATGAAGAAATCGATCGTATGAGTAAGGAGCTGTTCTAGTTCCATTTTTTCTAAAGCGGCTGTTCCAAACCTATAAGCTTCCGGGACAGCCGCTTTGTTTTAGTTCGTGTACTCCGTGGTTATTCCTAATTTGGAATGCCCCTGCTATTCAAAATTGATATTTTCAATAAACATTTCATTAAAATAGGAATCTTCAGGCAAACTGTATTCCTCGGAAAGGCCTACAATGGCGTTCAGGGTTTCCTCGCTGTCCCCTTCCAGTAGGTACCGTACGGTTCCGCCCAGGGCGCTGTTTCCAATAAGGCGGACCTTTGGCTGGAGTTCCGGGGGAATGAGCCCTATCCCGGCGCCGCTGGAAAAATTGAGGTTATACCCGAACCCGCCGGCAACAAACAGATTTTTTATATCCCCGTAGGAAAGGCCGGCATGGCGAATCAGGGCATCCACCCCGGACCGGACGGCGCTTTTTGCAAGCTGCAGCTCCCGGACATCCTTCTGGCAAAAATTGATATCCTGCCCATCGACGGTCTTGGCCAGGAAAATTCCGGTTTTCGGGACTGATTTATCGAATCTGCCGCTGGGTTCTATAAGAGAGCTTTTCAAGCCCTCATTGACCAAGTCCACCACCCCGGAACCGCAGATCCCCCCAGGGGGACGATTCCCGATGGTCTTAAGCTCAAACTGTCCATTCTGCCATACTACCGAAGAAATAGCCCCGGGTACGCTGCCGGTCCCCCACTGTATATTGCCCCCTTCAAATGCGGGCCCCGCCGCAGTGGCGGTACAGAGCAGTTTTCCTGAAACCATGAGGGCCATTTCCCCGTTGGTCCCGATGTCCATGAGGAGTTCCGGCTCCCGGCTTTTGTACATATTGGAGAAGTATATCCCCGCAGTGATATCCGCCCCCACATAGGTGGAAATGCCGGGCAGTATAGCTACTTGGCAGCTCAGATCCCCCTCAAAAAGTTCAGGGAAGGAGCAGAATACAAAATTCAAGGTAACCGGGGTAAAGGGAAACTGCCCCAGGGTGGCGCAGCTCAGGCCTAAAAGCAGGTGCATCATGGTGGTATTGCCCGCCACAGCAACCTTGCACACATCCCTTGCCCTGATCGTATTAGTGGCCAACAGGGTTTCTATGCCCACAGAGATTTGTTTCCGCACACTTCCGGTGAGCAGGGACAGATCACCCTTACTGGCCCGCTGCATGCGACTGATCACATCGGCGCCGAATGCCCGCTGTTTGTTTACCGTGGAAAAGCGGTCCCGAATCCGGCCGGTCACGAGGTCGACCAGAGCTATGGCAATGGTGGTGGTGCCTATGTCTATACCTATGCCGTAGACCGGCTCAGGTCCGCTCTGTACCGAAACAATGGCGCCTTTGTCCCGGTACAGGTATACTGCGGGCTCCCTGATGGCTTCCTCGGACCCCACCGGCGCCGCATCCTTGGCCGCCGCCATATCGGCGCAGAGGGCAATTTGGGTAAGGGAGTGCAGGGAAAGGTATTTATCCTGGTTACCCGCTAGCTGGTGGGCAAAACTGGTGGCGCTTCGTTGCAGGGCTATCTTTTCAGTCTGCGCCGCCGGACCTGTAGCGGACTCTTCAGTTTCTCCGGTCCCGAAGCTGATCACCGATTCAAAAGACTGTTCATCAGATTTGGGGATGATGATCCGCAGATCCTCCCCTGGGCGCGCATTGCAGCCAAGCCGCCATCCATCATTAATATCACTTTCAGAAAAATAATCCCTGTCCGCCTGGGATGGCTCAAGGTTTCCCCGGGTTACCTTGACCTTGCATTTACCACAGGTACCTCTTCCGCCGCAGATCGCCGGCACATACAGGCCCCCGACTTGCAGGGATTTCAGCAGATTATCATCCTTTTGGATATCGAAACGTATGGTTTGTTCCGTATCGCCGGAAACCACGGTTATAAGCGGCGCTACAGAATTATTAGTATTCATGAGTTACTCCAGTAACACACAGCCCGTATAGGTTAGGGTGCCATTTCCATAATAATAGGGAAGCTTGTTATCCTGGCAAACATCACTTACCAGGAGGCCGTAGGCTTCCATGGAGGAATTCATCTCTTGGGGGAAACGGCAAGGTTCATCCGGAAAGGCGCAGGTTTCGCATATCCTGCACCCGCCTGAACCCATCACCATTGATGAAGGGTATAATTTTCGTATTTTTTCAGCAAAAGCTTGCATATGCTGCCCATGGTCTTTGCCGGTTTGTTCCATGGTCTCATAATCCAGGGAGTCCTCCAGTATACCCGTAGTTTGAACCAGGATCCCCCATTTAAATTTTCGGATTCTGGCTTCACATTCATCCAGGGTGCCGCAGCCCGGGGGACAGGACCATTTTTTGTTGTAGATGCCGCATTTATTCACCGCACAGGCGTCACGGACCTCTGTCCTAACCTTTATGGTATCCACATTTAAAATCCCGGTATGGGAAAATCCGCAATCCAGGGCTATCTCTTTAATTTTTTCCAATTGATCCGGCATTACTATACCTCTTGCTTTAGACAAGGGCTCCGGCAATACCGGAGCCCCAAAGACTATTTCCTTACTTGTGTAGAATTAGCTGGCCAGTTTTTTAGCGAGCTGTGCGGCGCCGGCTGCATCGGTGGTAAAGCCATCGGCGCCAACCTGGTTCGCAAAATCCTGGGTAATAGGCGCACCGCCGATGATGAGCTTGAAGCTCTTCACCGGGCTGCCCTTTACGGCTGCGGCAATTTCCTTCAGGGAAGGCATGGTGGTGGTTAGCAGACAGGACAGGGCCACGACTTTCACATCCGGATTGGCTTTGATGGAGTTCAGGAAAGTTTCGGCGGTTACATCGACACCCAAGTCGATCACTTCAAACCCGGCGCTTTCAATCATCAGAGCCACCAGGTTCTTGCCGATATCGTGCAGGTCCCCATGTACGGTGCCGATGATACACTTGCCAAGGCTTGTGCTGGCGCCGGCGGCCAATTTGGGCTTAAGCACCTCAACGCCCTTCTTCATGGTCCTGGCAGCTACCAGCATTTCAGGAACGAAGACTTCCGCTTTCTGGAACTTTTCACCAATGACCGCCATGGCATCAATCATGCTATTAAGGATCTTGGTAGGATCAAGACCTTCCGCTAAAGCATCCGCTACCAGGCCTTCAATAAGTTTTGACTTTCCGGTTTCTACGGTCTGCTTAATCTCATCAATCTTTGACATTATTTGCTCCTTGAAAAAATATTAGATGGGTTTTACAAACCCTGATCTCAAAAAATAATCTCTACTTCTTATCGAAAAGCCCCGCCCTGAAGGCATTAATGTATTCAATACAGAAATCATCCTTACCCAGCAGGGCTTCTGTGGCGTAGATCAATCCGATCATTTCCGTATTAAGGGGGTCCAGGATGGCGCTGTCCAGTCCTGCGCTCATGGACAGGATGATAAAGGCGCGGTTCACAAACTTCCGGGCCGGCAGGTTGAAAGAGATATTGCTGGCGCCGCCAGTTAAATGGATGTCCGGGTACTGGGCCTTTATTTTGGTCATGGTCTCCACAATTTTGGCAATACCGTCTTCGGAGGTACAGAGCATTTCCACCAGGGGATCGATATGGAGGCGTTTTGGGGCAATTTTGTATTGATCCGCCTTTTTCATCAGGGCATCAAAAACCTGGAGCCGCTTTTCCGCGCTTTTAGGGATCCCCGTATCGTCGCTTAACAGGGCCACACATTCCCACCCTGTATTGGCAATAAGGGGGAATACCTGGTCAACCTTGTCCCCTTCCATGGATACCGAGTTTACCAGGCCAGGTTTCTTACAAAACTCAATAGCCTTGGCACAGATCGTAGCGCTGGGGCTGTCAACGGAAATAGGGGTATCCGTAACGTCCTGCACCAGATTAATCAACCATTTAAGGGTTTCAAGTTCAATGTCTTCCGAAACAGACGCGCACACGTCGATGAAGGTTGCTCCTGCTTCAGACTGCTTTTTTGCCAGATCCCGAATGTAATCCTCATTCTTTTCTGCGATTGCCTTCGCCATAGAAGGAATCGAACCGTTGATTTTTTCACCGATAATAATCATTAGAAACTCCACCTTATGTTAATTTTATTTATTATTACATGACTGTGATATATATGCAATTCTATACTTTGACGGAATTTAAAAAAAGTATTCCTACAAAATGCAGGAATACTTTGGATTACCGTAAAATATGGATGGAAAAGAATTCTCAACTCTCGCTGCAGGAGAGAGAGGATAAGCAGGAAATATTGAGAATATTGTAAAAATAATACTCTCCGCAAGATACTTTGCGGAGAGTACGGCGCATGCTTAGTTGTAAAATGCATGTCCCAGTTCTTTAATCGCTTTAGAAAGAATGCCGTTCTTCCTTCGCGTCACCGGATCGTCCATAGGCCCCAGGAATTGGCCGGAAAAGGCATATCCCCCTCCAGTCGCCAGCAAATTCATGGTAGAACGGACTGATTCATAAATTTCTTCCTCAGTTGTATCCGGTTCCAGGAGTCGGCCTCTGGCATCCCAGCCGCCGGCGATTATCAGTTTGTTGCCATACTTCTTTTTAATACCCACAACATCGTTGCTTGTCTGACAGGGATCCCAAACACATACACCAATCTTGACCAGATCATCAAAAAAAGCCTCGGATTTTCCGCAGTTATGCATACTTATAGGTAGTCCTCGGTCTCTACCAACCTTGACCTGTCGATCATGGAAAGGCAGGATAAACTCCCGGTACATTTCCGGGGAGATAAAGGGGGCCGCCCAAGTGGCGGTATCGTCCATGGTAGCGATCACATCGGGTTTTAAAATATCCACATACTTGGACTGAACAGCCACATAAAAATCGCAGAGGTAATTCAGTAGGGCTTTAACTTCCTCGGGTTCCTCATGGAAAGCCATAAGACCCTCGGTAAATCCCATAAAGGCCATAAGGTTCTGGAAAAAACCTACCTGCATGTTCAGGGCTACTGCTGTTTGGCTTCGATCAACCTTGTAGTATTCAAGGTCTTTTTTTACCATGTCTTCCCAATCGATCCCTTCCAGGGAAGGCGCCTTGATAACATCCCGCCATTTTCTGATATCTTTTAGAATAAAGTTATTCGGTTCAGGTATTTGAGCATTGCCAGCCTCATAGGTTCGAACGTAGTTTACCCCCCAAACATCTTTACCACCGACACGGCGATACTGGCTGAGTAAACCCGGTGCAAGTATGATACTAGCAACCGGTGCTTGTCCGGGAATTTGAAACATGGTATATCTGGGGACCCATTCCGGCTGCTCGCCCCTCAGACACATTAGATAATTTTCTTTCTCAGTAAGCATAGCAATCCTCCTAACGAACCAATATTAAACCCTTCGCGTAAATTACATATGGTGTATTAAAACAAACCCCTAAAAACAACCGTTTTTAGGGGCAATCGCATCAGTCTTCTTAAGTATTAGGCTGTTGCTGCTGGAGCTGGTTTTTTGGGTACAATAAAGAGAACAATTGTCGCACCAACAAGGAAAATTACGATTAGTATAAAGGTTCCAAAAATAGCCGTGGTCGGTTTAGAGTTACCGGCGATCATTTCCATACCTGCGACTAAATAGGTGGTCAAAAATTGTGACAGGTAATTACAGATGGTAAAAATCGAGAGAAGCATGGTAACCCTTGACCGATCTACCGACTGGGCAATGGTAGAGCCGAACCATGGAAGGGTCATCCCTAAGGAACCCAAACCGGCAAAGAAGATTGAAACAAAAAGGACATACAGGCTGTTTGTGGTAGATACGAAGTAATACCCTATAGCTGCCAATCCCAATGCCAGAATCAATACGGCTTTTTTGTTTTTCTTAGCCAATGCTGCAAAAACCAGACCGCCGGTTACAGAACCAACCGTAAGAATCGCCCTGGCGTACCCTGCTTCTACACTGCCCCCAAATCCACCCTGCATGATGATCAAGGTTAATTTAGTTTGAATGGGAACAAAGAGCATAAATGCAAGGGTGCCGGATAAAACGGTAAACAAAATCCGCGCGCCATAGGGTTTCCTTTCTTTCTTTTCTTCCGCAAATTCCTTTTTTTCTGCGGGTACCCGGGGAATAAAGAATAGAATCAATAGGAATACAATTATGCCAAGGTAGAACAAATAAATCGGGTGTCTCCAGCTTATGGTCGCTAGAAAGCCTGCGAGTAAAGAACAGGTGACGCTAACTGCAGCAGTACAAGATGTTTGAAATCCTGTGAGCTTTCCTATTTCCGTAGGATAAAGTTGAGCAATCATGGCTCTGGGAATCGAAGAAATTAACCCAATGGCAAAACCGGTTAATGCCCTCGCAACATAGAGAACCATAATCGAAGGCGCCAGGGTTGTTATTAGACCGCCAAGCATAAACAATATCCATGCAACAAGGAGTATATCCTTTTTGCTGATCCGCTCTGCCAGTTTTGCACTGATTAAAACGGCAGGGATCATGAAGAGAGCCGGTAGGTTTGTAAGTTGAGAAAGCTGAGTCGGTGTGGCGTGGAAATTCCCTGCAATCGCGCCGAGGGCTACTGCAAAAGAAACCACGTTGATGTTGTAAGTACATCCGCTGAATAACAACGAAACCTTAGTAAGTTTGCCTTTTTCCTGCATACTTTTCTCCTAAATATTTACTCCTGGCTTTAACAGGAATATTACCGGACTAAGTCCGGAATTGCCGATTTAATGCCGGGTGTACCAGCCGTCACAGTAGTCATAGGATTCTTCCGCGATCCAGGCGTTTACCTGTTTATCATTGTCATTTGTGGGATTAAGAAATGCGCTGCCAGAGTAAGCATAGCCGCCACCCGGAGCATATCTATCGACGGTATCCCGGACCATCTGGCGTATTTGTCCTTCATCAACCTTTGATTCCGGGGGTACTTTGTATTCGAATCCGCCGGCGATGCACATTTTGTTACCGAACTTCCTTTTTACTTCATCCAGATTATTATCGACCTGTGCGGGATCCCAGACCTTAACGCCAAAATCAATTTTATCTGCTAAAAAATCTTCGCAGCGGCCACAGTTGTGAAACTGGATAGGGATACCCCGTTCCATGACGGGCTTTGCCATTTTCATGTAAATGGGTTTAAGAATATCCTTAAACATTTCAAGCGAAATAAAGGGATTGCTTTTCGTTGCAGTATCATCGGCAAAAAACATTACGTCGGGTTTATAATAATCCATTACATTGACAATATGGGGTACAAAAAAATCAACCATCCAATTTAGCATCTCTTTAACAAGTTCCGGCTCTTCAAAAAAGGCGCAAAGCCCTTCGGTGAAGCCCATTAAAGCCATCGTTTGCTGGAAGGGGCTAAACATTGCTAAGGCCATAGCACAGGACTGGGTTCGATCAATTCTGGATGCGGCGATATCTTTTTTTGCCTGTTCTTCCCAGCTGAAGCCATCGGGAAGCTGAGGTAGTTTCAGAACATCCCTATACTTACGGATATCCTCAAGAAGGAAAACTCCGGGTTCCGGAATAGCCTGATTACCAGTTTCCTTAGTAGCTATATATTTAATTCCCCAACAGTCAACACGGCCATTAGGATCGGGAATTCCCGGCAAGAATGCCTGGGCTCCGGACAAAACCGTTGGGCCAACCCGTACTGTGGGCGGGGCGCCCTTTAAGGCAGGCCCCAAGCTGTATATTGGCACCGACTCGGGTACTTCTCCTTTCATCATTTTCAGGTAATTTTCTCTTGGTGTTAATTTCGACATAGTTTCCTCCGGGTTTACTTGGTTATATGCTGTACAAGCACATATTGGAATCATTATATAGGCATAAATTTCAAGTCGTCCAATACCTTTTTAAAAAAAGGGTATAACCATCTGGTTATACATTCACCCTAACTAGGGATGAATTTTTTTAGTACCTCCTTTTTGGTAAAATGTTTCATAAACTTATCCATGAAAATATCAAGAAATGGATTGGTATCGTTTTTAAGCCATGCGAAGGCTGTTTCCTGAAAGTTATTGAGAACAATGTACCGGAACTGCTGATTGTATTGTTCTCTGTTCCATGTATTCAAAATAACAACTCCAAGATTATTACTAACCCTGCCTATTGCGGTCTCAATGTTGGGAACAGGTATTATGTTTCTTTCATCAATCGTGTATAACTGAAAGAGATCGTGTATATAATCAATAATACTATCGAAAGTGTTGATAACATAAAATGAACAATTGTTAAAATTTTCCACTTGAGGGTTTTCCAGTTTTGCTTGGGGCGAATACCTTGAATAGAGTAGAATATTGGGAATTTTAGTTATCTGCCGAACGGAGAATAACGGCGAAATAGGATAAATCATATTGAGAAATATGATGATATCAAGATTATTATCTTCTAACTCCTCCATAAGTTCCCGCAGGTTCCAGGCATATAGAGTGATATTTATCGACGGGTAATCCCGGGAGAAACTGTTTAAAAGCGAGGGGAAAAAATCCGGCAACGACCAGCCTTCCAGATATCCTATACGGAAAGTCCCTTCCATTTTTTCAGTTATAATTTTTGCGTGATACTTTGTTATTGACAAGCCGTTTTTATAGTCTTTAAAAAACTTATAAAACATCTCTCCTGCAGCTGTCAATCTTGTGTTTCTCTTAGTCCGATCAAAGAGCAGGCACTCCAATTCTTTTTCCATGTTAGAAATTTGCCGACTTATCGCAGGTTGAGAAACATATAGCCGTTCTGAGGCTTTAACAAAGCTGCTCTCCCTTGCAACAGCCATAAAGTAGTCAATTTGTAAATCCGTCATGTATCTCTGGAACCTCCTTTTAAGTTTTCAAAACAGGAGTGAAAAAACAAGGAGCAAAACATACAAGCTAGAACCCAGGTAATTTTAAAACTATTGCCCGGATAAAATTGTCAATTTTCCAGTATTTCAATTCAGATATTATTTAGTCCTCAACAGAATGAATGATTTCGCATAGCTTATCTTCACCAATGCAAAAAACAATGACAACCATTTCAAATCTGGCTGTTTTTTCATCCATGAATCTTTTTTGAGAACCTATTTCCATATCGGTTATTGAAATCATACATTTTTCATTTTCTGAAGTTATAATGGATTTTATATGGCCAATTATCCCGCCGCAATTAATAATAGCCTGGGCTACGGTTTTCATTTTACTATCCACGATGGCAACGGCTTCTGTAAAATTATCACTTATATTGCCTTTTAACACTCCAATAAGTGATTCTTCATGCCTGGAAATGGTGATATTGTCGTGCTCGTGCTCATGGTGGTCGTGCTCATGGTGGTCGTGGTTGTGCTCATGGTCATGGTCATGGTGGTCGTGCTCATGATGATTACTCGGTTTTTCGCTCATCCCATACCTCCTTAATCAATAAGTTTATTCCAAACTGCATTATCAACTTTTTCCATTGCCGTTACCAAAAAAACATCCGCTGTTTCGTTAAAATCCCTTATTGATTTCTCAGTTAATTTCAGGGATTCTTTGTCCACTAAATCGATTTTGTTAATAAGTATTTCGTCCGCTCCATCCAATTGGTTTTTTATCATTTCCCCCAGGGGTTTTTGTAGGCGTTGCCAGCGTTTTGCATCAGCAATACAGCAAATTTTACAATCAAGATGAAGGTCCGATGTCAGGGTATCTTGGATATTTTTTGGATAGGCAACGCCGGTTGCCTCCATTATAATAATTTCAGGGTGTAAATCTTTAATAACGCGGTTTATATTTATCAAAAGTTCACCTGACATTGTACAGCATACACATCCGGAAAACATGTCCTGGACCTGATACCCCGCATTTTTCAGTACCTTATCGTCTATACCAACTTCTCCGATTTCATTTTCGATAATCACAACGGAATTTTTTTTATCAGAGCGATATTTATCCGCAAAAAACTGCGCCATTTGCAGCACAATGCTTGTCTTTCCAGAACCTAAAAAACCTCCGACAATGATAACTTTCATTTTAATTAAAACAACTCCTTATTTTATTTCCTGCTGAATATTTACCTGTAATTCCCTATTTAATTCTGCTTGAAGCCGTTTTTTTTTCTGCATTTGGTAACGCAATATGAGGTATAAACTTACTGACATAATATAAACGATTATAATAATGTTAGATGCCACTGGATTACTGGCAAATAACGCCACAACCTGTGTGAGCATAATTATACTGCTTATACAAACCATGATTCTGATACGCCAGGTTGGATATTGTTTGGCATATTTTGAATCCGCCCATTCCTTAGGATATATCTTTGGCAGGTTTATGATGCTTAACATGGGTAAATATGCGGACATAATCGTTAGCCCTATAGCCATTTTGGAAAGCACGGTTAAATCAACACCGAATAATGTCGGAATAAAACCAAACAGATAAAATATACTCATGAGCCTATAGGGCACACCTCTTTTATTAAGCTTTGCCCAACTGGCAGGCAGCCAACCTTCACGGCAGGCGTTGATCAGAGAGTGTGAATACCAGACAAAGCTCGAATTTAGGGTTGTAACGAGCGCTCCAAGGCAGCCTCCCACTACGAAGAAAATAAACAGGGCTTCATGTGAAGAAAAAACACTTCGAGCAGCAAGAGTCAGTGGTTTACCAGCAGCTTCCTCGACAGGTATGATTCCACTCCCTACTATGCCGAGGAGCATATAAAGAATACACACACCGATGGTTACAAAACCAATTATCTTTGGAATTACTGTTTTTGAGTTTTTTATACCCGGGGCAAAGTCAGTAATGATATATGAACCGCCGACTGCAAAAAAGAGCAACGACACTGCCGAATAGAAACCTTTGAACCCGTTTGTGAATAATGTCGCAGTAGAAAAAAAATTCGGGCTTATCTTACCGATGCCAAAAAAAACAAAAGTAACCAAACCGGCTAAAAGAATAAAGAACATAGTATTTTGTATAATGGATGCCATTTTTACACCGAAGAGATTGATGATAAAAAACAAGCTTAAGACGCCAATCGCCGTTATTTTTGACAATATTGGATCGCCGAAAATCGGAACGATACTTGATAGATACTGTACAAAGGAGATTCCAAAAATAGCAATTGTTATGCGTCCCAGAAAGAAAATATAAACATACAGCCCGCCGGCTTCTGGCGAAAGAAGCGTTTTTGTATAAACATAAGAAGCGCTTGTACTTGGTAAAACGCTGCTTAAAATGATAATAGGCCTGAAACAAATGAGGTAGAGTATAGCAGCGACCGGGAAAGCAAGGAATATGCTCCTACCGGTCATTGCTATACCTATTCCTGTCTGCGTAATAATACCGGAACCTATTGTAAAACCGGTGGCCATTGTCAATGTTGCAAAAAAAGACAGTTTATATTCATTTTTCATGGGGTGTTACTCTTTCCTGTTTTTGATTTAAGCTGTCAATCTGACTGCCTTTACTGAATCTATCTCGCTTTAGTACTACATGGGATAGGTTAGGAAAAACCATACAGAGTATGGGAAGGCTATTTGGAAAATATGAAAAATCAATTAGATATTTGTAGGAGGCGGACTGTCCGAAAAAGCAAGGATGGCTATATCCTAGTAAATCTATCGGGGGTGGTAAAACTGGATTATAGGTTTTTCGCAAAATCACCTCCTTTGTAAAGAATATTTATTATGATATTATACTTTATAAGTTATGTCAAATAACATTTTTTAATTTTAAAATATTTTCCATAAATTCAGTGAATTCTTCTATACAAATTTATAAATATGAGGTATTATCAAAAAATTTGACTATAAAATGTTGGAAGGGTTCTTGGTGGCGTAAAGGCATAGGCGGCCCCGATGCCCAGACAGATATTAAGGAAATTTAATTTTTTTCTTGACAGATAGGACTATTTATGGTAAATAAATAGCGGGAATTCGGCGCCGATGTGATAAGCCGTATGCAGCGGGCCAATAAAGGGGATTTGCCCCTGCTTACCCAAAGCATAGGGCGGCAAATTTTCGCAGGCATAGGGCATTGTGCCGTAACGGGGGTATTGAAGCCCGGGACGTATCCAAGGTCGCCATTGCGGGAAATACCACCATGCTCCATCTTTTATAGGGCCTCAGTTGTAAGACTCTGGGGCAGTTTCCCTTTACCCCGGTCACCCTGGACTTTGTCTCCTGTGCCTTTGCCGAACTTTTTGAGGGGGCTGCTGCTCTGCGCCGCCACCGCCGTATGGCCCGCCTTTGAGGGGGGCCATATACAATTGGGAACCGGCAGTGCCCTGGGCGGAACCGTCAAGTACCTACTGAATCCGGATAGCGATGAAGCCCTGAACGGCATTGTACGCATTTCTTCCGAATACAGTTTGCCCGAGGATATGTATTTTAATAAGATATTTATCAACAATATTAATTTTGGACACTAATTTGAGTAACCATTTATGAGCAATAAAAAAACTTCCGGCACCCTAACAGAAAATATAATGGGCGTTATGACAGAAAATAGGCTTCTCCTTACCCTGTCCATCCCAATGGTTATATCAATGACCGTACAGGCCTTGTACAACATAGTGGACAGCATCTTTGTGGCACAGATCAATGAGAACGCTTTAACGGCGGTTTCCCTGGCTTTCCCGGTACAGAATTTAATGATAGCGGTAAGTGTCGGAACCGGGGTCGGTATAAACGCTTTTCTTTCCAGGAGCCTGGGGGAAAAAAATTCTGATGCAGCAAACGGTTCTGCGGTAAATGGGCTTTTTGTCATTTGGCTAAGCAGCGCAGTATTTATAATCGCCGGCATTTTTTTTTCGCAAGCTTATTTTCGCGCCCAGACGGATATTCAGGAAATTATAGAATACGGACAGGACTATATGTTTATAGTCTGTGTTTTTTCTTTGGGGATTTTCAACCAGGTTACCTTGGAACGGCTCTTAAGCTCCACGGGGAAAACCTTTTATGCCATGTGCTCCCAAGCCGCCGGAGCGGTGATCAACATCATATTGGACCCCATCATGATATTCGGGCTCCTGGGTTTCCCTAAAATGGGGGTACGGGGAGCGGCCATTGCCACGGTCATTGGCCAGTCCCTGGGCGCCCTCATCGCCCTGTTTTTTAACCTCAGGGTAAATCATGATATCAAACTGTCTTTCCGGAAATTCAGGCCAAATGGGAGGATCATAAAGGCTATTTACGGGGTGGGTATTCCCGCCATACTCATGACAGCCATCGGGTCAATCATGACCTACGGTATAAACAAGATTGTACTCCCCTTTACCGCGACTGCGGCAGCGGTGTTCGGGGTTTACTTCAAACTGCAAAGTTTTGTATTTATGCCTATCTTTGGCCTTAGTAATGCCATGGTGCCGATTATTGCCTACAATTATGGGGCGAAGAAAAAGATCCGTATTATTAAAACCATACGGATGAGTGTAATCTATGCGACGGGTATTATGTTGGTAGGGCTCGTACTTTTTCAGCTTATACCGGGACCCCTGCTCAGGATGTTTAACGCTACGGAGGAAATGCTGGCCATCGGAATTCCTGTTCTCAGAATTATAAGCCTTATCTTTATATTTGCCGGGCTATGCGTTGTGCTTAATTCGGTATTTCAAGCCCTGGGGCACGGTACGGAAAGCCTCATCGTGTCTTTTGCCCGCCAGCTTGTCATCCTGCTCCCGGCGGCATGGCTCTTATCCAGGACCGGTTCCCTCGCTGCCGTCTGGTGGGCCTTTCCCATATCGGAAATTGGCTCTCTGGTCCTTAGCTTGATATTTATGGCCCGTATTTATTCCCGAAAGATAAAAAACATCGGCTGAAGGGATAATCGGGCATGACAGCTACGCCCCGTTGAATACTTTGGACTATTTTTATACCATGATAATGTAAATGCCATGAGGAGAGTTGATGAAGGCAGTTGAACTGGCAAAAGCCTATGATCCTAAAACCTTTGAAGATCGGATCTATGCAAAGTGGCAGGAGGAAGGCTCCTTTAAGCCCAAGTTAGGGGGGCAGGGGTATTTTACGGTGGTTATCCCGCCTCCCAATGTCACCGGGGTCCTTCATCTGGGGCATGGGCTGAACAATTCCCTCCAGGATATCGTAGTTCGTTTTCACCGTATGCTGGGGGAGGCTACCCTGTGGGTGCCGGGCACGGATCATGCGGGGATTGCCACCCAGAATGTCGTAGAAAGGCGGCTCAAAGCGAAAGGGCTGAGCCGGCATGACCTGGGACGGGAAAAATTTGTTGAGGAAACCTGGAAGGTTAAGCAGGAACACCATGCCATCATCTCTCGGCAGCTTGAGCGTATAGGGGCCAGTGTGGATTGGTCCCGGGAACGCTTTACCCTGGATGAGGGGCTTTCCAAGGCGGTCCGGGAGGTCTTCGTCACCCTCTATGAGCGGGATCTGCTCTATAAGGGCAATTACCTGGTGAACTGGTGTCCCTCCTGCGGGACCGCCCTTTCTGACGACGAGGTGGATCACGAGGATACCCCGGGAAAAATGTACCACCTGCGCTACCCCCGGATTGACGGCAAGGGCTTTGTGGAGCTGGCCACCACCAGGCCGGAGACTTTGCTGGGGGATACTGCTGTTGCAGTCCACCCGGAAGATGACCGGTACAAGGACCTGGTGGGGCAGAAGGTCGCTCTCCCCCTGACTGACCGGGAACTCCCGGTGGTGGCGGATACCTATGTGGACAAGGAATTTGGTACCGGGGTGGTGAAGATCACCCCCGCCCATGATCCCAATGACTGGGAGCTTTCCAAAAGGCACGGGCTTCCGGTGATCAACATCCTTACCCCGGATGGGAAACTCAACGACGATGTTCCGCCCAAGTACCGGGGTATGACCGTAAAGCAAGCCCGGGAAGCAGTCTTGGAGGACCTTAAGGCCGGAGGCTTCTATATTAAGGAAGAAGATATCACCCATGCGGTGGGACACTGTTACCGCTGCCATACGGTGATCGAGCCTTTCCTTTCGGAACAGTGGTTTGTGCGGATGAAGCCCCTGGCGGAAAAGGCCCTAGCAAGCTGGCGCCGGGGGGAGGTCGTTTTTTATCCCCGGAAATGGGAAAACACCTACCAGCACTGGCTGGAAAATATTCGGGACTGGTGCGTGAGCCGTCAACTTTGGTGGGGGCACCGTATACCCGCCTGGCACTGCGCTGACTGTGGAAAAACCGCGGTTTCCCGGACCGATTTATCGTCCTGTCCCCATTGCGGGAGCACCAATATTGAGCAGGACCCGGATGTGCTGGATACCTGGTTCTCCAGCTGGCTCTGGCCCTTCAGCACCTTAGGATGGCCTGAGGACACTGCTGATCTGAAAAACTTTTATCCAACAACCGCATTGGTAACCGCCTACGATATTATCTTTTTCTGGGTTGCCCGGATGATCATGGCGGGGCTTGAGTTTACCGGGAAGGCCCCTTTCCGGGATATCTATATCCACGGACTGGTCCGGGACAAACAGGGCCGGAAGATGAGCAAGAGCCTGGGGAACGGCCTGGACCCCCTGGAATTGGTGGACGAATACGGTGCGGATGCTTTCAAATTTACCCTGGCCTTTATGTGCGCCCAGGGTCAGGACCTGCTGGTGGATAAGGAGTCCTTCAAACTGGGTTCCAAATTTGCCAACAAGATCTGGAATGCCTGCCGTTACATACTGATGAATCTGGAAGGCCGGAACCTGGTTACAGACCCAATGCTCCGGCCGGTGGACAAATGGATCTACTCCCGGCTTAACGGGGCTGCGGCAGCCATGCGGGAGGCCTTCCTCTCCTACCGCTATAACGATGCCGCACAGAAAGCCTACGAATTCTTCTGGAACGATTTCTGCGACTGGTATGTGGAAGCCACCAAGCTTTCCCTTAAAAGCGAAGATGACCATGAAAAGGACCGGGCTACTACGGTGCTCCTGGATGTGCTGGGGGAGTCGATCAAGCTGCTCCACCCCCTGCTGCCCTTTGTTACCGAGGAAATCTACGGCAAACTCAATGCTGCAAAAGGTGATGGTGTTTCCACCGGGAGCAATACAGAACTTCTAACTACCGCTTCCTATCCTGCTTTTTCTGAAAAGCGGAATGACCCCAAGGCTGAGGAGGATTTTGCTTTCCTTCAGGAATTAGTCACCCTGGTCAGGACCCTCCGCAGCGAATGTACGATTAGCCCGGAGAAAAAAGTGCGGGTCCTAGTACGGCTGGGGGGCGCTAAGGGAAAAATTCTTGGGGAAAACACCGATCTGGTAAAGCTTCTGGGGGGAATAGGAAACCTGGAAATAGCCGTGGCGGAAGGGGATGATCCCGGTACTTCCCACGGTACCGAGAGGCCCCGGGGTTCCATAGCCGTTGTGGGTGTCGGATTTGAGGCCTTTGTGTTTATCGCAGAAGCAGCCGACCTGGCCCAGCTTAAACAGAAATTTACCAGAGATATCGAAAAGGATCGCAAGTTTATTGCTTCCCTGGAATCGAAGCTGGGTAATGAAAATTTTTTGAAGAACGCGCCGCCTGAACTGGTGGCTGGGGAAAAACTCAAGCTCCGGGAGGCCCAGCAGCGTATGGGCAAACTGGAAGTCTATATTCGTGATATGGCGTAAGGAACAACCATGACCACCGAGGAGATGCTTCGCCTAAAAGGAACCTTTCTCGCCCCCTATATGCAGCTTGCCACCGCTCTTATTGGAAAGGTGAGGGATGGGGGGGGCAATATGTTCCGGCATCAGCTTGATACCATGGCGACCCTGATTGATTATGGGTACATCGACTCGGTGCTCCTGAAGGCATCCATAGTCCACGATCTGATCGAGGACGTTCCCGACTTCAATCACAACCTTCTGCTGTCCATCGACTTTGAGGGCCCCCAGGTGTACGATCTGGTGATGGAGGTAACCCGCTTTCCCAATGAGACCAAGCCGGAATTTCTCACCCGGATCAGGGAAAGCGGCTCCCGGCAGGCTAAGATACTCAAGGTGGCGGATCGTATTTCCAACATGATATCCCTGGGCTTTGTGATCAACTGTGAATTTATCAGCCGTTACACCGAAGAGACGGTCAAATATATCATCCCCATCGCCGAAGAGGTGGATAAGGCTATGTTGAATGAGCTCCATTCCCTGGTAGAATCCCGGCGTAAATATGTGTCCATTTTTTCAACCCAAGAGCCATCGGTCTTATGACGAGTATACCCTCCAGGATATTGCCGGTGTTCCTGTTAGTAATGCTGTGTTCCTGTTCTCGGGCTGCTTCACAGGCATCCGCTGAAAACACGGCGGGCTCTGCCGGCAGAAACAGTGCCGCCCTTGGCGGGGATACTGCCGGAACCGGTCAGGCTGGCGGGGAGGAGGAACTGGTTTTTTTTGACAAACTCCAGCGAGCCCTGTCGGATGCATTGATTCCCGGGGATCTTTCCCGGCGTGTCCTGGCCGCCGCAACGGAGGGCCCGGATTTTATCCTGGACCTTTTAGCCTGTATGGAAGGGGACCCCTTTCTCCGCCGCCTGGTGGACAAGACCCACCCCCTGCCGGACCACTATGAGCCTGCGGACCTTGAGGAGCTTAGGGGGGGCGCCTACCAGATAAACCGCCGGAGCCTCATGCTCCGCCGGGAAGCCGCCCGGGCCCTGGAAACCATGGCCGCCGCTGCCCAGGTCGATGGAGCGATACTCCTGGCTTCCTCAAGCTACCGGTCCTACGATTACCAGGAAGAGTTATATGCCCGGTATGTCCGGGAAGACGGTCAGGAGGCGGCAGACCGCTTTTCCGCCCGGCCTGGCTACAGCCAGCACCAGACCGGCCTGGTGGTAGACTTTGGCTCCATCGACGACAGTTTTGCTGAAACCCGCTCTGGTCGCTGGATCCTGACAAACGGCAGCCGTTATGGCTGGTCCCTGTCCTTCCCCCAGGGCTACGAGGCGGTCACAGGCTATGTTTGGGAAAGCTGGCACTACCGCTATGTGGGGCCGGAACTGGCTTTTTTTATCGACACCTATTTTGACGGGATACAGCAGTACGCATTGCAGTTTATCCATGAGTGGGAGAATAGCCAGTAGCATCCGTAATGTAGTAATTCTGTTTATGGTAACTAACTATCAGGGTTACTTAAGAATTGCCGGCCACGGAGCGCCGGATCTTAAGGTGAATAAAGCAATACAGAATCAGGGCCAGCACTGCAAAGGAAATAAATGACCCGAACAGAGCCCGGTACCCCAGGTGTTCCACGATTATACCGCCTAAGATATTGCCCACCAGGGTGGGGAGTCCGGTTCCCAGGGAAAGGTACAGGGACATCCCCAGGGCCCGGCGTTCCGGGGGCACGCAGCTTGCGATAAAGGCCACCGCCGCAGGATGAAAAATACCATAGCAGAAAGAGTGAAGCAACTGGGCAACAATGATGCCCCCCTTGGTCGGGAACAGGACATAGATACCCAGCCGGATCCCCACTGCGGCGGTGGTGACTGCCAGCAGGGGAAGGGCGCCGAAACGGCGGATAAAGCGGTTGGAAATGAACATAAAAGGAAGCTCCGCCAGGGTTGCCAGGGCCCACACCAGGCCCACGGCATTCCAGTGCAGGGATTCTGTCACATAGAGGGACAAAAACCCGTTTACCGGGGCCATGGCCAGGCGGTTCAGGGCAATGATGAGCAACCCTGCCGCAAGCAGGGGTAAGCCGGTTTTGCGGCCTAAGGCGGTCCCCTGCGGAGTAGGCGTTCCGGACTTGCTGGCCCCGGTGTACTTTCCGGGGATGATGATCATGGAAAACAGGGCCAAGACCGAGGAAAGGACTATCCATATTCCGATATTGACCGGAGTATCCACCGGAAGAAAGAGGCTCAGCTGGAGAAAAAGGACCATCACAATAAAACTTAGGGAGCCCACGGCCCTGATTTTGCCATAGTTCCCCGTTTTTCCCAGATTGATGGTAGCCACGGCGTCCAAAAGGGGGGTGGTTGAACGGAACCCCATGCCCAGGACCGCGATCAGGAGGGCGCTGATCAAGGGCTGATGAACCAGGGCCAGGGGTATTCCCGCTGCTATCAAAAGGACATAGACCAGGATGAGGCCCGGCTTGTACTGCCCCATCTTATCGGCGAAGTATCCGAAGAAAAAGGGCCCCGCAATTCCGGCGCCTTCAAAGATGCCCAGCAAAATGCCTACCATGGTGGGGCTGTACCCCTGGCCCCGTATCAAGATGGGCAGATAGGGGGTAATAACTGCGTAGACAACGAAGGTGGTAAAATAGGGAAAAACCAGATGCATGGCACCCTCCGAGATCAAGTTTAATGGGAACAATGGAAGTAATCCAGTGTGCGTCCGGTTCTGAATTAGGATTAACTACGGCTGGTTATTTCCGGTATATACCAACAATGGTCAGATCATCGTACTGCTCATCCTCCTGGACATGGGTATAGTACATGTACGCATCATTGCCCGGGTTTTCCCTGGTCTGGGAGCAGTAGTTACGGTACTGGCGGAAGTGAAGTTTCAGAAAACTGTCTACCTTTTTATCCACCGGGATTCGGGAATTTTCATCAGCCTGGGGGGACTTGTACAGGCGGAACATTTTTTCTACCGAGACCAGGGCCATGATGGTTTCTTCAACCGTACCTTTGCAGCTGGAGAAGTCGAACTGTAGTACCCCTTCACCCTCGCCAGTGTGGTATTTGGAGAGGGTGTAGAGCTCCCTGTTCATCACCGCATTGATGATGGCTTCCACACGGTCGGCGCCCAGCGCTTCGTTGCCCTGGCCTGAGACATGGTTTGTGTGGGGGCTGTCATTGGGTCCTTCGGTGCAGAGTATTTCCTTGAAGCTTGCGTCCCGGAATTTGCGTTTAGCCTCCTCAATACCATCGGTGTAGAGCAGGAGCATATCACCCCGGCCTATTGTCAGGGTTTGTACCGTATAACCACCCTTGGATTCCACAACGAAGTTGGGAAGTACCCCGGTGGCGGGGGTCTGGGGAAGGGTAATAGTTTTCATTTTCTTTGCCGACGCATCGTAGATGTGAATGATATTGTCCCCGGCATTGCAGAAGCGGATGATTCCGGTTTCGGAATCGAACAGGGCCAGGGTAAAGGCGGCAAAACGGCCCTTAAAGGCCAAGGTTTCGATAAAGCCGTTGATCTGGTACACTACTTCCTCTATGTGGAAACCCTTTTCAGTGGGTTTCCATTGCTTACAGTAATTGAGGAACATGGTGGCTACCTGGATCATGATCAGCGCTGCGGGGATTCCCTTGCCGGCCACATCGCATTTGATGATGGCAAAATAGCGGCCGTCCAGATCCTGGTAATCAAAATAGTCCCCGGACACTCCCTGGGCCCCTTCGTAGTAACCGAAGAACTGAACATTTCTGGTATCCTTAAAGCCCGAGCTGAGTTTGTTCCCCTCATGGTCAATTTCCAGGGGGATGAACTTTTTCTGCACTTCCTTACCGATGGTCAGGTCCTGGGAGGCCAGGGCGGCATTGACCAGGCCGTGGGTCATGTCATTGATGGTGTTTCCCAAAACGGCGATTTCGTCATGGGTTTTTATGTCTATATCAACCCCGGCGAGTTTGGCCTTGTCATCTGTATCCCTGATCCGCTCCACATGGGCGAGCAGTTTTTTGATGGGCCGGATGATCAGGGTTGCCAGGGTGAAGGCCCCCAGGATGCCGATGAGGATCGCCGTAAGGGCGACCACCTGGATGATCCTGAGCAGGGAGCGCTTGCCCTCTGCGATCTGGGCGATGATGGAATCAATGGAAACTTCCAGCCGGATGAGGCCCCGGAAATACACGTTTTCCGCACCCTGGCGGAACAGGATTGCCCTGTAGAAGATAAAGGTGGTCCCCTTTGACCGGTCAACGTGTTTGGTGGAGAAATGGGGTTCCGAGCGGATATCCCGGGCAACTTCGGTGAGCCGTTCGGCCAGGCGGATTTCCAGTTCCCTGACGCTGACCTGAATGTCCTGGATATGGCGGAGGCTTGCGGTGTCGGTACGGGGGGCCAGAAAGCGCTCTTCCTCGATCAGACTGGTTATACTGTAATGAATATTCCCCACCGCTTTCAGGGCTGAATCGTCCATTTCACTGGTAAATGCCGCCAGTTTGGGGGTAAGGACATCGGTGATAAGGGAAACTCCGGGCTGGAAATCGGCGGTGTTGATCTTGCTCTTAATGTCAGGATCATTGGTCGCCCAGATATGGTCATCAAAAATGGTTCCCCCGGGACTGAAGCCTGAGATGGTCACATAGTTGGTTTCGGGAACTGAGGAGATTTGGTCCGGGAGCAGCGCCATTTCCAGGATATTCCTGGAGGAAAGATGGGCCCGGGCATTGGAAGCGAGGCCTTCCATTAGTACGGTGGAACGGTCCCAGAGGCCCTGGAGAAGGGTTTCTTCCTGGGTTCTGGTCATGAGCACATACAACGGGTTCGCCACAATGACCACCACCGCAAGCACCAGGGCTATGGTAAAGGAAGCCAGCTTAAGCCGCAGGCCCATGCCCTTTCTTTTGATTTTTTTCAGCCGTTTGTTTTTTTCTCCGGGCATAAGGTCTCCTGTAATAAGGGCCATGGTCTCAAGCCGTATCGCTGCCTCGTCCGCCAACACCGAGGCTATGCCCCGTATGGAGGCCACCATGCCTATTCCGCACAGTATCGCTATTCCAATAACAATCCAGAGGGTCATATCAAAAGGGTAGTGCCAATTACCCTGTCCGGTCCAGGATGGTTTCCAGGGCCGGGGGAAATTCCCGATTTTGCCGGTCCCGGCCTGCTCAAGCTCCGTCAGTATCCGGGCGGATTGGTCGGGCTGGGGGTTTTCGAAAATCCTGGCTGTGGCAGGATTCAGCCTGTCCGCCCCAGGATCGCCGTCACCATAGACAGGTAAAGCCGCTACCAATAAAGAGAAAATCACCCACAAAACCAAAGGATGGTGCCACCTATGGTGGCTTGTAAAATTCATTGCGATACCTATCTTCAATATATCGGAAGGCCGATAATCACACTATACAATATAGATAAGAAACTGTAACTATTAGTATGGTAAAGAGAGGTACACAATGAAAGTAATCGCGTTAAATGGAAGCCCCCATTCCGGGGGGACCATATACCGGGGCCTGGAGATTCTCACCGGGGAACTGGAGAAAGAAGGGATCTCCATAGAGCATATCCATGTGGGGAACAAGGAAATAAGGGGCTGCATAGACTGTAAGAAGTGCCGGGAGACCGGGAGATGCGCCTTTGACAATGACCTGGTAAACCAATGCCGGGATAAGCTGATCCAGGCCGACGGGCTCATCCTGGGTTCCCCGGTTTACTACGGCGGGGTGGCCGGGACCTTTAAGTCCTTTCTGGACCGGCTTTTCTTCCCCCACGCGGATCTACGCTATAAGGTCGGGGCAACCGTGGTTTCCCTCAGGCGCAGCGGGGGCATAGCGGTGTTTCACCAGCTCAACAACTACCTGAACCTGGCCCAGATGATCATCACCCCCACCTTTTACTGGGATGTAATCCACGGGAACAGCCCGGAAGAACTGGAGCAGGATGGGGAGGGGATGCAGATCATGCGGGTAACCGGAAGAAACATGGCCTGGCTCCTCAAAGCCCTGGAAGCAGGAAAAAAAGCCGTAAGTCCCCCGGAGCCGGAAAAACGGATTATGACTAATTTTATACATTAGCAACTTGGTTTATGCTAGCTTACTGACCGGGAACTGAGACTCGTAAGCATTTGTGCATCTATTGACACATGGCCGTCTTTTTCTCATGATCACTTGATATGGATGAACTGTACGCTGACCGCTCTTCTCTAGAAAGTTTAACAACTAATGAATTGATCAAGCTTGCGGATACCCACGGGATTGAAATTCCCCCTGGCCTGGATCGGGCCATAATCATTGAGGAATTACTGGAGGCCCTCTCCGAAACCGAGGGCGGGGAAAATACAAAAGCCCCGGTTCCCCTGGTGGAAAGGCGTCAAATGGCTTCGGCGCCTCTTCCCAGGCAGTACAACATAACTTTTATCGAAGTGTTACTTCGGGATCCCCTGTGGGCTTTCGCCTTTTGGGAAATTAATGCCCACGATAAGGAAATCAATGAAAAAGCCCCGGATTTCGGGGGGTATTGCCTCAGGGTGGTTCCGGTAACAGCCGCCGGAAAAGTTCCGTCTACGCTTCCCTCAGAAAGTTCTTTTACCATTCCGGTAGGCCCCGGAGATTCAGCCTGGTACCTGGGCTTCCCCCCCGAGGGTGGGTCCTTTACGGTGGAACTCTGCGTTATGCGGGGGAGCGGATCCTATGTTTTAGCGGTCTCCCGGCTGTTCCGGCTGCCGAAGCTGCCGGAAATCCGGTACCGTGAATCCCCGGCGCCCCTGCCCTTGCAGCGTCTTTCAGGTATTGATGACTTTCCCATACTCCGCAATACCCAGCGATTATCCCGTCTGCCAAAACATTCCAATGCCAAGGGGCAGTAATTGAGTAAGCCCCGGGTCATTTCAATCCTTCTGAACCTTCATAAACCCTTTGTGCGGCATCCCGAAGCCAGTCAAGCCCTGGAGGAACAGTGGTTTTTTGAAACCCTCTCGGATACCTGTCTGCCCCTGTTGGAACTCTTTGACCGTTTGGATGCTGAACATATTCCCTTTAGAATGGCCTTAGCCTTGTCCCCCACCCTCTGTCATCTCCTGCGGGACGAGCTGCTCCTGGAACGGTACCTGCAATTCGTGGACCGGCAGATCGAATTTGGGGTTCAGGAACTGGATCGCAGCTCCTCTGATCCTGAATTGCACCGGCTGGCCTTGGAATTTTACGATAGGGCGGTGGATAAACGGGTTCTTTTTACTGAGCGCTATGAGGGGAATATCCTTAAGATTTTTGATTATTACCAGCGGAAAGGCCGCTTGGAGCTGCTTACCACCGCCGCTACCTACGCCTTTTTGCCCCTCTATACGGGCTACCCCGAGGCTATCCAAGCCCAGATGGAGGTGGCCATAGCCTCCCACCGCATACTATTTGGCCGTACTCCCCACGGATTCTGGCTGCCCGAACTGGGCTGGTCTCCGGAAATAGACCGATACCTGCGCTCTTATAATTTCAGCTATACCATTGTTGATTCCCACAGCCTCCTGCTTGGGGAACCCGGGGCATCCCGGGGAAGTTTTTACCCCGTAAGTACCCCTACCGGGGTATTTGCCCTGGCCAGGGATTTTTATGCCCGCCGGGAGTTGGAAGGGCTTCAGGATCCCCTTTACCGGGATTATTACCGGGATGCGGGATACGATCTTCCCGCCGAATCAGTAAAATCTTTTCTGGAACCCTCGGGCGCCCGGAAAGCGACGGGGTATAAATATTGGGCCGTGGGGGACAAATCCAAAAATAAACAGCTCTACGATCCTGCACTAGCCCGGGAACGGGCTAGGGAGCATGCCCGGAGCTTCCTGGACTCCCGCATGTCCCGGCTCACAGCCGCCGGGGAACATCAGGATGGGATACCCCTGAGCCTCTGCGCCTATGACGGGGATAGCTTCGGTCGTTTCTGGTACGAAGGGCCGGATTTCCTTGAAGCCCTGTTCAGGGAAGGCGCAAAGCAGGAGGGGCTTCAATTTATGACCCCTGTGGAATACCTCTACAAGCAGGATGCCCTAGGTTTCGAAACCATGATGCCGGAATTTTCATCCTGGGGAACCAACGGCTATGCCGAAATGTGGTTGGACGCCTCCAATGATTGGCTGTACCGCCATGCCATCCGTTCCCTGGATCGGATGATTGAGCTGGCGGAACGGTTTCCCGATGACTCGGGGCTAAAAGAGCGGGCCCTGAACCAGGCTGCCCGGGAAATACTCCTGGTTCAGAGCTCGGACTGGCCTAAAATGCTCTATGAACAGAAAAATTCCGCCTATGCCCGGAACCAGATTGAAACGGCGCTGCGGAATTTTACCACTATCTACGAAGCCTTAGGCAGCAGCTATATCAGCACCGAATGGCTAACCACCCTGGAACGGCGGCACAATATCTTCCCCACCATTAATTACCGGGTTTTCCGTCGCAAACACTGAGCCCCAGGGATCCGTAAAGTCCCTTGGTAGCACAAAATCGGTAAAAGTTTATCTTGAATATTTGGAATCTTTATGCTATTTTATAATTACCATACTATTGAGAGAGGTTTTTATGGCGTACAAGATCAGTGAAGAGTGTATCAATTGCGGATCCTGCGAAAGTGAGTGCCCTTCGGAAGCTATTTCCGAAAAGGACAATTTCCGCTGGATCGACCCCGCCAAATGCGCGGACTGCGGCACCTGTGTTGATGCCTGTCCTTCCGATGCAATCTCCGAGGCTTAATCGGCAGGAAACTGCAAAAAAGGCAAGGGGTAACCCTTGCCTTTTTTTAGGTCTAAACCCGGACAGGCCCGGGAACCTGGGCGAAAAATGAAAAAAAGGGTCCTCCGGATGGTATTCGGGATTTTTTTTGCCCTTTCCCTGTCTGCCCAAGAAAGTCTGCCCAACCTTCCGGTGATTTCCCGGTTGGATCCGGGGGATATGGTGTTCCGGCAGTATATCGCCGATGTGGAGGCTGCCCGGCGGCGTATCTTTAACCGGGACCGTACCGGGGACACGGCGGAACTCCTGGCGGGGGATTTGACTATATATGCCTACCAACTCGGGGCGGGTGAGGATGTGTTTACCCTGGCAGCGCGGTGCAACATTCCCTATGCGGCCCTGGCCACCCTGAACCGGCTGGCTCATAAGGATGGGTTTGCCGGGGCGCCCCAGTTGATCCTCCCCTCCATGCCGGGTGTTTTTATCCCCGAAAACCCCGAATCAGACCTGGAACTCCTGATCTTTACCGGCAGGGCAAGCCTGGATGGGGTTCCGGTTACCATAAACCGAGCCGGAAAGAGGGAACGTTTTCTTTTTATCCCGGGGGATGATTTTTCCCCTACCGAGCGGGCCTTCTTCCTCAACACGGGTTTCCGCTATCCCCTGCGGAATTATCGTCTGACCAGCCCCTTCGGCCCCAGAGTAAACCCGGTGACCGGAAACTTCGCCGTCCACCAGGGTCTGGATCTGGCCGCCCCTGAGGGAACCGAGGTATTCGCCGTCCGGGAGGGGACCGTGGTCGAGCTTGGCACCGATCCGGTATACGGCAACTACATCATCATCCGGCATGGGGAAAACTGGGCCAGCCTCTACGGCCACCTGTCTAAATTCGAAACGGCCTTGCGAAACAATGTCAGATCCGGTAGTCTTATAGGACGAGTTGGATCAACCGGTCAGTCAACAGGACCTCACCTGCACTTTGAATTGCGGCAGAATGGGAGAGCTCAGGATCCCGGGAGACTTTTATTTACAAAATGAAAAGGGCGGTCAAACTGCCCGGCAGTCCCTATTGGGTGTTTTTTTTCCTGGTTTTGCTTACCCTTCCCCTGGAAGCGGAACCCCTGCGGGTGATGAATGCCGGCAATATTTTGGTATCTCTGAACAACCCTGGGGGAGCAAGCATAACCCTTTCCTATATAGACTCAACGGTGATAGTCCTGGATCAGGAAACCCGTTTTTTCAAGGGCATTGAGCTGGAATTTACCGCCCCCCAAAGCTACCTTCCTCACCGGGGCAGCCTGGCCCTGGTCATTTACGCGGACCTTGACCACCTTCCCGAGCCGGGAGTAGCGGATTTGGAAGCCCTGCAGCTTAGCATCGAGCCCATCCCCAATAAAATTCAGACCATCTATCAGATACCTATTCGTTCCGGGCATGGCCTGCGGCCCACCCCCTATGTATCGATTCCGACAAGGCTAATACCCCCTTCCTCTTTCCCGATCCTCTTCAGGATCATGCCGGTTATAAAGGGCTTAAGCGAAGAGGTGGAAACCATGAATTTCCAGCTCATTGTGCGGCCCATACTCTCCGACGAGGGGGCGGTCCGCATCTCCACCCACTACCCGGAACAACCTGTCGGCAGACCCTTTACGGTGCTCATCGACGATGAGGTGGTGGAACGGCCCCAGGAAGCGCGGCTTTTGAAGGAGGGGGAACACCATCTGATGATCCTCTCCAATGATTACCGGAATGAAAGCCGCCGTTTCCTCATTGAACGGGGCAAGATCCTGGATCTGGACATCACCCTCCAGGACACTACCCCCTTGGTTATCTTCGAGGCCCCGGAAAACGCCCTTGTCTTCTTTGACAACGAGGTCGTGGAAAACAGCCGTCTACCCCTGGCAACGGAACCGGGTCTCCACGAGGTCCGGTTCCAAATGAGTGACTACTCCCTGGTAAAGCCCCTGACCGTCCAAAGGGGAAAAACCTACCGGGTTGTCCTGGCAGTGGATGTGAATGTTTCGGAAAGTGATTGAGGGTTTTGTATATCAGCTATACTCTGTTTAAGGTGATTATACTGGGTAGTGACCGGGGTGGGCGGGCAAGGCCTCCCGGCCCTAACCTGTAGAGCCTGCTTACGGAGCCCGCAACATTCTTTTACGCGGTCTCCTCCAGCAGAGAAGGGGGCTTGATGCCTTATCCCAAGTAGCGGCCTTTATTGAGCCCCACGCCATGCGGCCTTTGTTATTTAACAACCTGGCGGTTGCATTTCCAGGCGTCCAGAGACGGGCCGGGGGGCCTTGCCCGCCCACCCCTGCCTTTATCCCATATAGTTACCTTAAAATAGCTGATATACACAACGGTGGGGGATACTTTTTTTCCAGGGAGAATAGACGCCGTCGTTGGTTAAACTAAGAGCTGTTTCCCGGTTTTTTGTAGCAAGCTGTTAAGTCTTGGGAGAAAGGACCGATATTAAAGATGTCGGACCTATAGTTCCCCTCCCAAATCACTATATTTCCGACATGCCTCAAGGGCAGGGGTCGGCGGTTTCCGCCGGCCCTTTTACTTTAGTAGAGGGTGTTACCTTCATTGGGGCCTACGCCATGTTACTTGGATACGAGGGACACGCTCAATATTTCGCGTGCTTGTTTTGGGCGGGCCCTTTTACTTTATTAGAGGGTGTTACCTTCATTGGGGCCTCGGCCTGTTGCTTTTGCTCGGGGGCAGAACTTTGTTGGGCCTCTCGCCGTGTCGCCTGTTTCCATAGGCGTGCTGGCGCACGCCTTTACTGAGGCGTACCGTGTAGCCGGGGTACGAGGGACACGCTCAATGTATCGCGTGCTTGTTTTGGGCGGACCCTTTTTTTATACCTAGTGTTACCGGGAGTGTCATGGACGAACAGAAATCCGGCGGAAGAGAATTGCTGCTGATCAAAGGGTCCCCCAGAAAAAAGGGCGTTACTGCTGCCCTTGCGGATATGCTCCTCCGGGAAGCGGCGCTTTTGGATAAAAACATACAGAGTACAATTATTGATTCCTATGCTCTGGGCTTAAAGCCCTGTACCCACTGCGGGTATTGTCAAAAAAAATCGGGCTGTGTGCAAAGCGACTTTCTTCCTGTGGACGCAGCCCTGCAAAGGGCGGATTTGTTGGTTATCGCAAGCCCCGTGTATGTGCTGGGGTTTCCTGCGCCCTTGAAAGCCCTTTTGGACAGGAGCCAACAGTATTTTGAAGCGCGGGCTTCTTTGGGGATCATTCCAATCAAAAAACCTAAAAGCGCTCTTTTCTTAAGCGCCTATGGGTCCGCTGATGCCCGGGGCGTTCACTATATGGAGGAGCAGCTTAAACTTGTTTTTAAGGTTTTTAACGCTGAGCTTAAAGGGACCATAGCAGCCCATAACACGGATAGTGGAGATGTTGATTTTAACAGCCTGGGGGAAGAGATAAAAAAAGCCCTGGCCCTGCTTTTGGACCAATCAATCTGCGGCATTGACAAAACGCCCCCGCTTCCATAGGCTTAACACTGATGAAAGGTTCTGTTTTAATCCGTATATTTGCAGCTATCACCGTTCTTGTGGCGGTGATTATTGGCGTTGGGCTTGGCCTGTCCCTGGCGGAAACAAATAATATCAAAAACCAGGAAAATTTTATCGAGTTCGCTCCGGCCTTGCCCACAAAAATCGTGGATATTAACGGTACCCTGATCACCGAATTTTCTGCGGATGAAAAGCGGGAAATGGTCTCCTTGAACGAACTGCCTCGGCACCTGATTTACGCGGTCCTGGCCCGGGAAGACCCGGACTTTTACAACCATAAGGGCTTCAGTATCCGGGGTATTTCCCGGGCAGCCCTGGGGAAGCTCATCGGCAAGTCCCTGGGCGGGGGCTCCACCATTACTCAGCAGGTGGCAGGGACCCTCTATACGGACCGTACCGAATATTCCTATTCCCGGAAAATCCGGGAACTTTGGTGGTCCTTCCAGATGGAACGGCGTTACACGAAAAACGAAATCCTGGAAATCTACCTGAATTATATGTATATGGGCCCTGGAACCTACGGAGTGGAAGCGGCAAGCAAATACTTTTTCGGCCATTCCGCCCGGGAGATCACCCTGGCTGAGGCGGCGATCCTGGCGGTCCAGCTGTCCAGCCCTTCCCGGTACAACCCCCTGGATAACCCCAATATCGCCCGGGACCGGCAGCGCTCAGTGCTGGACCGGATGATCGAGTTCGGCTATACCACCCCGGCGGAAGCAGAGGCCTCTTTTGCCGCATATTGGGATAATTACGACTATACCCGGGCTTCGACCTCGGCCTACTACAATCGGGAGGACGCCGCCCCCTGGTTCAGCGAGTATGTGCGCCGGGAATTGGATTCCATGATGTACGGGACCATGGACTACTACCGGGACGGCTTTACGGTGCTCACCACCCTGGATCTGAACCACCAGCAGGCGGCGGCGAAATTTATGGAACAGGGGCTGGATAAGGCCAATAAGGAATATACCCGGTCCAGCGGGAACCGGCTTACCGAAGCGGAGCGTACCTATGTGCCGGTGATCGATATGCTTTCCCTGTTTTTCGATCTGTCGGACATCCACGCCTCTTCTGAAGCCCAGGGCAAGCAGAAGGCTTTTTCCCGGTATACCAAGACCATCAACCCCGTGGTGGATATGGCCTCCCTGATCTTCGGCATCCAGGACCTCAAGGTCATAACCGGCAGCGCTTTTGCGGATCTCAAGACTAGCACCGAAAAGAACGTGGTCGAGGGGGCCCTGGTCTCCATTGAAAATGAAACCGGATATATCACTGCCCTGATCGGGGGGTCCAAGTACGATGAGTCCAATCAGCTCATCCGGGCAACCCAGGGCAATATCCAGCCGGGCAGTTCCTTTAAGCCCCTGTACTATTCGGCAGCTATTGATTCCCGGATTTTTACCCCCACCTCAATGATCTACGATCTGCCCATCGTGTTCCATAACGAGGATGGAACCCCCTATATACCCCTGAATTTCCGGGGCGAATGGAAGGGCACGGTGCTGCTCTACGATGCCCTGGCAAACTCCATGAACGTTCCTTCCCTTAAAGTACTGGATGCTATAGGCTTTGATGCCGCCATTGACCGGGCCGCAACCCTCCTGGGGATCACGGATCCTGCGACCATACGGCGGACCTTCCCCCGGGTCTATCCCCTGGGGCTGGGCATTATCTCTGCTGCGCCTTTGCAAATGGCCCGGGCCTTTGCGGTCTTCGCCAACCAGGGGCGGGATGTGAGCCCCATCGCCATACGGGCCGTGGAGGACCGGAATGGCCGGGTGGTGCTGGATACAGAGCGGGAAGTGCGGCTCCGGCAGCGGCGCCTGGGCAGCGACATACAGGTTATCAGCCCCCAGAACGCCTATGTGATGACCAGTATGCTGAAAAAAACCGTGGAAATGGGCACCCTCTACAACCCCTCTGAATGGGGGGCAAAGTTTACCTTCCGGGACGAACAGGGCAATCGTTTCCGTATGCCCATGGCGGGGAAAACCGGCACCCCTCAGAACTGGTCCGACGCCTGGACCGTGGGCTATTCCCCTTATTACACCACCGCCATCTGGTTCGGCTTTGACAAGCCCGGCAATTCCCTGGGGGTCAATCTTACGGGTTCCACCCTGGCCGGCCCGGTCTGGGCTGATTTTATGCGGGAAATCCACCAGGGCCTGCCCTTTAAGGACTTTGTTAAACCCTCCACGGGCATTGTGGATGTAACGGTCTGTACCAAATCGGGGCTGCTGAAAACGCCGAATTGCCCCGCCGATGTCACCATGCCCTTCCTGGAAGGCACCCAGCCCACCCGGTACTGCGATATGCATAACGGCGCCGGGAATAATTCTTCCCCCCTTTACCAGGAAATGCGCTTTGACACCATGCTCATAGACAGCAATAGTCTGTTAGGGGAAATAAAGATGCCCGAACTGCGGATGGACCTTTTGCCCCCGGAACTCCAGCGTCCGGCAGCGCCGAATCGGAACGCCCCCCGCCCGGGAACCCGTACTTCCGGCAATACTTCTCAGGGTACCGCAAATTCCACCACCACCCGGACAGCGCGGGGAACTTCGTCGCAAGAAGCACCAAGCCCAGGGCGCTCCACCGGAACTTCACCAGCAGCTTCCCAGACTCCGTCCAGAAACACCCGGGGTAACCCGGTAATTCCCGACGATGAATTTGCCCTGGAACTTCCGTCTTATAACCCCCTGCTTGATTAAGAGACAAAACAGGGCTTAATATTGAATTCTCTGTAAAAATGGTATATTAATAACATAGGGAGTCCCAAAAACTTTTTTAGAGATAAGGCGCAAAGTGCAGATACCATTGGATGATATTATTGTAAAAAAGCGGATCCGCAAGGATCTGGGGGATATTGCCGCCCTGGCGGAAAGCATGAAACGCTTCGGTCAGATGAGCCCCATCGTCTTAAACAATAAGAACGTACTCATTGCCGGGGGCCGGCGGCTTGAGGCAGCCCGGTATCTGGGCTGGCGTACCATCAATGCCGTGGTGATGGACATCAACGATAAGCTTTCAAAGCTGGAGTACGAGGTTGAGGAAAACCTTCAGCGCCGGGATTTTACCCCCGATGAAATTGCCCTGGCCAGCGAGCGGATCAACAGACTCCGCAACCCCAAGTTTTTCCGCCGCATCTGGAATGCGGTGGTAAAGTTTTTCAAGCGCCTGTTTAAGATTGAAGATTGAAAAAGGGCAAGAGGTGAAAAAACTATTTGACCGTCTTAGTATAGTCATCGGTAATGTTTTTTCCAGGCTTGGCTTGGGAATGCGGGCAAAGCTGATCCTTCTCTTTGTCGTTATCAAGGTAATTCCCCTGGTTCTGCTCACCATTATGGCATGGGGGCAGTCGGTAAATTTAGGGAAGGAACTGAACCGGCGCACCCAGGAATTAACCGTCCAGGCCAATGAGGCGCTGATAAAAACCGGGGATATGGCGGTGAGCGATTCGGTGACCGCTCTGAACAATCTGGCTACAGAAGATATAGAACGGACCAGTACCGATATGGCCCGCCGGGTGGCGGACTTTCTCTATGAGCGGGACCGGGATATTCTCTACGTTGCCGCCCTGGAACCCGGCCAGGGCGCCTACCGCCGCTTCGTTGAAAACAAACTGGGGACCCTGATCAAAAGCGGGGAATGGGAACTGGCCGCAGATGGCAGGTCCTGGGTACCCCGGGGAACTGCGTTGCAAGTAGTGGAATCGGAAACAAATCCGGTGGGTTCCTCAAACCGGGAAAATGACTACAGTTTCCGCTACCGGCCGCCGGACAATTTTGCTTACGAAAACCGCCCCCTGTACCTGGAAATGACCTATGTGGATCTCCAGGGCAATGAGCTTATCAAAGTCACCGGTTCCCCCCGGATGGATAGGGCCCTGAAAAATGTGGCGGATCGCCGGAACACCTATGTAAAGGCGGAAACTTATTTTGGGGAACTGAAAAACCTTAAGCCCGGGGAAATCTACGTTTCCGATGTGATAGGCGCCTATGTCCCCTCTCATCTGATCGGCATGTATACCCCGGAAAACACCGCCGCCCGGGGCCTGGAATACCGGCCCGAAGAAGAGGCCTACGCGGGGAAAGAAAACCCCTGGGGCAAACGCTTCCAGGGGCTCATACGCTGGGCTACCCCGGTGGTACAGAACGGCCGCATTACCGGGTATGTAACCCTGGCCCTGGACCACGATCACATCATGGAATTTACGGACCACACCACCCCCATGAGCGAGCGGTACATGGAACTGCCCAGCGCCTTTGAGGGGAACTACGCCTTTATCTGGGACTACAAATGCCGCAGCATCGCCCACCCCCGGCACCACTCCATCGTAGGCTTCAACCCGGAAACCGGGGAGGCGGAGGTGCCCTGGCTTGAGGAAAGTATCTACCAGTCTTGGCAGGCCAGCGGCAAACCCTATACGGAATTTATCAAGGGCCAGGCTACCTTTGTCGAACAGTCCCGGCTCAAGAAGCCCTCAGCGGAACTAACCGCAGCGGGACTGGTGGGGCTGGACGGCCGTTACCTGAACAACGCTCCCCAATGTACAGGCTGGTTCGACCTGACCAGTGAAGGCGGTTCCGGTTCCTTCCTGATACTTTGGAGCGGTCTCTGGAAACTCACCACTGCTGCCACCATCCCCTATTATACAGGCCACTACGGCGAATCCAAACGGGGATTCGGTTTCGTAGCCATAGGCGCAGGGTTTGAGGATTTTCAGCACCCCGCCCTGGAAACCAAAGAAGTGCTGGACGGGCTTATCGGTGATGCTGACCGGAACCTGACCAACGCCGCATTTGAGACCAGCAGTGCCATCAAGGCGAACCTTCTGGAGACCACCATAAAACTCGTGGTCTCCGCGGGGCTCATGATCATCCTGGTAGTATTTATCGCCATCTGGATAGCCTCGGCCTTTACCGGCAGTATTACTAATATTATAAGCGGCATATCCCACTTCCGTTCCGGTGAACGGCAGTTCCGTTTTAACGCCCCGGTTAAGGATGAAATCGGTACCCTGATGGATTCCTTTGACGAAATGGCAGATAGCCTGGTGGCAGTTGAAAAGGATGCCCTGGTTATTACCCGCATGGACGGCGCCATCATCTATGCGAACCATGAGGCCCTGGTGGCGATAAAAAAAGAATTCTCTGAGATCCAGGGGAAACCCTATGGGGAGATCAGCATCTATCCTGAGGACTCAAACTTTGATCCCCTCACCGCCCTCCACGAAGGCCGGGAAGCAGATGTACTGTACCTCTCTGATACCAAGCGTTATGTCCGGGGCAGTGCAGCGTATCTGACCGACAAGGAAGGAAAAAATATCGGTTATATTGTCACCACCACGGATCTTACGGAGATTGTGGAGGAACAGAAAAAAATCGAGGAACAGAAAACCCTGCTGGACACGATCTTCTCCGCATCCCCGGATCTTATTTGGTACAAGGATATTGCAGGGCGCTACCTCACGGTAAATCCCCGGTTTGCTTCGGCTGCGGGCAGGGAGGCCGACGAAATAGTGGGGTCCCTTGCGGAGGATGTCTTCTCGCCTGAAAACACAAACCTCTCCATGCAGCGGGACCTGGGGGTTATCGAATCACGCAAGCCCCTGTATTCCGAAGAACGGCTGGTCTTTGCGGACGGCCATGAGGAAGTGCTCGACATGGTGCGTACTCCCATCTTTGACAGTGATAATAACCCTGTGGGTGTCCTGGGTTTTGCCCGGGATGTTTCTGTCCGGGTGAACATGGAAAATGAACTGCGCAAAACCCAAATAGATCTGGAAAAAGCCGTGACCGACGCGAACAACGCTAACCGTCATAAGGGGGATTTCCTGGCCCGGATGAGCCACGAGATCCGCACCCCCATGAACGCCATCATCGGCATGACAGGGATTGTAAAGAAGAAACTTGCCTCAGGCGATGCAGACATGGAAGACATGCAGGCTAATCTACGGCAGATAGAGACTTCCTCCCAGCACCTCCTGGGGCTTCTCAATGACATCCTGGATATTTCAAAAATAGAGGCCGGTAAAATAGAGCTCTCCGACGAAACCGTGGACATGAAAAAACTTGCCCGCACCGTGGAAACCATCATCAAGCCCCGGTGTGATGAAAAAAATATTATCTTTGATATGAACCTGGAAATTTCCCCGCCCGGATCCTTCAAACTGGATCCCCTGCGCTTACGCCAGGTGCTGATCAACCTCCTGGGCAATGCGGTTAAATTCACCCCCGAATGCGGCAGGATAGAGTTCAGTATTACTGAGCAGGAGAAGCGGGATGGAAAAACCTTGGTAGGTTTTTTGGTGCGGGATAACGGGATAGGCATTCCCAAAGGCGCCCAGGAATTTCTCTTTAAGCCCTTTGAGCAAGCCTCGGCCCAGACCGCAAAAACCTACGGCGGCACCGGCCTGGGGCTGGCGATCAGTAAAAACATTGTCCAGCTTTTCGGCGGGGACATCGCCCTGGAAAGCGAGGAGGGCAAGGGCAGCGCCTTCAGTTTCAGCCTTTGGTTTAGTGATGAAGCCGCCGAACAGGTAGAGGAACTAAGCCCGCAAAATACCGAGAACCGTCTGGCGGGTAAGAAGGCCCTCCTGGTGGATGATGTGGAAATCAACCGTCTCATCGCAGTAAATCTGTTGGAATTTACCGGCATTGAATTTGACGAAGCTGAGGACGGCATTATGGCGGTAAAAAAATTCAATGAATCTGCGGAGCATTTCTACGACATCATCTACATGGATGTGCAGATGCCCAACATGGACGGCTACGAAGCTACCACCGCCATCCGCGCCCTGGACCGTGCTGATGCCAAAACCGTCCCCATTGTGGCACTGACCGCCAATGCCTTCAAGGACGACATCGACCGTGCCATAGCCAGCGGCATGAACGCCCACCTGGCAAAGCCCCTGGAACTGGACAAGTTTACCGAAGTGAGTTTTAAGCTGCTGGGGATTAGAGGCTAAGGTTTTCAGGATTTTCATCATTATCATCACCTTCCTTACTATGCCTATTGTGCATATTGCACAATAGGCATAGGGGAATTTTGTGCACTTTTAACATTGCGCCATAGTAAAAACAGGGTTTATACTGAATAACCGTTTTACGGAGGAGGCGAAAAGATGAAGGTAACAAGGGTTATACGGGCTGGTATTGTCCAGGTATTATGTTTGATGTTTTTGATACTTCCCGCATTTGCGGTCATGGCCGGTGGTTCTGCCGAAGGGCCCAGATGGGACCCTGAGTATGTACTTGTGGATGGCAGCAAAGACGCGACGCTTATCGACATAGAGGTAAGCTCCTTCAAGGGCGGCAGGCTGGAGCCCTACCGGATCCCCCTGGACGGCCTGTCTCAGCTTCCGGGCGGGGAATTTGACAGAACCAAAACGGATTATACGGTCACGGTTGACTACAGCTCCAGGACCAGCACGGTTATGTATGTAAAGCCCGTTGCCTATTCGCCGAACAGTACCTTTGTCATAGACGGCGCCCCAAGCGAGTTCAATGTTCCCTTCAGGAAAAACATTGTAGAAGGGAAAAATACCCTATCCATTGAAGTGACGGCGCCGGACGGGGCGGTCAGGAAAAGGTATACCCTCACCATTGACGCCAAAAACCTCTGGTCCGGGTACAAATCGGACCAGATTGCCACAGGGTTATGGCATATCGGGGATGCCAGCGGATTTGTCACCAACGACAGCATGTACCTTTTTGTGGGCAAGGATAAGGCCATGTTGTTCGATGCCGGTATGGGTGAAGGGGATCTTCGCGCCGAAGTAAATCGGATAATCGCCCTGGAAGGCCGGAGCGCGGACCTGCCCATTGAGGTGGTAATTACCCACGGTCATGGAGACCACTTCGGGCGTGCCCCCCTGTTTGCCGATAGTACGGTGTATTGGCCCCTGAAGGATGCCCATGCGATCCCGGCCACCTACACCCAGGATGCCCTGAGTAAATTTGTATTCACCAGGGATGGGGATTTTATCAACGGCCCGGATGGCCGTATCTTTGAGTGTGTTTCTGTGATCAGCCATACTGCGGGTTCCATGGTATACTTGGATACAAGCGGCAAGTATCTGATTACAGGCGATGCGATTAGCTCGTGCAGTTATGTTTGGGACATGCTGCCCAATACGCCGACCGTGGTCACTTACAATAAAGAATTAAAAAAACTGGAAGAAAAGGTAAAACCCTTCACCGACATCTATATGCTGCCGGGACATGCGTGGCAGGAAAGCGTATTCCCGCTTCGGGGATACCCGGTGAACCAGCTTATCACGGATATGAGGATCGCCACCGACACGGTGCTTGAAAAACCAAGCGCCGGGTATTTCACCACCCGCAGTACGGGAAACGAAACCCTCAGCGTGCTTCGTCAGTTTCAGTACGGTCTGGCAGGATATTGGTATGACCATCTGAATGTCTATCCGGATGCGGCGGCTCTTGAGTTCCTCGGCGGCTTTGCGGAATCCCTCCGCCGTGATGTCATCCGGCCATCCTTCAATGCCTACGTGACCCAGTATACCGCAACAATCGACGCATCGGTGGACAGTATTGAGTTTACCCCGGTTGTGCAGTACCCCGGCAGTACCGTAAAAATCAACGGCCTCAGCGTGGCAAACGGCGGGTCGCTGAAAGTGTCGCCTCCCCTGAACGCGGTGACGAATTATTCTGTGGAGGTAACAAACCGGGATGCGGTCAAGGTATACCAGATCGCGGTGAAAAGAGGTGAGGGGGGAACGCTCCCTGAAGCAACGCCATGGCCGGCCAACAGGAAAGACAACCTCACAAACCCCTCGCTCATTGACATCAAGGTGAGTTCCTTCAAGGGCGGCCGTCTGGAACCGTACAACATCGGGCTTGATGATTTCAAGGACAGGGATTTTGATCCCCAACAGACCCAGTACCGGGTAACCGTTGACTGGGGTTCCCGAACCAGTACCACCATGTACATCCAGCCGGTGACCTATTCGGAACGGAGTACCTATAAAATAGACGGTGTGCCCTGCGACTTTAACCAGCCTTATCCTGTGCGGATCAAGGAGGGGGAGAACAAATATTCAATAGAAGTACAATCGGGAAACGGGCAGTCGGTTATGATTTATACTCTTATCATTGATGCCAAGCCCCTTTGGGCCGGCTACAACTCAGTGAAGATCGATGACGGCATTTGGCGTGTCCAGGACGCAAGCGGCTTTACCACCAATGACGACATCTATCTCTTTGTCGGTTCCGACAAGGCATTGATGTTTGACACCGGCATGGGCGAAGGGGATCTTCGCGCGGAGATCAAGCGCTTAATCAAGCTGGAAGGGGGCAGTGATACGCTTCCAATCGAGATCGCCATCACCCATGCCCACGGCGATCATTACGGAAAAGTCGAACAGTTCCGGGATGCCAAAGTGTACTGGCCGAAAAAAGATTGGTCCGCCATTCCGGTTACCTATACTACCAGCCGGTATGCCGCCATCTCCGACGGGGACCTGATCGCCGGTCCGACTATCCATGGGAAGGCCTTCAACTTCCGGTGTATTGAGGTTTCCTGTCACACCATCGGCGCCATGACCTATCTTGACGCGGCCAACCGCTACCTGGCGGTGGGTGATGCCGTCGGGTCCGGGAGCTATGTATTCAACTTTGGTAACGGGAAGGAACCGGTTGAAGTGTTCTACAGGGATCTGGTCAAGCTGGAAAACGCTATAAAGGACATCGATAGCCTGTATGTCCTGAGCGGCCATTCCTGGCAGGAGCAGCCTGTGCCGCTCCAGGGGCTGGCCGGAAAGCAGATGATCTCCGATATGCGCTTTGCGGCTGAAAGTGTTCTCTCCGGCGCCATGCGGGGCAAGCTTACCACCAGGGCTATGGGCAGTAATGTTGAAGAACTCAGGCAGCTTAAAATGCGGGCGGCAGGGTTCTGGTACAACGGCTGGGCGGCCATCGAAGAAAATCCAGCCCTTGAAAATCTGGAAATTTATTCAAATACCCAGAATCGCAGCCTGGTGAGAGGTAATTTTGCCCCCTACAACACAAGTTATACCGCCAGGCTCGCGGATAATGAAAATACCCTCAAATTGACCATGCGGCTGTACAACCTGCACGGGATTCCCGACAGTATTAGTGTCAATGGCACAGTTGCTGGATCAGGTAACCGGGCTATACTGCCGTCCATCAATCATCCATCCACAGAAATTGTCCGGGAGATTGATGTAACAGGTTTGAGTGCGATCGCCATTACTGTCAAGAAGGGGGCCGGGGAACGCACCTATACTGTTAATTTAACACGCCCTGCGCTTTCGGGGCAGCTTACGACCCAAGGAGGACTGGTGACAGGGGTGATGGCGGATAACGATACGGTCACCACCTTTAAGGGCATTCCCTTCGCCGCCCCGCCGGTTGGGGTGAACCGGTGGAAAGCGCCGCAGCCCCCCGCCAGATGGTCCGGCGTACGGGCCTGCGATACATACGCCCCCATGGCCTGGCAGATACTTAGCGTGGACGACAGTTGGGGCGGGGAATTCTATTACGATTATATCAACACCGGGGATGCCCCGCTTATGAGCGAAGATTGCCTGTACCTCAATGTTACCACCGCCTCGACGGATACTTCGGTCAGAACTGACAAGCGGCCTGTGTACGTGTTCTTCCACGGCGGCGCTTCCTATCACGGGTTCAGCTATGAAGCTGAAATGAACCCCGCCGCACTGGCCGCCAAAGGTATAATTGTTGTAACAGCAGCCTACCGGGTGGGATTTTTCGGATACTATGCGAATGACCAGCTGGACGCCGAAACTTCCTACCATGCCTCGGGCAACTACGGTCTGCTGGACCAGATTGCGGCGCTTAAATGGGTAAAGGAAAATATCGCGGCCTTTGGGGGGGACCCTGATCAGGTCACCATAGGTGGGCAGTCCGCAGGCGCTCAGGCATCGCGGAACCTGATAACATCCCCCCTTGCAAAAGGGCTTTTCAAACGGGCTATCATGGAAAGCAGCATCAGTGCTTTCGCCACGTTAGTTACCCTGGATGATGTGAAGACCCGATCCGCTAATTACCTCAAGCTGAAAGGGCTGGAAGGTAAATCCCTTGCGGAACTCCGGGCGATTCCCCCTGAATTCTTTATCAACAGCACAACCACAAAGGACGAATATTACCAGGGTTTGGCGCAATGTATTGACGGATATGCTCTGGTACAGCAGCCAAAAGACTTTTTCCTGCAACCCGGCGTACTGGATGGAATTGATCTGCTGTACGGTTCAAACGACGGGGAAAGCAGCGCCTGGGGTTATGGAACACCGCGGCCTATTGATACAATCAGAACTTCTCTCCAGCGGACCTATGGGGATCTCTATGGCAAGTACAATTTTGAATCCCTATACCCCCTGACGGACATCAATACTGCTAATGATTCAAACGATTATGCCAGCGCTGAACTGACCTTTATGAGGAGCCGTATTGCCGCGGAGCTGTTTGCCATCAACGGGAAGAATACCTATGTGTACTACTTTGACCACTGGCCGAGCAACAGCAGCCGCCCAGGACGGGATCCCGCGCGGGACAAGTCCTGGCATTCCAGCGAACTCTGGTATGTGTTCAATTCCATGAGGAACATCCCGCAGCAGAGAGCATGGACCCCCGCGGACAGGCAGATGGCCGAAACCCTATCCTCCTACTGGGCAAACTTCATTAAAACCGGTAATCCAAACGGAGCCGGGCTGCCCAACTGGCCTAGTTTCAGCGCAAGCTCCAAAACCTTTATGGAGCTGGGTAAGGGGCTGGAGTATAAGGTGGAGGCAAAGACTTCCCTGTATACCGGAACCCTGGCAAACCGGGACGCACTCCTGCGGGAAAAGGTCATCACTGAATATGGTCTTGAAGGGATTCTCGGAGGCAGGTAGGCTGACCTGAAAAGGGCTGTCGGAAATAACCCGGCAGCCCTTTTCTTCTTCAGTCGCAGTGTTTATTTACCGCTCCGACTTCTTCTCGAAATGTGAAAACAGCATGGTGAATGAAGCCCTTCCTTGGCTCACCGAGCGGAGGGCGGTCATGAAGCCGAACATCTTCGCCATGGGGGCCAGGGCCTTCACCTCGTCCCCTGAAAGCTTGGAATCCATGCTTAACACCTGGCCTCCCCGCTGGGTAACCAGGCTCATCACTTCCCCCACAAATTCTTTCGGGGACACCAAATCCACCGCCATGATAGGCTCTAGCAGTATGGGGTTCCCTTCCAGGCAAGCCTCGTAGACCCCGTGGTTGGCGCAGGCCTCAAAGGCGAATTCTGAGGCGGTGAGCTCCGAGTATTCCATTTCCTGCAGGGTAACCCCCACATCGGTGCAGGGATAGCCCAGGACCAGCCCCGACGAAAAAGCCCCGTTAACCCCCCGGTCCACTGCGTCAAAGATACTGTCCGGGGCATCCCGTTTTTTTGCAGCATTGGTGTAGCGGTTGCCGGAGCCTGATGGCAGGGGCTCTACCTTAAAGCGCAGTATTGCTGCGTTTTCTTTGCCCGCTATCAGTTTGGAGAACCTCTCTTCCCGTTCCACAGTTTTTGTGATGGACTCCCGGTAGGTAACCTGGGGGTTCCCGATATGGGCGACGAGTTTGTATTCCTTGGTGATTCGGGTGACCAGCACGTCCAGGTGAAGTTCCCCCATGCCGGAAATGATGAGCTGCCCGGTCTCCGGGTTGTCCCGGGTGGTAAAGGTGGGGTCCTCCCGGGAAAGCAGGGCCAGGATTTCCCGCAGCTTGTCCAGCTCCGACATGGTTCGGGGCTCAATGGAAACCGAGATGACCGGTTCAGGAAACTGCATCTTCTCCAGCACCACCGGCCAGCCCTCGCTGCCCACGGTATCCCCGGTCTGGGCCAGCTTCATCCCGATGATCACCCCGATGTCCCCGGCGCTCAATTCGTCTATGGGCTCCGACTTGTTGGAGTGCATCCTGAGGATCCGGTTTGCCCGTTCCCGCTTCTTTTTGCCCACATTGAACACCGCGGCCCCAGGCTTGAGGGACCCGGAGTACATGCGCACATAACAGAGGCCCCCGGCCTCCTTATCGTTCTGTATCTTAAAAACCAGCCCCAGGGGCAGCCCTGCGGGATCGCAGGGGACCTGGATATCCTCTTCCTTTTTCAGGTGGTGCCCCAAAGCAGGCTTCACCTCGTCCGGCGCGGGCAGGTAATCCACCACCGCGTCGATCAGCGGCTGGACCCCCATATTGCGCCGGGAAGCCCCGGCAAGTATGGGGAGCAGGGTTCGGTCCAATGTCGCCCGGCGCAGTTCCCCCCGGATAAGCTCCGCGGGAATCTCCTCCCCGGCAAGGTACTTTTCCGTGATAGGGTCCGAAACCGCAGACAGGGCATCGATGAGCTTTTCCCGCCATTCCGCCGCCAGGGCCTGCCGCTCCGCCGCGATAGGGGAGGGGACCAGGGTTTCCCCCTCGGTGCCGGCGTCCCAGCGGATTTCCCGCATCTCCAGGAGGTCGATAACCCCCTCAAAGCTGCTTTCCGTGCCAATGGGGATTTGGACCGCCACGGTTTTGGCCCCCAGCTTGGCCGCTACATCCTCCAGGACCCGGAAAAAATCCGCCCCCACCCGGTCCATCTTGTTCACATAGCCGATGCAGGGCACCTTGTAATGCTCCGCCTGTCGCCACACCGTCTCGGTCTGGGGCTCCACCCCCCGGACCGCGTCAAAAATCGCCACCGCCCCGTCCAGCACCCGCAGGGACCGCTCCACCTCGGCGGTAAAGTCCACGTGCCCCGGGGTATCGATGATATTTATCTGAAACTGGGTCCCGTTCCGCTGCCAGTAGGTGGTAGTGGCGGCGCTCTGGATGGTGATACCCCGCTCCTGCTCCTGTTCCATCCAGTCCATGATAGCTTCGCCATCGTCCACCTCGCCAATTTTATGGCTTTTGCCGGTGTAGTAGAGGATCCGTTCGGTGGTAGTGGTCTTTCCGGCGTCGATATGGGCCATGATGCCGATATTGCGCATAAATTTAAGCATAGGGGGACTCCTGTACCGATTGTACCCGAAAGAAGGTCGCCGGGGCAATTCCCGTGCTTGGCGCCATATCTTCCGCAAGCCTTCGCCTTGGAGTTTTGGCGCTGCCGAAACTCCAAGCAAGTTCCCTACGGGAACTTGCCCTACATAGCCTTCAGGCCGCGGATATCTTCTATTATTAGTTCGCTGCTGGACAGGAGGGAGGCGGATTCTTCCTTAACCTTGCGGATCAGGCTATTGATTTCGTTCAGGGACTGGATAACCTGGTTCCCCCCGTTGCTCTGCACCTCCATGGCGTTGTTGATGTGCAGCTCCTCGTTCTTCACGGTGTTGATGAGGCTTACCATGGTGTCAAATTGCTGTTCCGCATGGCCGGAGGATTCTTTGGAATTGTCGATGAGTATCTTGATGTTTTTCAGGCTGCCGGCGATTTCTGCGGCCTGTTTGTTGGAAATGTCCGCGAGTTTGCGGATTTCCGAGGCGACTACTGCAAAGCCTCTGCCTACCGCTTCCCCGGCGTGGGCCGCCTCAATGGCGGCGTTCATCCCCAGGATGCTGGTCTGCTCCGCTATGTCACCAATGACGCTGCAGGCTTCGATGAGGGTGTCGGACTGGGCGGAGACGTCCGCTATCAGTTCGGCGATGTGGTGCAGCCGGTTCTTCCCCTCCGTGGAGGACTCGTTGAGCTGAAGAACGGTCTGGGCGTTCTGTTCCAGGGTTTCGTGGATGGACCGGGTGTTCTCCACCATCTGCTCGATGGCGGTGGAGGAGGAAAGCACGTGGTTCGCGGTTTCGCCGATGTTTTCCGACAAGGCGCTGATGCCTCCCAGGTTTTTGTTCATTTCCTCCAGGGTGTGATCGTAGACCGTGTTGAGCTGTTTTTTGACCGCTTCTTCGTTCTGCAGGCTTTTTTCAATCTCCACATAGTGCCGGCAGTTTTCCATCTTATTCAACCCGTTGATGATGGCCACCGCCATCTGCTCGCAGTTCCGGTACCCGCAGGCGCCGCAGTTGAGGATGTCGCTGTCGCCGGTTTTGTGCATCCTGGTAAAGACTGCCTGGATTTGCTGGGGGGCGGGGTCGATGACCATCTGTTTGAAGATTGCTGACCGGTCGGTGTAGGACCGGCTGTACAGGCCCTCCTCCCAGTATTTGTCCAGTAGCTTTTCCAGTTTGTTCCGGGCAAAGAGTTTCTGAAAGATGTTTTTGGGCTGGTATTTTTTCCGGGTCTCCATCTGGCGCTGTTCTATGAGGTATTCCACGTCGTCCAGGTGCTTCCCCCGGTTCCCCGTGCCGGGCCCGCCGTTGCAGCCCATGGCGCAGTTCAGGCAGTCGATGAGCTTGAACACCGGGCCGTTGGACTTTCTGATGGCCTCCGAAAGGTAGGCCATGTAATGGTAGACCTCCGGGGACCCTTCGATCTTCCGGGTTTTGCTGTTGATGTCCTTGTCATAGCGCTGGACCGTCCGCATGAGCCCCCCGGGGGATGAAAACAGCACCGCCCGTTCCGCCGGAGGATTATCGTAATCCTCCGCCTTGTAATGGGTGATGGTATCCCTAGTGCGGTCCAGCCAATCTTGGAGGGAGTTGAAGGTGACGTTGTAGTCCCCGATGCCGCAGGCGTCAAATTCCCGCCGCTTGGAATAGCAGGGGCTTATGGCGGCGATCTTACAGTCCGCGTATTGAGGATAATATTTCTTGATAGCCTTCATCATGTGCATCATGGGGCTGTCCGCCGGAGCCAGGTAGGGGATGAGCTCGGGGCGGTACATTTCAATGAAGGAAACCAGGGTAGGGCAGGGCTGGGAAATAACCGTGAGGGGGTTTTTCTTTTTCATATAGTCCAGATAGGACTTGACCGTGAGTTCCGCCCCAAAACTGACGTCAAAAACCGCCTTGACCCCCAGGGATTTCAGGAGCCCGTTCAGTTCCAGGTACTTGCCCTCAAAACTGGCCGCCGCCGCCGGGGCCACGATGGCGACGATTTTGACGCCCTTTTTCAGATCCGCCATAAATGCATCAAAGTCATCGATCCCTATCCGCGCCCCATGGGAACAGACGGTGATACATTCCCCGCAGCCTATGCAGAGGTCGCTGTGGTGGTCTACAATGGCTCCGGACCCGTTGTTGCACATCTTGACCGGGCACACCATGATACAACGGTGGCAGTTGATACATTTGTCTTCCAGAACTTTGATAATAGGCCGCATAGTGACGTTTTCCATAAATCCCCGCAAATTTATAAGAATAGGCCTTAAAACTAGAAGATAGTACAAAAAAATGCAACCAAGCAAAAATAGCTTTCCCGCTGGGCCCTAATTGTAGTATCCTTAAAGTAAAGACCATTATATGGAGGAACCGATGACTTTTGGCGATAGAATGAAGGAGCTGTTTGAGCAGGGCGCCCATGCGTCCAAGGATTTTGCCCTGAAAGCCGGGGAAGTGGCCCAGGATCTGGGTGGCAAGGGATTGCAGGCTTCCAAGGAATTTGCCTCCAAGGCGGGGGCCAAGGCCCAGGAAATGGGGGAGATCGGGGTCCTCAAGTTTGAAATCAAACAATACGAGTGGCAGGCCCAGAAGCTCATCGGGCGGCTTGGGACCGAAGCCTATAAGCGCCTTTCCGAAGAGGACGCCGAAACCCTTTCCCGGGAAGACACGGCGATCAAGGCCATACTGGCCGAAATAGCCTCGGTCAAGGCGGCCATTGAGAAGCGGGAGAATGAGATTCAGAACCGGAAGGGCTGAGGAATATTTTCAAAAAAACACGAAAAAAATCAAAAAAGGGCTTGCACTTATTTTAAAAGGGTGGTATTGTGTTCCTCGCCCCTTAAAAAAGGGTTGTTCTTTGTAAGATAGCATATCTGGGTGATTTTTAGAGTTTTTTACCGCAGATTGTTCACCGGTTATTCGGTGAGTTTTGAGAGATGCTTAAAAAAACAACATAACGTGGATTTTCACAAAATTAATATTTTGTGCGTAATAAATCGGCCTGAGGGTCTTGACGAAAAGCGGGCAAGTGTAGTACTGTCTGCTTCACCGCCATAAAAGACCGCCGTTTTTGCGGCATCAGAGCGGTGTAAGGGTGTGAAACTGCCGGAAGGCGTTTTTGGCCCATGTTCTTTGGCAATATAGGGAAGGGGAGAAGACGGTAGGCGGAAGCCTGCCGTTGGGAAGAACGGGGCAGGACGGAAGTCTTGCCCAGCCAGCAGAAGCATCGCGGGGAACCGCGGTGCAGAAGTGAGCGTATAAGAGAGGGACCGACAATGTCCGGAAGGGCGTTGTCAGCCATGGTAAACGGGAGCCCGTGTGCCATGGTTCAAAGTGATATTTCTTGCGGCCTTCGGGTCGTTGGAAAATATATCATGGAGAGTTTGATCCTGGCTCAGAACGAACGCTGGCGGCGCGTCTTAAGCATGCAAGTCGAGCGGCAAGGGGGAGCAATCCCCCCTAGAGCGGCGGACTGGTGAGTAACGCGTGGGTGACCTACCTAGAGGTTGGGGATAGCCATTAGAAATAGTGGGTAATACCGGATATGGTTGCGGGGTTATGACTCTGCAAAGAAAGGGGCTTCGGCCCCGCCTCAAGATGGGCCCGCGTCCCATTAGCTAGTTGGTGAGGTAAAAGCCTACCAAGGCGATGATGGGTAGCCGGCCTGAGAGGGTGAACGGCCACACTGGGACTGAGATACGGCCCAGACTCCTACGGGAGGCAGCAGCTAAGAATATTCCGCAATGGACGAAAGTCTGACGGAGCGACGCCGCGTGGATGACGAAGGCCGAAAGGTTGTAAAATCCTTTTGTCACTGAAGAATAAGCGGGGGAGGGAATGCCCTCGTGATGACGTTAGGTGACGAATAAGCCCCGGCTAATTACGTGCCAGCAGCCGCGGTAACACGTAAGGGGCAAGCGTTGTTCGGAATTATTGGGCGTAAAGGGCGCGTAGGCGGTTATGTAAGCCTGGCGTGAAATCCATCGGCTTAACCGGTGGACTGCGTTGGGAACTGTATAACTAGAGTCATGGAGGGGTAGTTGGAATTCCGCGTGTAGGGGTGAAATCTGTAGATATGCGGAAGAACACCGGTGGCGAAGGCGAACTACTAGCCAATGACTGACGCTGAGGCGCGAAAGTGCGGGGAGCAAACAGGATTAGATACCCTGGTAGTCCGCACTATAAACGATGTGCACTAGGTGTTGGGCCAAGCGGCTCAGTGCCGAAGCGAACGTGATAAGTGCACCGCCTGGGGAGTATGCCCGCAAGGGTGAAACTCAAAGGAATTGACGGGGGCCCGCACAAGCGGTGGAGCATGTGGTTTAATTCGATGATACGCGAGGAACCTTACCTGGGTTTGACATGGTAGTGAATGATGCAGAGATGTATCAGCGTAGCAATACGCGCTATCACAGGTGCTGCATGGCTGTCGTCAGCTCGTGCCGTGAGGTGTTGGGTTAAGTCCCGCAACGAGCGCAACCCCTACTGCCAGTTACTAACAGGTAACGCTGAGGACTCTGGCGGAACTGCCGGTGACAAACCGGAGGAAGGTGGGGATGACGTCAAGTCATCATGGCCCTTATGTCCAGGGCTACACACGTGCTACAATGGGCGGTACAAAGCGACGCGAAACCGCGAGGTCAAAGCGAAGCGCAAAAAGCCGCCCGTAGTTCGGATTGAAGTCTGAAACCCGACTTCATGAAGTTGGAATCGCTAGTAATCGCGCATCAGCATGGCGCGGTGAATACGTTCCCGGGCCTTGTACACACCGCCCGTCACACCATCCGAGTTGGAGGTACCCGAAGCCGGTAGCGTAACCGCAAGGAGCGCGCTGTCGAAGGTACGTTTAGTGAGGAGGGTGAAGTCGTAACAAGGTAGCCGTACTGGAAAGTGCGGCTGGATCACCTCCTTTCACACTGAAAGGGCGCGGGGTTCTGAGAATCCCGCACAGTCGGAGTGCGAGCGCTCCGGCGGGGCAGACGGCCTAACCGCCGCTTGTCCCAAATCGGGCCGTATGGCCCACAATCCCTCTTCGTTCTTCCTCCTCCCTTTCCCTTTTTTTTGAATGTAACGTTCCTATATCGAACGAAACATATATGGATACAGATAAGGGGATATAGCTCAGCTGGCTAGAGCGGCGGCTTTGCAAGCCGTAGGTCAGGGGTTCAATTCCCCTTATCTCCAAAAGATAAGGGATAAGAAGTTATCTTTATCTGAAAAGTCGTTGTAAAACGGCAGGTTCTTTGAAAGAGGCCTTAGGGTCTCAACATAGGGAAGGGGTATGGATTAAAAATCCTGAGGGATTTTTAATTAATGAGTTTGGGCGGAGCCCAAACTCAAAGGAACATATGCGGAAGCATATGTTCCCGGGAACAATAATATGGTCAAGCGAAATTAGGGTTTACGGTGAATGCCTTGGAGTCACGAGGCGAAGAAGGCCGTGGTAAGCTGCGAAAAGCCTGGGGGAGGAGCACACATCCATTGAGCCCAGGACTGCCGAATGGGGTAACCCAGCAGGAGCGATCCTGTTATCCGAGCGCTGAATCAATAGGCGCCGGAAGCGATACTAGGGGAACTGAACCATCTAAGTACCCTGGGAATAGAAATCAATATGAGATTCCGAAAGTAGCGGCGAGCGAAATCGGAAGAGCCTAAACCCGTCATTAGACGGGGGTTGTAGGGCCGTCGACGCGTTCAAACGCGGCGGAGTTGACAAGTTTCAGTATAGCGGAACGGTTTTGGGAAAGCCGGACAGAGAGGGTGAAATCCCCGTACGCGACATACTGAAGCCTCCGTGAGACGGTACCTGAGTACGGCGAGGCACGAGAAACCTTGCCGGAATCCGGGTCGACCACGATCCAAGGCTAAATACTACGTGACTACCGATAGAGCAGAAGTACCGTGAGGGAAAGGTGAAAAGAACCCCGGTGAGGGGAGTGAAAGAGAACCTGAAACCGTAAACCCACAACAGGTCAGAGCCTCAGCAATGGGGTGATGGCGTGCCTTTTGTAGAATGAGCCTGCGAGTTACGATATATAGCGAGGTTAAGGCGATGGAACGCCGGAGCCGGAGGGAAACCGAGTCTGAATAGGGCGAGTGAGTTGTATGTCGTAGACCCGAAGCCAAGTGATCTAGTTACGGGCAGGTTGAAAGTCAGGTAAAACTGAGTGGAGGACCGAACCCTAGTCTGTTAAAAAAGGCAGGGATGACCCGTGACTCGGAGCGAAAGACTAAACAAACTTGGAAATAGCTGGCTCTCCCCGAAATGCCTTGAGGGACAGCCTCATCCAAAAATACTGAAGGTAGAGCACTGGATGGACTAGGGGGCTTCACCGCCTACCAAACCCAATCAAACTCCGAATGTCAGTATTCAACGGATGGGAGTGAGACTGCGGGCGACAAGGTTCGTAGTCGAGAGGGAAACAGCCCAGACCGTTAGCTAAGGTCCCTAAATACCGCTAAGTGTAAAATGATGTGTGATGGCGAAGACAGCCAGGAGGTTGGCTTAGAAGCAGCCATTCCTTAAAAGAGTGCGTAATAGCTCACTGGTCGAGTCATGATGCGCAGATAATGTACCGGGGCTAAGCGGTATACCGAAGCTACGGGTTCAGTAAGCAATTATTGGACGGTAGGGGAGCATTCCACGGACCGATGAAGGTACACTGGGAAGTGTGCTGGAGGGGGTGGAAGAGAGAATGCAGGTATAAGTATACGAAAAGAGGGGTGAGATCCCCCTCCGCCGAAAGCCTAAGGATTCCTGGGTAAAGGTCATCTGCCCAGGGTAAGTCGGCCCCTAAGACGAGGACGAAAGTCGTAGCCGATGGGAAACTGGTTCAGATTCCAGTACCTTCCTTAGTTTTGAAGGGATGACGCATGAGGTGAAACCCGGCCGGGCGACGGTTGTCCCGGTCGAAGTGGTAAGTTATTAGGGTGGTAGGCAAATCCGCCATCTTAGATGAGCCATGACAGCGAGTGAACCTACGGGGGAGCGAAGCGGGTGTAATCAGGGTGCCAAGAAATAATCCCTAAAGCTAGGCTGAGGAAGACCGTACCGTAAACCGACACAGGTAGGCGGGATGAGAAATCTAAGGCGCTCGAGAGAACTCGCGTTAAGGAACTCGGCAAAATGCATACGTAACTTCGGGAGAAGTATGGCCATTGACAGTTTAGCAATAAGTTGTTGGTGGTGACACAAAGCAGTCCCAGGCGACTGTTTACCAAAAACACAGGCCTCTGCGAATCAGCAATGAGACGTATAGGGGCTGACACCTGCCCGGTGCCGGAAGGTTAAGGGGAGCGGTTAGACGCAAGTCGAAGCTGTGAACTGAAGCCCCGGTAAACGGCGGCCGTAACTATAACGGTCCTAAGGTAGCGAAATTCCTTGTCGGGTAAGTTCCGACCCGCACGAAAGGTGTAACGATCTGGGAGCTGTCTCAACGCGAGACTCGGTGAAATTTATGTACCGGTAAAGAAGCCGGTTACCCGTGGTTAGACGGAAAGACCCCGTGAACCTTCACTGTAACTTATCATGGGGACTTGGTGCGGCATGTGTAGGATAGGTGGGAGACTATGAAGCATGGGCGTTAGCTTGTGTGGAGTCACCGGTGAAATACCACCCTTGTCGGATTAGGTTTCTAACCTTTCCCATGAATCTGGGGAAGGGACAATGATAGGCGGGCAGTTTGACTGGGGCGGTCGCCTCCCAAAGAGTAACGGAGGTGCGCGAAGGTCTCCTCGCCTTGGTTGGAAATCAAGGTATGAGTGTAAAGGCACAAGGAGGCTTGACTGCGAGACTGACAGGTCGAGCAGGTACGAAAGTAGGTCTTAGTGATCTGGCGGTAGCGAGTGGAAGCGCCGTCACTTAACGGATAAAAGGTACTCCGGGGATAACAGGCTGATCTTCCCCAAGAGTTCACATCGACGGGAAGGTTTGGCACCTCGATGTCGGCTCATCGCATCCTGGGGCTGAAGCAGGTCCCAAGGGTTTGGCTGTTCGCCAATTAAAGCGGTACGTGAGCTGGGTTCAGAACGTCGCGAGACAGTTCGGTCCCTATCTGCCATGGGCGTTGGAAAGTTGAGAGGAGCTGTTTTTAGTACGAGAGGACCGAAATGGACGAACCTCTGGTGTATCTGTTGTCCTGCCAAGGGCACGTGCAGAGTAGCTACGTTCGGAAGGGATAACCGCTGAAGGCATCTAAGTGGGAAGCCCACCTCAAGATTAACTTTCCCTGGGGGTTTAACCCCCCTGAAGGTACCAGGAAGACTACCTGGTTGATAGGGTGGCGGTCTACGCACGGTAACGTGTTCAGCCGACCACTACTAATCTACCGTGAGGCTTGACCATATTATTGTTCCTGAGGAAAACGCTTACAGCGTTTTCCTTAAGGAGTTTCCGTTCCGGAAACTCCACGGCAAACAGCCCGCTAGGGGTGTTTGTCCACATACCCTGTTCCCGCATAGCGATGTAATTAATTGCTTGGTGACTATAGTGGAGGTGTTACACCCGTTCCCATTTCGAACACGGAAGTTAAGCCCTCTCACGCCGATGATACTGCCCCCCTGAGGGGTGGGAAAGTAGGTCGTTGCCAGGCTTTTTTTTATTTTAGACCCCATGCCTACTTTTCCACCCCTCAGCTTTGGAATGATGTTTCGTGGGAAAGTAGGCGCCCCGTAGCAGCACCCGCAGGGTGTGTACCCACATGTCATGCTGAATGCCGGAAAGCCCAGGTCCTATGTGATATTTCCGGTGGAACAGGCCAGCCTTTTCGGCGCCGCCGTAGGGGCTCTGACGGAATAGGGAGATTAAAAGGTAATTCCCTAGCCATATTAGAGGAAAATAAGAATATCAAAATATTCCTCTTTTTGGGAACATAATGCCCGCAGAATAGATTATTCCCCTTTTTAGTAAATATTTTACTGTATCAGAAATTGAAAAACGATGAGAAAATGGTAACATATATTCTAGAGGAGGATGGTATAATGATGAAAAAATTGCTAACCGCATGTGTAATTCTCGTAGCGGTGGGTACCTTTGCGTTTGCCAAGGGCAACTCAGAGCCGAGTGATACCGGAACGGCGGCGGGAACCGGTATTGGTATAGTCAAGACTGCCTATGGCAGTGTTAGCGGCGTGGTAAGCGCTTTGTATCCTGATGTAACCATATTCAAGGGCGTTCCCTATGCGGCGCCTCCTGTAGGGGATTTGCGGTGGCAGGCTCCGCAGGATCCCAAACCCTGGACTGGGGTACGAGCCTGTGATACCTATGCGGCAATTTCTCCACAGTATGCGGATCAGGGTGCCGGTTCCGAGCCCTGGAAGACGGATTTCTATAATTGGGGAGAATTTCCGCCGGTTAGTGAGGACTGCCTGTATGTGAATATCACCACCGGTGCGAAATCCTCAAATGAAAAACGCCCGGTGTACATATGGTTTCATGGGGGCGGCCTACGTCATGGCTGGTCCTATGAACCCGAATTTGATGGTGATACCCTGGCAAAAAAAGGCGTTATAGTGGTCTCCGTCGGTCAGCGTCTGGGCGTTTTCGGTTATATGTCCCTGCCGCAGTTGACAAAAGAACAGGGGCATAGCGGAAACTACGGCTTAATGGATACGATCAAAGCCGTGGCGTGGGTTAAAGCGAATATCGCGGCCTTTGGCGGTGACCCGAATAATATCACCCTGGGCGGTCAATCCGGCGGTACAACCAAAGCTGCGGGGATTGTCAGTTCGCCACTTGCCACAGGGCCTCAGCATGGAATCAAAAACATGATCCTTGAAAGCGGTGTAAAATGGTTTGATGTATTCAAGGACCAGGCGGGGGGAGAAGCGGACGGACAGAAATACCTTACCCATCTCGGTATCGACACGAATGCAAGCTTGGAATCGCTCCGCGCAATGGACTTCAAGGTTTTCCTGGGCAAGGATACTGACGACTATGTTAGCAACACTCCCACGAATATGATAAATGACGGCTATTCTCTCAAATATTCTATCATGGCCGATGCAGTTGATGCGGGCGAATGGAAGGGTATCAATATCCTTTCCGGTACCAATCTTGGCGAAGCGATTGATGCTCTAAAGATGACCTCCGCCGAATTCTACGACGCCTACAAAAAAGGTCTTGGACCCCTGTACGACCAATACGACTTCCAAAACCTGGTAAAGGTAACCGATGCGAATGCGGCTGATACCTTTCGGACCTTTGCGACCTATGGGCTCAACGTCAATATCGGCGGTTCCTACAGCCGCTGTCTGATGGTAAATAGGGTCTTTGGCGCATACATGAAACAGGTGTACGGAACCAGCGCCGGAACCTATTACAGCTATTTATTCAGCCACTTTACCCCCTCCAGACCCGAAGAAGCGGGTACCATTCGTGACGTCAAGAACTTTTGGGCCTGGCATTCAAGCGAAATGTGGTATGCCTTTGATACCCTCAGGCAGGGTGTACCCCCCGCACGTCCCTGGACCGCTTACGACTTTGAGCTTGCGGAAACCGTGAGCAATTATTGGGTGAACTTTATTAAGACCGGTAATCCGAACGGCCCGGGGCTGACCGTATGGCCCGAAGCGGACGCAGGATACCAATACCTGGAAATCGGCGACACGGTTGCAAGCCGTAACGAGATGGAAAAAATCGACCAGTTGATGCGTGATGCGGTACTTACAAAATGGAATATTAAGCTGAATAAATAGCCATTTGGCTTAATCCCAAAAAAGGGGGCTGTCCCAAACGAAAGGACAGCCTCCCTTCTTTCAAACATAGACAGTATCTAAATAATCATAAAATTGTCCACGATTCGATGAGCGTGTTAACGGATATATGCGCCATTTCCCCCGCGAAAGCGGGTTCTTTGGGCCCCGCCCTCAGCCCATTACTGCCCGTATGCGGTTCACGCTGCCCTGGGGCTGGACGGGGATCGCCATTGCGCTTCCTGCGCGGGGAACTGTTCGACTAAAGTCGGCGTTGCAAGTTGCGCCTGTTCCGGGCAGCAGGGTTCCGTTATGCCAGCATTCCTTTATGCCCTTGCTCACCCCATGGGGGTTCTCCACGGTAATTTCGTAGCTTGCGTTGCGCCAGATCCGGTGGGCCGTAAAGCCCTTCCAGTCCGGGGGGATGCAGGGATCGATTGCCAGGGTGTCGAAACCGGGCTGTATGCCCAGAATGTACCGGGTGGCGGCGAAGTAGCTCCAGCCGGCAGAACCGGTCATGAAGGGGTGCCGGGCCCGGCCATAGCCGCTGTGATCCGGGCCCATGATAAATTGGCAATATGAGTAGGGTTCCGCTTCCCGGATTTCAATTTTGTCATTCTGAAAATAGGGACAGAGGGCGTTGTAAAATTTGACGGCCCGATCCCCCCGGCCGAGGATTGCCTCCGCAGCCCAGGCCCAGGGATTGGGATGGCTGAAGATGGCGGCGTTTTCCTTGACTCCCTTATAAACCCGGGTTATAAAACCAATTTCATCATCCGGCGCTGAATATGCTGGATCACAGAGCTTGAGGCCGTAGGGAGTGTAGAGATACTGATCCACTGCGTCCATGGCTGCCTGTCCCCTTTTGAGGTCCGCGGCGCCCGAGAGGACCGCCCAGGTGTTGGACTCCATAAATACCCGGCCTTCGGTATTTTCGCTTACGCCGATTTTTCTGCCTGTGGCGGTAATGCCCCGGGTGTACCAGGACCCGTTCCACAGTTCCCTTTCGCATACCGCCCTGACCTGCTCCTTCATGGCGGAATATTTCTCCACATCAGCTTTTCTACCGAGTCGTTGGGCCAGATCAATAAAATTGCTGAGAGCCCAATGATGGAGGAAGGAAACCATGGCGCTCTCGCCGCCTCCCAGGTTAAGGCAGTCGTTCCAGTCTGCCCGGAGGCCCAGGCAGATTCCATGTTCCCCCACCTGTTTCGCAGAGAAGTCAAGGATACGTTTCATGTGTTCATACACACTCCCGGGATCTGCGGGCCCGCCGCTGGGCACGGATGATCCGTCGGCGTAGGTATAGACTTCATCGGTAAAGCCAAAGTCCCCGGTTTCCTTGATGTATTCCGTAATAGAGGGTATGAGCCAGAGGGCATCATCGGCGCAGGCATCCTTTAGGCCGTGGACTATGCTATTCTTGTCCGGGGTCGGTACCACCGTGGGGGACTTGAAAGCGGGCTTTGGCTGTTCATCAAACCATTCGGGCCTGAAAAGGTGGAGGCCGTAACCTTGGGAAGTCAAACCCCGGAGGAGTTGGATGATCCGCTCCCGGCATTTTTCCGGGTTGGAGTGGGGGACGCACATGGAATCCTGAGCGGTGTCCCGGTACCCAAGGCCGGTACGGCCGCCCACTTCGATAAAGGAAGCGAAGCGGGAGAACATAACATTAATTTCCGCCTGGTAGAGATTCCAGGTATTGAGCATGGCGTTCATCCCCGCATTGGGGGTGGAAACCTGGAGCTTTTCCAGTTTTTCTGTCCAGAACTTTCCTATAGCGGCAAAGGCGGCGTCCACAGCCTTAAAGTCCCGGTATTTTTTCCGGATCGCTGCCCCTGTCTTCCGGCTGCCTTCGCCCAAAATGAAAATCGTCCGATAGGCTTCCCCCGGTTCCAGGGTGATCTTTCGTTGTAGGGCTCCGCAGTGGTTTCCCCCAAGTTCGCTGGAACCGGAACAGTAACCCCGCTCCACCGCCAGGGGATTTGACTCGCTGCGGTAGGGGCCAATGAAGCGGTCCCGGAGACAGTCGTAGGAGTCTGCCTCATCGGACCCTGCTGCATTATCAGCCAGGGTGAAAAACTGGAACCCCCCGTCCTCGTAGAAGAGCTCTACTTCGATGATTCCATCCTGGTATGAAGAGCCCGATGAATAGAGGCTCATCTGAAAATTCTGGTTATCAAATTCGATGTGGTGGAAGGAAAATTCCGCATAGCCGAAGATACTGAGCTTCCGTTTCCGGGGGGAATTGTTGGTTAGCCGTAGATCCCAGAGTTCAGCCGGGTCGTCCAGGGGAATAAAAAGGGTCTGCTCCCCGGAGATACCCTGGTATTGGCACTGGTAGGTGCTGTAGGAGAGGCCGTGCCGGCAGGTGTATACCGCCTCGTCAGGGCCGGGTACTGCGGCGGTAGAAGGGGCCTCGGAGGGGTCCCCTGAAGGATCTCCTAAGGGGAGGGCGAATTTTTTACCCACCGGCTGCCAGGAGAGGGTCCAGTATTCCCCAGTATCGTCATCCCGGACATAAATATAGTGGCCGGGGCGGTCCATAGGCACACCATTGGGCCTGAACCGGGTAATCCGGTGATATTCCGGGGTTTTATAGAAAAGATAGCCCCCGGCGGTATGGTTAAACACACCGCAGAGGTCCCGCAGGCCGATATAATTGGTCCAGGAGACAGGTACATCCACCCGATCAATCACATATTCCCGATGTTGTTCGTCAAAATGTCCATATCGCATGCCAGGCTCCTTACCCTTATCGTACAGTGTTTCATTTAAAAGAGGTAAATATAATTATCGAATTATTAGTGTATATTGACAAGACAGAAATTCAGAATATACTTTTATAAAATGCTTATTTTTTAGGAGGATGAGTGAAAAATCTAAAACGTTTTTTATTAATTTCTTTTGCCTCGGTATTGGTAATACTCTGTGTTGCCTGTACGGGTAAAAAGGATAGTCAAAACGGGGGCCAGGTTGAGCTACGGGTATTAAATTATTATGATATGACCGCCGCCAGCGCTGCCGATGAGATCCCTACGGTATGGGAGGCCTTTGAGAAGGCGAATCCGGATATCAAACTAATCCGGGAAGATCTGTTTAACGAACCCTTCCATAACAAGGTCGAGGCCTATGCGGCGGCGGGACAGCTGCCGGATGTGGTATATGCATGGCCATCGGGAAGGTCCTCAACCCTCCATACCCAGCATTTATTGAAGGATCTGGCCCCCCTTATTCAGAGAGATGGGCTTGCCTCAATCTATGTGCCGGCATCTCTTGATCCCACTGCTCAGGGAGCAGGGTACATTGGTATCCTTCCCCGGGCTATCACCTCAAGCCATACCTTCTATGTCAATAACGAAGTTCTGAAGGATGCGGGTCTTAGCCCGGCCAAGACCTATGCGGAACTCAAGGCACAGGTCCCTGTGCTCCGGGCCAAGGGCTATGATACTGTTTTAATAGCCCAGCAGGATACTTGGGTTATGCAGTCCTGTTTCTTCTCCCTGGTGGCGGGCCGTTTCGGCGGCGAGGGCTGGGAAAAGAAGATACTTTCGGGGCAGGCGAAATTCACGGACAGTGATTTTGTGTCAGCCCTGGAGTTTATCAAGACCATGTATGATGACGGGGTCCTTACCAAGGCGACCCTTACTACTGACTACGGTAGTGTTATTGGGCAGTTTTCCACCAACAAGGGCGCCTATCTTATCGATGGCGACTGGCGTATTGCCGCCTTTATCACCGATAAATCCACCGGGCAGGCCCTGATTAGCCCCGCGCGGCAGAACAGTATTGATATAACCGTATTCCCCGATATTTCCGGCGCAAAGCTTAATAAATCTACCTCCACCATCCTTGGCACCGGCTGGGGCATGAACGCCAATATTCCTGCGGGCTCTGCTAAGGAAGATGCGGCATGGCGGCTGATAAAGTGGCTTTCGGGCAAAGAAGTCCAGTCCTGGCTTCTTGAGACCGGCGGTACCGTTACCCCGACCCGGACGGACATTGATACCGGATCCCTCGCCCTGGAACCCATGCAGAAGGGCGGCGGCGCTCTGGGTACCCAGTATACCACCGGTACGGTGGTTATTGACGGCGCTTTCCACAGCGATGTCTATACTCCTATCAACGATGGCTTACAGCAGATCGGTGCGGGAACCAGGACACCCCGGCAGGTTGCCGAGGCAGCTCAGCGGGCCTTTGATACCTGGAAGGCAAGCCAATAGCGAGGGTTGCATAGATCGAAGAGGAGGGGCTGTCCGTGTTTTCGCCGCAGGTCTGCGGCAGAGTACGAACAGCCTCTTTTTGTAAGGAGAAAGCTGATGTACAAAATAAGCGCCAAAAGAGAACAGTGGAAGGCTTATCTTATTCTGGTTGTGCCTGCAGCGCTAATATATTTTTCTGTTATGGCCTTTCCGACCATATTTTCCATAGGGTTAAGCCTGACCAACTATAATGGCGGTAAGATCTTCGGCAACCCCAAGCTTGTCTTTACGGGATTTTCCAGTTACCTCAGAATATTTCAGGACCCTGATTTTTACCTTGCCCTGAAGAATAATCTTTTTATTGTGCTCATATCCGTGTTCGGGCAGATTCCCCTGGGTTTTGGCCTGGCTTATATTTTATCCCGCCGCCTGGTAAAGGGTGTTGATTTTTTTCAAACCATGATTTACCTGCCCAATGTTATTTCTCCGGTTATCATCGGTATTTTGTTTAAGAGCTTTTATCTGAACCAGGACAGCGTATACATGGAACTTCTGAGAAAGCTAAACCCTGCAGCGGAATTCACCCTGAGTAATCACCCCATGATTCCCGTGTTGGTGGTGATGCTTTGGATGTATACCGGAATGTATGTGATCATCTTCCTGGCAAACCTGCAGCGGATTGATACATCCGTCATTGAGGCGGCCAAGATCGACGGCGCCAGCGAAGCCCAGACTCTGTGGTATATCCTGCTGCCGGCTCTTTCAGGGGTTATTGTTACCTGCGCTATCCTGGCGATTTCCGGTTCCCTGAAATCCTTTGATCTTTTGTTTGTTATGACCGGCGGTGGGCCGGCAAAGCAAACCAGTGTGCTTTCCCTCTATATGTACAGTAAAGCTTTTGTGGGCGCACCGAATTATCCTCTGGCAAATGCCATCTCAACAGTAATGGTGATTATCAGTTTTATTCTGATAGGCCTTACCCAGGGTATGGAAAAACGCTTCGGCGGAAAGGAGTAGGTCATGGATGTACGAAAAAGCCCCTGGGGCGTCAAGATTTTGATCTATCTGGTAATGTTTATTTTTACCGTGTTGGCGATATATCCCATTCTGTGGCTGGTAATACAATCCTTTAAGACCACTCAGGAATATCTTACTACCAGTAAGCTTGCCCTTCCCAAGTTGTGGTTTCCTGGTAATTACCCCTATGCCTGGAAGCTTGGTAAATTCGGCATGTTGTTGCTAAACAGTTTATTTTATACCATCGTTACTGTTATGGGGGTAGTTGTTTTTGGGTTTATGGCGGGTTTTGCCTTTGCAAAAATCAAAAACAAGGCAACTCCATTGCTCCACGGAATGTTTATCGTTGGTATCCTTATCACCCTCCAGTCTATTATGGTGCCCCTCTTCCTTATGGTAAATACGGTGCATCTCTACGATACCAGGCTGGGAATACTTATTCCCTATATCGGCATAGGTCTTCCCATGGGGGTATACCTGAGTACTGAGTATATCCGCCATATTCCAGAAGCGCTTATTGAATCGGCTCGGCTGGACGGTACCGGGTATCTCAAAACTTTTTTCTTTATCATTTTTCCCATGTCTGCCCCGGTGGCAATGACCGTGGGGATTCTGACCTTTACCGGAACCTGGAACGAATTTATGCTGATCAATATCCTTGCTGCCAGCGATACTATTAAATCAATTCCTGTGGGGGTTGGGCGTTTCTCCGGCGCCCTGGCTTCGGATTACGGCAAGCAGTTTTCCGCTCTGGTTATCGGCTTGATCCCCATGCTCCTGTTCTATCTTATCTTCCGTAGACAGATAACCAAGGGTGTCGCGGCAGGTGCGGTAAAAGGATAGCTTGTGCAAAAATATTTATTGGATGGCGAATGGCATTTACGGGAGGCGGGGACAGATAAAGAACTTTCTGTCATGATCCCCGGGAGTGTGCTGGAGGCGTATACTAAGGCAGGATTGCTGCCGGATCCCTATTATGGGGAGAACGAAAAAAACATAACTTCTCTATTTGAGAAGGAATTTGAATATCGCCGTAGTTTTACGGTTGCTGAAGAATTGCTTGCGGAAGATACGGTGGATCTGGTATGCCTCGGCCTGGACACCCTGGGGGATATAATCCTGAATGGGCAGAAAATAGCTTCGGTGAACAATATGCACCGTGCCTGGCGTTTCGGCGTAAAGTCTCTGCTTAAAAAAGGGGAAAACGAAATTATGATCCGTTTTCATTCTCCCAATGCTTTTATCAGGCAGGCGTTTGAAAACGGGAATATTACCTATGTTAATCTTGGGAATATGGCCGGTTCGGGATATCTCCGTAAAGCCCACAGCCAGTTTGGCTGGGACTGGGGTCCCCAGCTGCCGGACGTCGGAATCTGGCGGAGTATTTTTTTGGAAGCCTCCGGTACTGCGCGGATTGGTGATGTGTACATTACCCAGAAACATGAGAAGGGAAGGGTCGATCTTCGGCTTAAGGTACGGATCGATACCCCGGATCGCCGGCATTTCTGGGCGGAAGATCGCCGCCTCTGCGGAAGGATTAGGATAAGTCCGCCCTCAGGATCGCTGATAGAGCAGCAGGTGGATCTTGATCTTGATGAAAACACTTTTAGCATTACCATAGAAAATCCTCAGCTTTGGTGGCCCAACGGTTTGGGCGCCCATCCCCTCTATGGGGTGGAACTGGAACTCTTAAGCCCCGGATCGGAAGACCCTGGTTCCCCTCTTGATATATACCGCTGCAAAATAGGATTGCGGACCATGACTATCAGTACCGAAGCGGACCAGTGGGGCAGAGAATTTGCCCTTATGGTGAATGGGCTAAAGGTCTTCTCCATGGGGGCAGACTATATCCCCGAAGACAGTATTATTCCGCGGGTAAATGCGGACCGTACCCGAAAGCTTCTGGAAGACTGCGTTAAGGCGAATTTCAACACTATCCGTGTGTGGGGCGGCGGATACTATCCGGATGATTTTTTCTATGATCTTTGCGATGAGCTGGGCCTTGTGGTCTGGCAGGATCTGATGTTTGCATGTAATATTTATGTGTTCACCGAAGATTTTACCGCCAATGTAGCGGAAGAGGTACGGCAGAATATCAGGCGTATCCGTCACCATGCCTCCCTGGGCCTCTGGTGCGGTAATAACGAAATGGAAGTAGCCTGGGTTGACTGGGAAACGGTAAGGGATCATCCCAAGGCAGTTAAGGCGGATTACATCAAATTGTTTGAAGTACTGCTGCCTCAATTGGCCCGGGAGACGGACCCAAACACATTCTACTGGCTGGCTTCTCCCTCTTCGGGGGGCAGCTTTGATGAACCCAATGCCGATGACCGGGGTGATGTGCACTACTGGGAAGTATGGCACGGCCTTAAGTCCTTTGCCGAGTACCGCAAGCATTACTTCCGGTACTGTTCGGAATTCGGTTTTGAGGCCCTTCCCGAGCTGGATACTATCGCTTCTTTTTCTGCCCCCGAAGACCACAACCTCTTTTCTCCGGTAATGGAAGCCCACCAAAAATGCCCCAGTGGTAATGGCAAAATTCTTTACTATATCTCCGAGACCTACCGGTATCCTAAGGACTTTGCTTCCCTGGTGTATATTTCCCAGATATTACAGATGGAAAGTATCCAGTACGGGGTGGAACATTGGCGGCGTTACCGGGGCCGCTGCATGGGCGCTATCTACTGGCAGCTCAACGATTGCTGGCCGGTGATCTCCTGGGCCAGTATTGATTATTACGGCCGCTGGAAAGCCCTTCATTATGGCGCGCGGCGTTTTTTTGCCCCCCTGATGGTGAGTATCTTTAACGAAGTGAAAAATATACGCCTCTTTACCCACAACGAAACCCCGGAGGCTGTAAACGGCCTGGTGCGGCTTACCCTGCGGGATCGGGATTTCCGGGCTTTGGCATCCGACGAAGTACAGGTTGGGATTCCTGCCCTCAGCGCCGCTGAGGTGTTTGCCAGGGACTATGCGGAACTGGTCAATACGGCGGAGCTGGAGCGGAGTGTTTTTGTTGAAGCAGAATTACTGATTGATCGCAGGGTTGTTTCCCGGCAGACCGCCTTTTTTGCTGCTCCCAAAGCTTTTTCTTTCAAGCGGCCCCGGTATACCCTGGACCTGATCGAAACCGGGGATGCCTTTGTTATAAGGTTAAAGGCCGATACTTTCTGCCGGTTTGTGCAGCTTAAAATTTCGGGTGAGGATGTGGTCTTTCAGGATAACTACTTCGATATTGTAAATAGTGAAGGGCGGGAGATTCTGGTTCTAAAATCGGATCTGAAGGATAGTTATACTGCGGAAACCCTCAAGGGCAAGGTGGAAATTCTCAGTGTGGGCGACACGTACTGAACGGTAAGGAAGGATATATGGGATTTCGGGATGATTTTGTGTGGGGCGGCGCGTCCGCCTCGTATCAGGTAGAGGGGGCCGCCGCTGAAGACGGGCGCGGCCCTTCGGTATGGGATATGTTTTGCAGGGAGCCGGGCCGCATTCTTGACGGATCCAGCGGGGATACCGCCTGCGATCACTATCATCTTTATCAGAAAGATGTAAATCTTATGAAAGAGATAGATTACAAAGCTTACCGGTTCTCCATTGCCTGGCCCCGGATCATACCCGGGGGAGACGGGAAGCTTAATGAAAAGGGGCTTGATTTTTATGACCGCCTCCTGGACAGTCTTGCTGCGGCGGATATCACCCCCTATGCTACGCTCTTCCATTGGGATTATCCCTATGCCCTTTTTCGCAGGGGCGGCTGGCTCAACCCTGACAGTCCCAAATGGTTTGCCGATTATGTTTCGGTGGTAGCAAAACGGCTGGGGGATCGGCTTCCCTATATCTTCACCTACAATGAGCCCCAGTGTTTTATCGGCCTTTCTTACGATAACACCGAACATGCCCCGGGGATACACTTTCCCATCTGGGATACCCTGCACATGCTGCACCATGCCCTTTTGGGGCACGGCCTTGCGGTTCAGGCTTTGCGCAGTATTGCTCCCAAAACGCAGATTGGCTACGCCCCTACGGGAAGCGCCCACTATCCCGCCACGGATAGCGCTGCGGATAGGGAGGCGGCGCGGAAAGCTTACTTCGCTGTGGAGGAACGGCCTTTCTGGTCAGTATCGGTGTGGAGTGATCCGATTTTTCTGGGCCGCTACCCGGAGGAGCTTCTGAAAAAGTACGGACAGTACATGCCCCCCATAGGGCAGGACGATATGAAGATCATCAGTGAAAAATTAGATTTTCTGGGCCAGAATATTTATAACGGCTCCCCGGTGCGCTCCGATGGAAAGGGCGGCTATGAGTACCCCAAGCGAAAAACCGGATATGCCTTTACAGCAGCCAAGTGGCCGGTCACCCCCGAAGCCCTGTACTGGGGCCCGAAATTCCTACAGGAACGGTACGGAATGCCCCTCTACATCACCGAAAACGGTCTTTCCTGCCAGGACACGGTTTCTGTGGACGGTAAGGTCCACGATCCGGCCCGCATCGACTTTCTCCGCCGCTACCTCAGAGAACTGCGCAGGGCTAGTGAGGATGGCGTTGATATACGGGGTTACTTCCATTGGTGCGTTACGGATAACTTTGAATGGGCAAAAGGTTATACCGATCGTTTCGGCATGGTATACTGCGATTTTGAAACCCAGGAACGGATACTCAAGGATTCTGCATACTGGTACCGGGATATAATTCGGTCTAACGGGAAGGATCTCTGAAACCCTAAGCTGATTCAATAACCAGGGCAGCTCCATCCTCATCCCAGGAGATAGTTATCCTGTCGGCACTTGTTATTCCATATATCCGCCCTTCATGGGCTCCACCGCGCGTTCAGAAAATAATTTCAATACCCCGCCGGAATACCGTGGGGAGTGCGGGTGCCATCGGGTTTTCCGTTCCCTCAGCACTGCATCTATTTCTTCTGGGGTCTTCCGCTCTCCCTTGATCCCCACAATTGCCAGAATGCGGTTTGGGATATCGATCTGAATCAGGTCCCCTTCTTCCACCAGGGCAATTGGCCCGCCCTCGGCTGCTTCGGGGGAGACATGGCCGATAGCAGGACCTTTGCTGGCCCCGGAAAAACGGCCATCGGTGATCAGGGCAATGGTCTTGCCCAATTCTGCGTCGGAGCTTATAGCCTCAGTGGTGTAAAACATTTCGGGCATTCCGCTGCCTTTGGGGCCTTCGTAGCGGATAAATACCGCATCCCCGGGCTTTATGTCATGGGCCAATACTGCGGCCAGGGCTTCTTCTTCGCTGTCAAAGGGGCGGGCGTGGAGCAGGGCGGTGAACATCTCTTTGGGAACTGCGGAATGTTTTACCACCGCGCCGCCTGGGGCAAGGTTTCCCTTCAGTATCCCTATGGCCCCATTGGTATCAATGGCTTTGTCATAGGGCCGTATGATATCGGTCCGTTTTATATTCCAGGGGACAAGGTAGGTTTCGCATTTTTCAAAAAAACCTTCTTTCTTAATATCCTCAAGGTTTTCACCCAAGGTTTTGCCGGTTACCGTAAGGACATCCAAGTGAAGGTGCTCCTTTATTTCTTCCATGATTGCAGGAACCCCACCAGCGTAGTAGAAAAATTGCGCAGGCCAGCGTCCGGTTGGGCGTATATCCAGAAGATAATGGGCGTCCCGGTGCAGGCGGTCAAAGAGGTCCCCGTCCACATTCAGGGCGAATTCATGGGCAATGGCGGGGATGTGCAGGAGGCTATTGGTGCTTCCGGAAATAGCTGCATGAACCAGAATGGCGTTTTCAAAACTTTTCATGGTAACTATATCCCGGGCTTTAAGCCCCATCTCCGCCAGCTTTACTGCCTGGGCGCCGGCCCGGTGCGCCGCTTCCTTCAGATCAGCACTGGTGGCGGGCATCAGGGCGGTTCCCGGGAGCATTAAGCCCAGGGCTTCCGCCATAACCTGCATGGTAGAAGCGGTGCCCATGAAGCTGCAGGCCCCGCAGGAAGGACAGGCGTGGTGTTTATAATAGTTAAGCTGTTCGCTGCTTATTTCCCCCCGTTTTTCCATGGCGCTGTACTTCCCTATCTGTTCCAGGGTCAAAAGCTCAGGGCCGGCGTCCATAACCCCACCGGTAATAACGATGCTGGGAATATTAATGCGGCCTATGGCCATCAGGTGAGCGGGCATACCCTTGTCGCAACTGGCGATAAAGACACCGGCGTCAAAGCTAGTAGCATTGGCATGGATTTCTATCATGTCCGCTATAATGGACCGGCTGGCCAGGGAATAGTTGATCCCGTCATGCCCTTGGGCCATGCCGTCACAGATATCTGTGGCAAAATAGCGGGCGGCCTTGCCCCCGGACGCGGAAACCGACCGGCTGGCTTCTTCAACCAGTTCAAAGAGATGGGCGCTGCCGGGATGGCTGTCCCCGAAGGTACTTTCTACGATGATTTGCGGCTTTTCAAGGTCCTCCGCTGTCCATCCCATTCCTAAACGCAGGGGGTCCATTTCGGGGGCAAGGGCCCGTATTTTCTGGCTGTTCAACATATCTGCTACTCCAAAATCATCAGGGCAACGTATTTCCTGCCGCTTTGTAGATGCCATACCATTCTTCCCGGGTAAGCGTTATCTCTGACCCGGCGATACAGTCCCGCAGGCGTCCGCTGTTCATCGTACCGGTGATGGGCTGAATTTTCGCCGGATGGCGAAATATCCAGGCTAAGGCAATGCTGGTGTTTGATACACCGTATTTTTCGGCAAGTTTGTCAATTTCTGCGTTAAGGGTGGGAAATTTTTCATTGCCTAAAAACACTCCCTCAAAGGTGCCATATTGAAAGGGCGACCAGGCCTGTATGGTAATATCATGCAAGCGGCAGAAATCCAATACTCCGCCGTTCCGGTTTACCGCTGCATCGTCATTCATATTTACATGAAGGCCTTCCGAAATCATCGTAGCATTGGTAATGCTTAATTGGAGCTGATTAATAATGAGGGGCTGTTTTACAAATTTTTGCAGGAGCTGGATCTGTGAGGGATTCTGGTTTGACACGCCGAAATGCCGCACCTTTCCTTTTGTGTGGAGCTCGCTAAACGCTTCGGCCACCTCTTCGCATTCCATAAGTGCATCCGGCCTGTGCAGGAGCAGCACATCAAGGTAGCTTGTTTTAAGTTTTTTCAGGCTTTCGTCCACGGATTTAAGAATGTGTTCCTTTGAAAAATCAAAATAACCCTGCCGGATACCGCATTTTGACTGAAGTAGAATATTTTCGCGAACCGAAGAGCTCATGCCTATGGCATCCGCAAAAATCGATTCACAGGCACCATTGCCGTAGCGATCCGCATGGTCAAAAAAATTGGCACCCAAATCAAGAGCGGTCTTTATAAAAGACTCGGCTTCTTTTTTTTCAATTTTATTAATCCGCATACAGCCAACTGCAATTGCCGGTGTTATAAAGCCGGAATTTCCCAAGTTAATAGTTTTCATAGATCATCCTTTTACGGCGCCAGCCGTCATGCCATTGATAATTTGTTCCTGCAATAACAGATATGTAATGAATACCGGTAAGGTAGCGATAACCAGGGCAGCCATAAGCCCTACATAATCGGCAGTATAGGCGCCCAGGAAGTTATACAATCCCAGGGGCAGTGTTTTTTTACTTTCCGAGTTTATAAATACCAGGGCAAAGCTGAATTCTTTCCAATTGTTCAAGAAGTTAAGGATGGCCACAGTAGCGATAACCGGGCGGGTCATGGGAAGTATTACCGTGAAAAAGATGCGCAGCATTGTGGCGCCGTCAATAATCGCCGCTTCCAGGATGGAATCAGGGAAGGACGAAATAAAACTTTCCATCAGGAATATCGTTATAGGAAGGCCAAAGGCTGTATAAACCAAAATAAGAGACCATGGGGTATCAAGCAGATGGATATTTTTCATCAGGGAAAAAAGCGGTACAAGTACAGCCTGTAGGGGTATTAACATCCCAATCACAAATAATGATGATACAATCTTTTGCCCGGGAAAGGTGAATTTAGCAAGAACAAACGCCCCTAATGCACCCACAACTACGGTAAGAATAATCGAAAAAACACATACAAAAACGCTGTTAAAAAAATAGGTTCCGATATTTGCGGTTTTCCAGGCATTCACATAGTTTTCAAGATGCAGTTCTGATGGAAGAGAAAGAGCGGAAAGGGTGAACTGTTGGTTGGTTTTGAAGGAACTGTATACCATCCAGATCAAGGGAAAAATCGTAATAAAGGCAAGTGCGATAAGCAGGATATAACGGAAAATATTAGTAATCAGGCGTTTAATAAAAGCGGATAGGCTAATCTTCATTTTTATTCTCCTTTCTCAGCTTGCTTTAATAGCAATACGCGGCTGGCAGAAATAAATACAAAACTGAACACCGCAATAACCAGGGATACGGCGCTTCCATATCCGTATTGATAGGTGGCAAAGGTTTTATTAAACATATAGGTTGCCATCACTTCTGTGGAGTGTGCCGGGCCGCCACCTGTCATAACATAGATAAGATCAAATGTACGCATACTGCCGGAAATACAAAGAACCACGGCGGAGGCAATGGTGCCCCACAATAAGGGGAGCCGGATTCTGAAAAACTTGGTGACCTCGCTGGCGCCGTCAATATCCGCTGCTTCTATAATGTCGGGAGGGATATTTTGCAGTGCCGCAAGGAAAATAATCATATATAAGCCGACAAATTGCCAAAAAATAACCCCACAGAGGGTATAAATAGCTATGCCAGGGGTACCCAGCAGATTAGGGGCCTTTGAAAAACCCAGCATCAACAGAAAATTTTTAAGAATTCCCACTTGGGGGTTTAAAATAGTAGACCACAGCAAACCGACAACAACGGTTGAAAGAATCATAGGGATAAAAAAGGCGGTACGGAAGAATGGCGCCCCTTTTAGTTTGCCGCTCAATGCAACTGCGGCAAGAATGCCAAATGGTATTTGGCCTAAAACAGAAATAACTACCACAAGGATATTGTTTTTAAAAGATAGCCAGAATATAGGGTCAGTCAAAATTGTGATAAAATTTTCAATGCCGATGAATCTGGGCGCTGAAAGTCCGTTCCAATTATAAAATCCATAAAAAAATGAACGGATTATCGGATATAATACAAAAACAGTATAAAGCAATAATGCGGGAGCAAGCCCCGCAATAATAAATTTATTATTTTTTCTTAAAATTGTGGTCATATATACCCCCTGACAATTGGGATAATTAAAACCAAGGCCCCTTTATACGGGCGCCTTGGTTTTAACCAAAAACTTATTTAACTGTTTTGTCCAGCTCAGCTGCAATGGCAGCGGGAGTCTGAATTCCCAGCATGACAGATTGCAGCCCATTGTTGACAATTTCTGTCTGCTCAGAATTAAGGGCAGAGTCATAAACAGTTACCAGGGGATGCTCTTTGATGAGGGTTACTAACTTTGCATAAAACGGAGTAACTTTATTCAAATCCGGGGTGACATTGACTGACGATACAGGAATATCATACTCCATGAAAATTTTCTGAGAAGCATCGTCGGTCAGGAATTTGATAAGTTTTAAAAGCACTGCTTTTTGTTCCGGAGACGCCTTTGAGTTTATAACAAAACCCGTACTGGCAACTCCTGAAATTGTGGAGGGATCACCCTTTCCGCCGGGAAGGGCGGGAAACACGGACATTTCAATGAAGGGTTTTATCTTTTCAGGCGCCTGGGAAACCAGTTCCGGCAGCAGCCATGAACCTTCAATCATCATCGCCGCTTCTTCACGGTAGAAATAGGCATGGCTCTGCACGTTATCAATGGTACTCCAATCGCTGTTAAGCGCCCCGGATGTAGCAAGATCCTTCATAATATCCAGGGCATCGGTAAATACCTTGTCGGTAAATTTAGCCCCATTTTGCTTTGTCAAAGCGTCCGTAAGCCATTGAGAGCCGGTTGAACGGTTTGCAACAATGCTAAACACCGATGACTGGGTGGGCCATTGGTTTTTATCACCATGGGCTATTGGAATAATGCCATTTTTCTTAAAGACATCAACGGCAGTTTTCAATTCGGGATAGGTTGTGGGTACTTTAACATTGTATTTATCAAACAATGCTTTGTTATAAAAGAAAATTGATGTTAAAGAAATTCCCTGGGCAACACTATAGATTTTACCATTAACATTAAACTGATCCAAGGCAGATGAAACCAGCCCATCCCTCCATTCGGGGTTCTGATCAAGGTAATCATTGATGGGGGCAATCAAGCCGGCGTTTGCAAATTCAATGGTCATTGCGTTCGGCCAAAGGATAAAGCCATCAGGAAGGCTGTTGGCTGCGGCCTGAGTCTTAAGCCGTGTTTGATATTGATCCCGGGGCATTTTTTGTTCGTCAATCACCACATCAGGATTTTCCACACGGAATTGGGCCATGCGGTTTTCCATATATTGTGCACGTTGGTCTGAACCTACGTAGGAATGCCAAACCGTGATCTGGACCTTGCCGTTATTACCGGCATTCTGATTCTTCTGACAGCCTGAAAGGACCGCCAAAACCGCTACTACAAAAACAACGCTCACTTTTACACTGTTTTTCATGTTTCCTCCAAATTACTATATGCTAATCTTTTTTTAAAAAAGACTGATACCAACGCCCGCTCTTTTTCCAACTCCGTTTTTTAGTGGCATAATCAACGTGAAAAATTCCAAACCGTTTGGAATATCCCCGGGCCCATTCAAAGTTATCCATCATACTCCACACAAAAAAGCCTTTCAGGTTGACACCTGCTTTAATCGCCTTGAGGGCCGCAACAAAATGGGTCTCCAGGAAACTCCGGCGGTCTTCATCGTCTATAAGGTAATTTGCCCCCGCAGCAAGTTTATCGTCCTGAAATGCCGCCCCGTTTTCGGTTACCAGTATATTAGGGCTGCCATAATCAACATCAAGCCGTTTGAGCACATCGTATAAACTTTCGGGGTGCACTTCCCAGGGCATGGCTGTCACCTGTGCACCCTGGGGAATAATTTCAACATAGGGCAGCGTGGGGTGGGGGGTCTTAGCTTCCAATTTTTCAGAATCCGTAGCGGCGCGTACCACCTTTCTAAGGTAATAGTTAAGCCCTAAAAAGTCGGTTTTCTGTCCGGAAATAAAGGATAAATCCCCGGATTTTTCAGGAATAGGCGCTCCGGCTTTTTCAAAAATACTGCGAAGCGGTTCAGGATAGCTTCCTTTGTAGAGGGGGTCTAAAAACCAGCGGTTTTGATATGCGTCGCAAAGTTCGGCGGCATTTTTATCCTCAGTACTGTCGGAAGCGGGAACAGCAGGGTACAGGTTCAGGACAATACCGATTTTTCCGTCTTTTCCGCCGGGACTCTTTCTGTAAGCTTCAACCGCCATGGCGTGGGACAAGACCATGTGAAAACTCACCGCCACTGCGGTTTTTAAGTCTTTATAACCGGGAGCATGGCGTCCTTGCAGGTTTCCTACAAAAGCGGTAACCCAAGGCTCATTATGGGTGAACCAGTTTTTAACACGGTCACCGTAATGGCTATAGGCCAATTCAGCATAATCGCGGAAACGTTCCACAGTATCACGGTTGACCCACCCGCCTTTATCGAACAGGGCCTGGGGTAAATCCCAGTGGTAAAGGGTAGCTGCGGGGGTAATATTTTTTTCCAGCAGAGAATCAATCAGCTTATTGTAAAAATCAATGCCCTTCTGGTTGATCTGTCCCGCACCATCCGGTAAAAGCCGGGGCCATGAGATGGAAAAGCGGTAAGCATTGACCCCAAGCTCCGACATGAGAGCCACATCTTCTTTGTAGCGATTGTAATGATCACAGGCGACTTTTCCTGTATCGCCATTTTCTACCTTTCCGGGGGTTTCACAAAAGGTATCCCAGATACTTTTTCCCCTGCCGTCACCATCCGGGCTGCCTTCAACCTGAAAAGAGGCTGTTGCGGTTCCCCATAGAAAATCTTTTGGAAAATCAATCCGCTTCACTTTATTGCTCCTTTGAAAAAATAGAATCCACTACTATTACTTGCGTACAAAATCAAGCAGATCCTTAAGCGGCACTGTGGCCAGGCAAATGGCTGTGTCGGTAACGCCGTAATAAATATACACAAGGCCGTCCTTGAGCACTGCCCCTGTGGGGAACACCACGTTTGGTATATAGAGCCCGAATTTTTCGTAGTATTCCTGGGGTTCAAGTATAAAATTTTTAGCCCGGGCAATTACCTTAGCCGGGTTTTTCAGATCCAGCAGCATAACTCCGCACCGGTATACATTGTCCGCATCAACCCCGTGGTACAGGGTAAGCCATCCCAGTTCGGTCTTTAGTGGGGGCGTAGAGCCGCCTATTTTCTTGTATTCCCAATCTTCCTGGGCTGCAGCGATCAGTTCCGGCTCAGTCCAGCTAAGCAGATCATCGGAGTAGCAGATCCAGATACCGGCTTTATCGACCCCGTATTGGGGGCCAATGTACTCTTCTGGCCGGCGGAGGAGCGCAAAACGGCCGTTGATCTTTTCCGGGAACAGAATATTGTCCCGGTCGTTGATTTCCTTCGGCGTTGTATAGCATACCTGTTTCCAATGAATAAGGTCGGTACTCTGCATAATACCGCTGCGGGTCATACAGCTTTCCGGTTTGCCATGCTCGCCGGGGAAGGTATAACGGATTTCATCCGGTTTTCCAACTCCCGTAGGGGCATACCCATAGGAGGAGGGGCGTAGGGCATAGGTGAGGTAAAAGATACCGTCGATTTTAACGATCCGGGGGTCCTGTATTGAGCCAAAGGGGCATCCTAAATCTGCGGGTGTAACAATTGGTGTGTCCTGCACATGGGTAAAATGCACACCGTCGGTGCTTTTGAGCAGGCCAAAAAAGCAGTGGAAGGGCCGCAAGCCGCCGGCTGCGCGTTCAATCATATAGAAGGCGCCGTCCTCAAAAATAACAGCAGGATTAAACACATTTGATTGGCGCCAGGGATATATCCCGGGCGTTACAATCGGGTTTTCCGGACAACGGGTTACCAGCATTTTATTACTCCTTGTATTCCATATTTCATATATTCGCTTTTCATTGACTGCGCTGGGCAGTTAAAATCATCAGATGTATTTTGTAATGATAAAGGCAAATATTAAATCAGTCAAGTAAAATATAGGGTAAATACGGGAAAAAACTGCAGAAATAACCTTGCATCCTGGATGAAGCCAAAAAATCATCTGATGATTTACAGGGACTTATTCCCGAAAAAGTGTTTTTAGATAATTCCGGTTGTGAATAATGTGCAGGGTCATGGCATCCGATGCGCCGATGGAATCGTGTTCCTCAATGGCGTCTACAATGAGCCGGTGGGTGTCGATGGTTTCCTTTACCAATACCCGGTGGGTGGTATTAACGAACAGGATAATAGACTGCTGAATGATTGGCATAAGGTTAGGCACCACCAGATTCCGGCTGCTCTGGGCGATCCGGGTATGGAATTCAACATCCTTATGACTATGATCCTCTCCGGCATGGATCAGATCCTCCACTTCCCGGGCCAGGGCTTTAAGCTCCCTGATGTCTTCGTCGGATGCAGCCCGGGCAGCCATGGCGGCAATGCGGGGTTCTATGGACAGGCGCACCTCCACAAGGTCCATGGTGAGCTTTTCTTTGTCCCGGATAAAGGTAAAGCCCAGGGGATCATCGGGCACCCCAAGCCGGTGCTCCGCCACAAAGGTGCCCGCCCCCTGGCGTACCTCCAGTACATTGCGGCTCACCAGAGACCGGACCGCTTCACGGATGGTACTGCGGCCGACCCCCAGGAGGCGGGTTAATTCTAATTCATTGGGGAGTTTTGCCCCTCTGGGAAGATTGTTATCGATGATATACCGAATCAGATCTTCTGAGACCTGTTCCCCCAGGGATTTACCGATTTCCGTATTTTTTTTCATACATTCATATTATTCGTATATGGGTATGATATCAATCAGGTTTCGGAAAAACCTCAAATCATCAGAATAATGAAATTTGCATTGTAATTTCTTGTAATAGAGGGCCGCAGATGATATGCTTACTTATCTGAAAGTGATCGGATGATAAGAAAAACGTAAGCCCTGAAGGATATATAATGAACATAGCCTTTGGCCATACCAACATGGACTTAGATTGCCTGGGATCCCTAATTCTTATAAAAAAACTGTTTCCCGATTTCAGGCTGGTGCGGAGTGGCCTGATCCATCCGGCGGCCCAGAACCTGTATACCTTCTATACCCAATATTTTGACTTTTTGACCCCTAAGGATATCAAGGGGGAAACCATTGAAAATATCATCATAGTGGATACCTGTAAAGCGGAGCGGGTGAGCGAATATTTTGCCTGTATACGGAATTCGGAGCCCCAGATACGGATCTATGATCACCACCATACTGAACAGTGCAATATCCTGGGCGCCGTCCTTGAGGGGGGGAAATTTGGGGCGAATACCTCATTGTTGGGGAAAATGGCCATGGAACGGGGGATACGGCTCCTGCCCGAGGAGGCGACCATTGCCCTGACGGGGATCTATGCCGATACGGGGCGGCTCATCTTTGAAAATGTCGGCAGGGTGGATTTTGAGGTTTCCGCCTGGCTTATGGATATGGGGGCTTCTTTAAAACTGGTTAAGTCCTTTCTGGAGACTATCAGGGAGGATGAGCAAATCCAGATCCTTAACCAGATCCTCCAGGCTATGAAGACCCAAACCATTCAGGGGCACGAGATCCTTTTGGGGTACCTTGAGCTGAGTGAAAATACCCCCGGCCTGGCGGCGGTGGTTGAAAAGGTCATGGACATCCATAACCCGGATGCCTGTTTTGCGGTTTTTTCTATTCCAAAAAGCAAAACCATACTCCTCATTGCCCGCAGCCAAAAACTGAAGATAGACCTTCACGAACTGCTCCATGTGTATGGCGGCGGGGGGCATCAGTTGGCGGCTTCGGCGAAGATCAGCGGGAGGGAGGGGCCGGCTTTTTACGAGGAATTTATCAGCTACCTGGAACAATCCCTGACGCCGGCAACCAGGGCAGCGGATGTTATGACCAAAAATGTTCAGGCCCTGAAAGAGGATATGAGCCTCATGGAGGCGTCTATCTTTTTTGAAAAGACGGACCTTACCGGCGCTCCGGTACTGAATGCCGAAGATGAGGTGTCGGGGTTTATCAGCCTCAGGGATATTATGAAGGGGCGCAAGGCTGCTGTGATGAATGCCCCGGTGCGGGCCTATATGTCCAAACCTGCGGCGACTGCGGACAGTAACGTTACTATGCGGGAAATTGAGCGGATTTTTTACAAACACCATATCGGGCATCTTCCCATTGTGGAGGATAAAAAACTGGTTGGGATCGTTACCCGCTGGGATTATCTTCAATATAAAAAACGTCAGACAAGCCCAGCGGAAGAAGCGTGATGGCTGGAGCGGGTACTTTTTTCTCCGAGATAATCAACCCCCGGTTTAACTCCGTGGCGTCCCTGGATATTTCACAGGGAGGCAAGGCCCTGGTGATCAGCGATTTTCATATGGGAGCGGGCCGCCGGGATGATCTTGCCAGGAACGGGGCCCTCCTTACAGAATTGCTGGAACAGTATTACTATCAGGATGGATGGCAGGTCATTTTAAATGGCGATATTGAGGAACTGCAGCGTTTTTCCCTGGGAGACATACAGAAACAGTGGCCCGGCTTGTACCGGGTCTTTGATAAACTGGCCGCTGAGGGCAGGCTCTACAAGGCCCTGGGGAACCACGATGAGGATCTTATCTTTGAGCGGGAGTATCCCTATCCCCTGTTTAATGCGATACGCATTGATACGGGGGTTCTTCCCATTTTTGTGTACCACGGGCACCAGTCTTCCAAAGTCTATAGGGATTACAATACCTTTATCCGCCTGGGGCTGCGCTATTTTCTCAAACCCTTCGGGATCCGCAATATTAGTTCCGCCCGCAGCCCCTTGCGGCGTTTTTCTGTGGAAAAAAAGGCCTACGATTTTTCCCTGAAGAATAACTGTATATCCATCATCGGCCACACCCATCGGGCCCTCTTTGAATCCCTGGGACGTTTTGAATTTATCAAATTTGAAATTGAGCGGCTTTGCCGGGATTATCCTGCTTCACGGGGGGAGGACCGGGAGCGTATTGCTTCAGAGGTGCGGGCATTGCGCCTGGAGCTGGGGAAGCTGAAACGCTCGGAAAAACGGTCCGGGCTGAGACAGAGTCTCTACGGGGATGAATTGCCTGTGCCCTGCCTCTTTAATTCAGGCAGCGCCATAGGCAGACGGGGCATTAATGCTATTGAACTGGATATGGATCAGATCTCCCTGGTTTACTGGTTTGTCCAGGGAGAGGGAAGAAAATTTGTCAACCGGGGCCGTTATCCTGTATATATACTGCCGGGTACCAAATACTGCCGTACTGTGCTGAACCAGGACCGGTTCGAGTTTGTGAAGGCGCGGATAGAACTGTTGGGAAATTCCCCGGAGATAAACGCCGCTTCCTTTGACGGGATGAGCGGGGATGGTGGTTGGGACTAGGGGGCTCTCAAAAACTCGGTTAGTTTTTGAGAGCCCTTGCATTTGCATTGAGCAAATGCTTTTTAAGCGGTAAATTTCTAAAAACTTCAGTTTTTAGAAATTCCTATTAGATAAATTTGCTTTTAATGAGGGAGAAGTAGGATTCGGCTTCTTCCGGGGTTTCTACAGGTTTGTCCGGCTCGTGGTATTCTACCAGGTGGGGTGGGATTTCCGCCAGAAAAGGCGAGGGGACACAATCTGTGCTGCTTTGCAGGCGGCGGCGGTGCAGGCAGCTGGTGATGAAGAGTTTGTCCCGGGCCCGGGTGATGGCCACGTAGAACAGGCGGCGTTCCTCTTCCAGGGGGCTGAATTCGGAATTGCCTTCCCCGTCTTCCATGGCGCGTTCATGGGGGATGATCCCGTCTTCGGCGCCTGCGATAAAGACCACCGGGAATTCCAGGCCCTTGGAAGCGTGGATGGTCATGAGGTTCACCTTTCCCTTGCCCGCCTCATCGTCCCCGTCGTCCCGGGTAATAAGGCTTACCCGGTTAAGGTAGGCGTAGAGGCTGGGGTCAAAGTTGTCAGGGTCCTTTTCCCAGGTTTCCATGGACTGGATTAGGCTTTCTATGTTGAGGAATTTCCACTTGGCGACCTTTTCATTTTTACTGTACTCGGTCACCAGGTACGACCAGTAATCAATGCTGTCAACCAGGGCCCGCACTTTTTGTGAGATCCCCCGTTTTCCCAGCAATTCTTCCTTATAGGTTTCGATGAGCTGCATAAATTCGTCAAGCTCAACTTTTCCTTTGGCGGCTTCCTGGAAGAGGACATCCGGGGTATAGCGGATCCTCCCCATGGAGTCCCAGATGTTGGAGTGATTTTTCCGGGCCAGATCGTTTAACATGGTTATGGTCGTTTTGCCTATGCCCCGCCGGGGTGTATTGATGATGCGCAGGAGGTTCACATCATCGTTGGTGTTGGCGATGACCCGGAGGTAGGAGAGCACGTCCTTAATTTCCTTACGCTGGAAGAAACTGGTTCCCCCGGAAACCCGGTAGGGGATATTTTCCGCCAGAAAGGCTTCCTCAATGCTGCGGGTCATGGAATTGGTCCGCAGGAGAACACCAAAGTCATCGTACTTGAGACGGTCCCGCATCATGAGGTCCCGTATCCGGGTGGCGATAAAGTCCGCCTCCTCGCTTTCATTTTGGGGGTAGAAAAGCTCCACCGGCTTGCCCCCCTTGTTCCCGGACCAGAGCTGCTTTTCCTTGCGGTTAGTATTGTTGGAGATGACCCCGTTGGCGGCTTCTAGGATGGTGCTGGTGGAACGGTAGTTTTGTTCCAACTTGATCTCGGTTACTCCGGGGAAGTCCTTTTCAAAGGTGAGGATGTTTTCATAGCTGGCTCCACGCCAGGAATAGATGGACTGATCATCGTCCCCGACCACACAAACGTTGCGATCCGCAAGGAGATGCATGATACGGTACTGGATAAAACTGGTGTCCTGGAATTCGTCCACCATGATATACCGGTAACGGCTGCGGTACTTTTCCAATGCTTCGGGAAACTGTTCAAAGAGTTGAATCGGCAGGGCCAGGAGATCGTCAAAGTCCAGGGCATTGTAGACCTTGAGGCTGTGCTGGTAGTCCTTGTACACTGGCTCCCAGGCATCGTTGGCCAGGTTTCCGGTAATGCCGCCTGAGGCGTCTCCCCACTTGAAGCGGCCTGTCTTGATGTTGGAAAAAAGCTGCCCCACTGCGTAGAGATCAGTGCCCTCGGTAGAAATCCTGCATTCCCTGAGGCTTTCCTTGATGGCCTGGGTCCGGTCTGTTTCATCGTAGATAGAAAAATTCTTCCGGTACCCCAGGCGTTCAATTTCGTCCCGCAGTATCCTTACCCCAAAGGCATGAAAGGTGCTTACCGTAAGGTTCTGGAGTTTTTTGCCCGTCAGTTCCTTTACCCGCTCTTCCATTTCCCGGGCAGCTTTATTGGTAAAGGTCAGGGCCAGGATCGCCGACTGGGGTATGCCCTGGTCCAGCATGTGGGCGATGCGGTAGGTGATGACCCGGGTCTTCCCGGATCCTGCGCCGGCAATGATCAGCACCGGCCCGTCAATGGTTTTTACCGCCCGGAGCTGCTCTTTGTTTAATTTCGCTTCTATGTCGAGTTTTGGCATGGGGCCTATACCTTTTTTATGAAGAGATGAAAAGCCTGAATCCCCAGGATCCACACGGCGCTAACGATGGCCCCGGAAACCAACACCCCGATGATCACGGCGATCATGGTTTTTCGCTTGCTCAGGCCCAGCACCCAGGAGCCCAGGGTCCCGGTCCAGGCCCCGGTTATGGGAAGGGGGATGGCCACGAAAACCGCAATGCCCAGCCAGCCCCATTTTTCCACCTTGCTATGGAGTTTGACCCGGGCCCGTTCCACGAAGCGGTCAAAGAATTTCCGGTACCAGGCCATTTTGAGGAAAAGCTTGTGCAGGGTGGAGAGGAAGACCCAGCAGGCCGGGGCTACCAGGGCATTGAGGCCCGCACAATACAGATAGGCCCAATACCAGGGGATGCCGTTTTGGATGGCAAAGGGGATGCCCCCGCGAAGTTCGGAAATGGGGAGGAAGGAGAATAGTGCAGTCCAGAGGAGTATGCCCGGGGTGTTCATTGGGAATAGTTTAGCAAAAAATCGGGATATATTAAAGTGTTTTGTTGGGGTGGGCCCCTAAGTATAGCGGCTAATTGAGGAATTTTGCGATGGCCCTTCCTGCCTTTCCCCGGTGGCTGATGAGGTTCTTCTCCTCCTCGGAGAGTTCTGCCACGGTACGGGAATAGCTGGGGATATAGAGGATGGGGTCGTAGCCGAAGCCTGCGGAGCCCCGGCCTTCGCGGATGAGCTCTCCTTCCAGGGTTTCCTGGGCGATGAAGAAGCGGTCCGGACCCAATATCAGGGCCATGGAGCAGACAAAGCGGGCGGTCCGTCGGGGATTATCCCCCAGTTCTTGTAAAAGCAGGGCGTTACGCTCGTGGGCTTCGAGTTTTTTATCGCCGGTGCTGCCATATCGTGCCGAATAGATGCCCGGGCGGCCGTCCAGGGCATCTACGCAGAGGCCCGAGTCGTCGGCTAACACCGGTTCGCCGGGGAAACGGGCGGAAACCAGGGTGTAGAGCGCAGTAGCCTTGATCAGGGCGTTTTCTGCGAAGGTGCTGCCGGTTTCGTCGGGGTCGAAGGGGATACCCAGATCGGCGGGAATACGTATGGTATGGCCGGGGAGTATGGCGGAAAGTTCTCCCTTTTTATGGGCATTACCAGTGGCAAACCAAATCGTCATAGGGGTATACTAGCATGAACGGCGTGGATGAGGGAAGGATGAACAGAGAGCAGGATGCAAAGAGGGTACTCAAGGAATACTTCGGATTTACGGCTTTCCGGCCCGGGCAGGAGGAGCTTATCGACGCCATCCTTGAGGGCCGGGACGTGATGGCGGTGATGCCCACCGGAGCGGGGAAGTCCCTGTGCTACCAAATCCCCGCAGTGCTTATGGAGGGGATTACCGTGGTGATATCCCCCCTGATTTCCCTGATGAAGGATCAGGTGAACGCCCTGGTGGAAGCGGGGATAGAGGCGGCGTACCTGAACAGTTCCCTGGACGGTGCCGCTTACGCAGAAACACTGCGCGGCCTGGCCCAGGGGCAGTATCGGCTCCTCTATATTGCCCCGGAGCGGCTTTTGCGGGACGACCTTTTGGCCCAGATTGGGGATATTCCCATACCCCTGGTGGTGGTGGACGAGGCTCACTGCGTTTCCCAGTGGGGTCACGATTTCCGCCCAAGCTATCTCCAGATCGCCGCCTTTATCCGGAGCCTCCACGACCGCCCCCGGGTGGCGGCCTGTACCGCCACCGCCACCACAAAGGTAAAGGAGGACATACTCAGGCTTCTTGATCTGAAAGAGCCCCTTTCCCTGACCACAGGCTTTGATCGGCAGAACCTCTACTTTGGGGTGGAGCGGCCCAGCCATAAATCCGAAGCCCTTCTGGAATACCTGGCAAAGCACCGGGGGCAAAGTGGCATCGTTTACTGTTCCACCCGGAAGCGGGTGGAGGAAGTGGCGGAACTTTTGTGCAGCCATGGCTTTGCCGCTGCCCGGTACCATGCGGGCTTGGAAGACCGGGAACGCCATGGGAACCAGGATGATTTTATCTATGACAGAAAAACTATCATGGTCGCCACCAACGCCTTTGGCATGGGTATTGATAAGTCCAATGTTTCCTTTGTGATCCACTACAATATGCCTAAGAATATCGAAAGCTACTATCAGGAGGCGGGCAGGGCAGGCCGGGATGGGGAAAAAGCGGAGTGCATACTCTACTATTCAGGCCAGGATGTGCGGATCAACACCTTTCTTATCACCAACGGTGCGGATGCTGAGGAACGGGACGATGAGCTGGTTCAGCATAACCTGGAACTCCTGAAACAGATGACCTTCTATGCCACAGGCTCCGAATGTCTGCGCTCCCGACTCCTGGCTTATTTTGGAGAGTCCTCGCCTCATTACTGCGGCAACTGTTCCGCCTGCAATACCCTCTACGAAGAAATCGACGCCACAGTGGAGGCCCGGAAGATACTTTCATGCGTATACCGGCTGAAGGAACGGAACCGGGCTTTCGGCAAAACCATGATCATAGATATACTGCGGGGCAGTAAAAGTGAAAAGATCCGATCCCAGGGCTTTGACACCCTGAGTACCTGGGGGATCATGGCGGATACCACAGCCCAGCGCATCAGGGCCATCCTGGATCGGCTGCTCGATCAGGGGTATCTAGTGATGGATGAGGGGGAATATCCCGTGGTCCACCTGGCGCCCCGATCCGGGGAAATACTCACGGAGAAAAAGTCCTTTGTGGTAAAGCTGCCCCGTCCCCAGGCGGAGAAGCCTGAGAAAGTTTCGGCACGTTCCGGATCAGGGGCGGGTTTGCCCATTGGGCTGGGCAGCGCCGACGGACAGGGGGGTGCTTTTTCTGTTACAAAAATTATCGAAGCTCAGGATGCCCGGCCTGTGGATGAAGATCTGTTAGAAAAACTGAAGGCCCTGCGCCGGGACTTGGCCCGGAAAGGGGGGGTGCCTTCCTACGTGGTCTTTTCAGACGCTGCACTTCGGGATATGTGCGTCAAGCTGCCTGAAAACAGGGACGCCTTTCTGGCCGTGTCCGGGGTAGGGGAGGTGAAGCAGAAAAAGTACGGGGATGTGTTTACGGCTTTAATTCGGGAGTATCTTGCTGATAGGGAACGAGATTGAAGATAAACCACAGAGAGCACAGAGAACGCAGAGGAAGAAAGCGGAATGAGTTCTCCGTGTCCTCTGCGTAATTCCTCTGTGAGCTTAACTCTTCTCCAGTTTCAGCGTAATAGTAGGCTGATCGCAGACCTCAGGAGGCCCGTAGTACTGGACCGCCCCGGGAAAAACGAAGCTGGTCTTTACTGCCCAGGTGTCCCGTTCCGCCGCGAAGGCTTTGAAGGGTTTGCTGTCCAGTTCTACCAGGGCTTTTTTGATCACCGGTTTCTGGGCGCCATGGCGGTGTTCCATGTTCATCATCATGGTCAGGGGGACCCCGCCGGCGATCCATTTATCAGCCGGGGCTACCAGGTTTTTTATGCTGGAAATGTAGCCTGTAAGGCCCGAGGCGATGAGCACAAAGGCGCTGAACCCCAGGCTGTAACAGTAGTCGGCGTCGAAGTTGGAGGGGAAGGCGCAGCGGCCTTCGTAGCCGAAGAAGTGGTCCTGGGTACTGAATGTGCCCTTGTATTTTCCTTCTTTTTTCAGATCCTCCAGTTTGCTTTCCGCCATGTTCATGAGCAGTTTTTCTGTTTCAATCCGGGATACCTGGACATTGCCGTGGGGGTCCCGGTCCATGAGGAGTTCCTTGGCAATTTCTTCGGGAAGGCTTCTGAAAAGATAGGCTGAAGGGTCGGAAAGTTGGGTCACGAGCCAGTCGCTTTGTTCGCTGAAATTTTTCAGCCCTGAAAAATCCTTTTCATTTTCTGCCATGATGTCGTTCAGTTCTTCTATCAGCTTTTTCATTTCGGGAATAAATTCAACCAATCCTTCCGGGACAAGCACTACCCCGAAATTTTCCTTGTTGTCCGCCCGTTTCACCACGGCATCGCAGATCTGATCTACTACCTGGCCCAGGGAAAGTTTCTTTGCCTCCACTTCTTCAGAGACCAGGGTGATATTGGGCTGGGTCTGGAGGGCGCACTCCAGGGCGATATGGCTGGCCGAGCGGCCCATGAGTTTGATAAAGTGCCAGTACTTTTTTGCGCTGTTTGCGTCCCGCTCAATATTTCCGATAAGCTCGCTGTAGGTCTTTACTGCAGTATCAAATCCAAAGGAGATTTCGATATGTTCGTTTTTAAGGTCCCCATCGATAGTTTTGGGACAGCCAATGACCTGGATTCCCGAGCCCCGGTCCAGGAAGTACTCCGCCAGGAGCGCAGCATTGGTGTTTGAATCGTCCCCCCCTATGATCACCACCGCATCAAGGCCCAGTTTTTTGGCGTTTTCCAGGGATGCGGCGAATTGCTCCGGGGTCTCAATTTTAGTGCGCCCGGAGCCGATCATGTCGAAGCCCCCGGTATTCCGGTAGATGTCCATCATGGGGCCGGTAATTTCTACGGACTTGTTATCAATAAGGCCGCTGGGGCCTCCCAGTAAGCCTAATAGCCGGGAAGCGGCATTGCCTTTTTTCAGGCCATCGTAGAGCCCGGCAATCACATTATGGCCGCCCGGGGCCTGTCCGCCTGAGAGGATAACCCCCACGGTGAGCTTTCGGGTTATGCTATCGTTGGCGCCTTTTACAAAGGTAGCAATGGGTTTCCCGTAGGTTCTGTTAAAAAAGGCTTTCAGGGCATCCCCGTCGGCGATGGCTTCTGTGGGCTCCCCTAATTTGACGGCAATTTCATTCACCGGCAGGGATAAACTTGCGGGAAGTTTTGGCTTGTAGCTGTAACGGGCCTTCTGTAAGGCGGATATATCCATGAAAAACTCCTTGGGAATTGAGAAACAGAAACATTAAATATTATATCAAAAAAGAGAGTTTATAGCAAGCTTACTACCTACCCTATGGTAGTTCCCAGAAACGCCTCACCCCGGAGGATTTTTTTCAGGTTTTCCAGGTCCCGCCCGGCGGCGCAGATTACCTTGAGGCCGATTTTGGCGGCTTCCCGGCTTGCTATGGGGTCAAAGGGTACGTTTTTGCCCGGGACCCACTCTTCCCCTACCAGAGCCCGGAAATCCGGCCAGGAGATGGTGTTTATGGGCTTGGCCTGGGGGTTTTTCTTGGGATCATCGGTGTAAACTTGTTCAATATTGGAAAGGTTGAGCACACTGTCCGCGTGGAAGCGTTCCGCTAGGAGTACCGCATCGTAATCCGAGGAAAAGCCGGGCTTCCAGCCTGCGGCTACCAGGACTTTGCCGGTCATGGCCTCCGCCTTGGTGGGGTCGGTAACCACATCCTGGGAACACCATTGTCCCATGAGGGCCCGGATCAGCTGGGCGTTGAGCCTGGTGGCCATAACCCCGATCCAGTCCGCTTCGCCGTCGGTTCCCCCGCCGCTGATTTCCCGGTAGGCCCTTTGCCAGATCCGGGCGGGGCCGCCGCCGCCGACCACGAAGATAAAGCGCCGGTCCGCTTCTTTTTCCAGGAGTTCCCGGATGAGGGAAACAAAGTCCTTCAAAAAAGCCTGGTCTACGCCCTCGGGGGCGACAATAGAACCGCCTAAAGAAATGACCGTTACCATAGTAAGCTCCTCATCGTTTTTTCTTACTGAAAATAAACACCGTTAATTGTAACATCACTCCAGAGGGATGAATAGGACTCAAGGCCGCCCACCGCTTCTTCCCAAAGGTTTTGCAGGGCGTAGTCCCGGTTCCGTATGGCTACCCGGCCCCGGGGGTCCATCTGGGAAAGGGTGGTAAAGCCCCGGGAAAAGATGATCCGCTGGTTGTCCAGGTTGCCGAAGTAATAGTTAGCCCGATCCGCCCGGAGTATGAAGCTATCCGGCGCCGCCCCGGAGCCCAGGACGGGATCAACCGGAACCCAGCCAAAGCCTTCAACCCAGAATTCCGCCCAAAAGTGGCGGCTGAATTGGCGGCTCCGGTCCAAAAGCACACCAGCCACGGGGATGGCGGGGATCCCCGATGCACGGGCCAGGGCGCAGAAGAGCAGGGCCGTCATGTAGGGATCCGCCTGTTTGGTTTCCAGGGCTTCCAGGGCGCCTCCTTCCAGCATATCCCACTGTATGCCCCCTTCGTCCAGGAGGTATCGGTAGATACGCTGGGCCCGTATATAGGGGTTCTGTTCCCGGCCCGTGAGGGTGGCGCTTTTTTCCTTTATCTGGGGATCATCCGAAGGTATCAGGGGGGTGGGTACTGTATAAGCTGCATGTACCGGGGAACTTCCGGTTCCGCTTAGCCGGATAGACTGGGGCCGGACATCGGTTTCCACCCCATACACCTCTACCAGGTAGGACAGGGTAATCCCGGTATTGGCCCCGGCTTGGACATTCTGCATCTGAAAAAGGCTGGCGCCCCGGTAATTTTCCACAAAAGGTTCCATGGTACGGGAGAAGGACTGGACGTTCCGTTGGGAAGCGGAGCTCACAGGCCGGGGTAACCAAAGGTAGAGACTGTTCGGTTCCGATGCTTCATGAACTTGTATATCCACCGAATAGGAGATGGCGTAGCTTCGTTTGTCCTTGTATGTCGTGGACCCGGGCTTACCGGTGATGTCGAAAAACACCGGCCGGGCGTTGCCCCGGGGGGTATGCACCGACAGGTTCCCGCTGATAGCCCCATCGGGTATACGGACCCGTATCTCCCGCTCGGTCCAGAGTTCGTACCCAAATTCGGTTTCCGCCACCTCCACCGACTCCGGACCGCTTACCTCTGCCGGTGTCGAGGAGGAAGATTCGGCGTCCCAGGCGAAAAATACCCCGCCCCCTTCCCGGGAAGTACCGAAGCCGCTTCCCTGGATGATCACCGAGGCGCCCACCGCTCCGGATTGGGGGTCCACTGAGCTTATATTGGGGCCTATGGTGATGTGTTCCCCCTGGATGGTCTGGGGCATGGTCGCCCGGTTGGAAAAAAGGGCGGCATTACTCTTTATATTGTCCCGGTACACATAGACCAGTCCGGAATCGCCGAATTCGGGGATCCGTACCAGGATACGGGTATCGGTCCATTCGATATAAGAAGAGCTGGTGGGGGAAATCCCCGCGATAGTGACGTAGGATTCATCCCGTTCATCCCCGAAGTGTTCCCCCAGGATGGTGAGGATCTCCCCCATCAGGCCGATACGGGGATTAATGGAACTGATCAGGGGATTACTCTCGGTACAGGAGAAAAAAAAGGCTATCCATGGAAGTAAGAGAAAAAGCTGGACCCGGGACATTCTCATTGGGGAATTTCGTTCCCCTTCAGGATTGGATCCTCTGTTGCCGTATCCGCCGGGGCCCCGGCGCTTTCCGCATAGGGCTGCATTTCCAGCTGTATCTCTATTTGGGCTTCATTACCGGAACTGACCTTACCCAGGGGGAAGAAGTAGATCTGTTCCCCGTATTCCATGGGAATGGTCTGCATGGTTGTCTGGTAGTGAACCCCCTGATTGGGGATATTTATCCATATCTGTCCCTGGGCAACCAGGATGCTCCTGCCATTTACCTGCTGATACGGGGTGAATTGGGCGTAAACTACGATATTTTCCCCGATCAATTTAAGGCTTACCGGCCTTCCGGGTATGGTTACCTTGGAATTGATGGAATTCCAGATCTCTTCCTGGTCTTGTTCCACAATCCGGGCTACGATATTTAGCACCACCGCCCGTTCTTTAAGGCCCGGGATAAGGTTTTCCGGGGAAAATTCCTGGGAGCTGACCGCATTTGCGGTCAGGAATAAAATGCCCCCAAGAAGGGTCAAGCGCTGTATGGAGGGGTGGCGGTTCATCTAGGCCTCTTGCTCCCGCTATAGTCCGCCGCCCTGATAATGGCCGGCTGTCCGGAACTCATAAAACTCCTGCTTTCCGGCAGACGGATAATCACAATATCCGGGGATTCATCCCCCAGGAGCTTTAAGACCCCGCTCAGATCCGATATGGGTACAATGGTTGTCATATCCACTGCCGCCACCGCCTGATCCGGGGGCGTTCCCCGGGGAGCGCTGCTGACAAAGAAAAAGCCGAAGGCCATGATGAGGGCTGCGGCAGCGGTGATAATCAGGGGCAGGGGCACCGAAACCGAACGGTTCCAGGTATGCAAAGGAATCCGTTCTGTAAGGCCCGGCGTATTCAGGCGCAGCCAGACCCGTTCCTTAATGTGGGAAACTTCGGCAAGCGAGGCGCCTGTTTCAGTCTCCTCACTTTGGAGGGGCCCGTCTCTGAGAACCTTGGACATATCTCGGTACCGGGTTAGGCTTTTTTCACAGACCGGACATTCCCCAAGATGGGCTTCCATTTTTTCCTTCCAGGGAGAGGGAAGTTCTCCATCAAAGTAAAGAGAAAGCATCTGAGGATCAGGGCACATATAAACCATCCTTGCGGAAGGAATCTTCCGCTTTTAAAAGCCCGGTCAGATGTTCCCGGGCCCGGAATACACGGACTTTGACATTGCCTTCGCTTATACCGAGGGCCCGACCAATTTCCTTATAATTCAATTCGCCATATTCTTTTAGTATTAACACTATTCTTAAATTTTCCGGTAATTTTTGCAATGCTTCCTGAACTTCTGACTTTGATTCCTTTTTTAGGAGGGCGCTTTCCCCTGTTTCAGGACTCCTGGTATCCTCCCGGAATGCCCGCTGATACGCCTTCCGCTCCCGGTCCTTACGTTTAGCGTAATTCAGGGAAGCATTTTTTACCACCCTGATAAGCCAATATTTGGCCTCATCGGGGCTGGGGAAAACCATTTTTTTTTCGTATAAACGAAAAAAAGCCTCCTGGCACAGATCCTCCGCAGCTTCTTCGTTGGTGGTTATACGATACGCAACCCGGTATATAACCGGGAATATTGTATCGTAGAGCCGGCGAAATTCCGCCATGGACCCAGTGCCATCTAATCCTGAAAACAATTTTTCCCCTCAATCGTTACATAATTACACTATCTATTTAGATATGACGCCACTTGACCCCTGCCGGGCCGTCTTCCAGGGCTATTCCCCGTTCCTTCAGGGTGTTCCGTATCCGGTCTGCGGCGGCAAAGTCCTTGGCTTTTTTTGCTGCAGCCCGTTCTGCTATGAGCGCTTCAATTTCTGCGTCCTCTTCCGGGTTTCCCCCGCCGGCATCAGAGGCTGCCTCTGCTATTTTCAGTCCCAGGATTTGGTCCATCTCAAGGGCCGCCGCCAAGGCCTCGGCCGGTTCCAGAGCAGTATCCCGGAGCAGCCCCCAAAGCTCCGCCAGGGCACGGGGGGTGTTCAGATCGTCGTCCAGGGCCTTGTCAAAGGCTCCAAGATAGGCGGCGGCCCTGTCCCCAAGTGTCGTGGCCCCGCCTGTTTCCGGCAAGGCGCCGGCTTTCTCAGCCAAAAGCCGTACCCGGTCCCGCAGGGATTTCCGGGCATTCCGGGCCCCGTCCATTGCGGGATAGGAAAACTGGATCTGGCTGCGGTAGTGCCCCCCCAGGAGGAAGTACCGGTAATCCAGGGGATCATAGCCCTCATCAACCAGGGTTGGGAGGGTGAGAAAGGTCCCGGCGGACTTGGACATTTTGCCCTTATCCAGGATGAGAAATTCATTGTGGACCCAGTAATTCACCCAAGGGTGTTTTGCCGTGGCTGCCTCGCTCTGGGCAATTTCATTGGTATGGTGGATGGTGATGTGGTCGATGCCCCCGGCGTGGATATCGAACTGCTCCCCCAGGTACTTGATGCTCATGGCGGAACACTCGATGTGCCAGCCCGGATAGCCCCGGCCCCAGGGGCTGTCCCAGACCAGGGCCTGGTTTTCAAATTTGCTCCGGGTAAACCAGAGCACAAAATCATGGGGGTTCCGCTTGTTTTCGTCTACCTCGACCCGGGCCCCGGCCTTGAGTTCTTCTGCTTTGATCAGGGCCAAATCCCCATAGCTAGGAAATTTGGTGATGTCAAAGTAAAGGTTCCCCCCGGCCTGGTAGGTGAACCCCCTGGCCTCAATGCGCTTGATCAGCTCTATCATTTCTCCCACATGCTCAGTGGCCTTGCAGACCACCGTGGGGCGCAGGATATTCATCCGTTCAGTGTCGTTAAAAAACGCCTTGGTATAGAAATCCGCGACTTCCAGCACCGATTTTCCCCGTTCTTCGGCGCTCTTTACCATCTTGTCGTCCCCGCTGTCGTCATCCCCGGTGAGGTGCCCTACATCGGTGATATTCATCACATGGGTTACCTTATAGCCCCGGCGCCGCAGGGTCCGGGCCAGTACATCGTGGGTCAAATAAGCCCGCAGGTTCCCGATATGGGCATAGTTATAAACCGTAGGGCCGCAGCCGTAAAAGCCGACTTCGTTCTCTTTAATAGGCTCGAAAACCTGTAGTTTCCGTCCCAGGGTATTGTAGAGGGTTAGCGCCATGACTTACTGTAGGGAAAAACCGGGAAAAAGGCAAGGGTTTGGAATGCAAGGCTCCTACACCTTCTTAAACTTCTCCCGGTACTCGGGTATCTCGATAATCGGCGGTCGTTCCACCGAGGGGATTTCGCTCTTTAAAACCCGGTGCCCTGAGGGGCCCCCGGCATCGTCCATCTCCAGGGCAATATGCCGGTCTCCCAGTTTTTGCATAATTTCTGCGGCGCCGTATTTTTTTGTCCGGGCCAGGAAGGTGTTGATGATGCCGTAGGCCATTTTGCCCAGGGCGGCGGTAGTTTGATTACGGTGGATCCGGAGGTCCAGGTCTACCTGGGCCAGGGCGTTGATGCCGGCAATTTCCAGGATGTCGATCAGGTGGCCCAGCTCTACCCCGTAGCCTACGGAGAAGGAAAGCTGTTCCAGGAGGCTGCGGCGGCCTGAGTATTCACCGGACAGGGGCTGGATGAGCCGGGCCAGTTCGGGGTAGAAGAGGGAAAAGAGGGGGCGCACCAGTATTTCTGTGACCCTGCCGCCGCCGGTGGAGGAGATGCCCCCGGAGGAGCGGATGGGCCGTTCGTAGAAGGCTTTGACGTAACCGGTTTCGTCGTCCTCCAGCAGGGGGCCGATGAGGCCGTAGACAAATTTCGGGGCGATGTTGGAAATGTCCGCGTCCACCCAGACGATGATGTCCCCTTCCAGCACGTAGAGGCTTTTCCAGAGGTTTTCACCCTTGCCCCGGAAGGTCCCGTAGTTGGGGAGTATGCCCTTGGACTCGAAGACCTTGGCCCCGAAACGCTCCGCAACCTTGCGGGTGTTGTCCGTGGAGGAGGAATCGATCACCGCGATTTCGTCCAGCAGGGGGTAGCGGTCCATGAGCTCGGTGCGCATTACCAGGATTTCCTTGCCGATGGTGGCTTCTTCGTTCAGAGTGGGGAAGGCCAGGGAAATTTTGAGGCCCTTCTGTTCTTTCAGAGAAACTAAGCGGCCTATGTCGGAAAAGCGGGAATGGTGCCAGGTTTTTTCAAGCAGCGCATCTTCATTCATTGTGTATCCTTGTGATTATCGCTTCGATGAGCTGGCGGCCCCTCTCTATAGAAGCAATATCAATGGTGTCAGAATTGAGCCCTTCCCAGCCCTGGGCAATACCTAAGGAAAAGGAGGGGATGCCCCGGTTTGAAAGTATGGCCGAAGGGTCGGCGCCGTTTTCTTCCCGGCACCGGATGCGGAGATCCTTCATGATGCTCCGCAGGGTTTTGAGCAGTTCTCCATTGACATTCTGCTCCCCCACGGGGATGAAGGAGGTGATGGTCACTTCGGTCTTTATTTCCCCGGGATTGCCCTTTTGTAAAGGAGACTTCGTTCCAGGCAGCGATCCCTGGGCTGCCGGGGTGTGCTCCGCAGTGGCCTTGAGGGTGTTCATGGCCATGTCCAGTTGGGCGCCGTCAGAGGATTCCAGCTCTATCTCCAGAACCCCCTCCCCAGGGGTTCGGTCAAATCCGCTGCCTGCTTCAATGCGGCGTATATAAAAGCGGGTGATCCCCTGGGAATCCCAGGTTATTGACGAAAGTTTGCGGGCCGTGGCGATGAGGGAGTTTACTACCTGGTTGGCAGTCTCGGCGGTGCTTCCGGCGGAAGCTTCGGCGGGGCTGTCGGCCTCTTCTTTGCCGGGATCTTTTTCCGGCCGCTCCCGGGAAACGTTTATCCGGATGCGGTAAATGCCCTGGGTGTGGGCTATCACCGTGCCCAGGCTCAGGCCCCGGAGTCCTATGGCGGCGCAGGGGTAGTAGCGGTGATTTTCGGTAATGGGGAAAAAAGCCTTGCCTTCAGGATCATCCAGGGCATGGGCGGTAAAGAGGAGGAGTACATCCCGGTCGCATTTGAGCTGCCCCCCGGTTAAGCTTTCCGCAGCTGAAAGCAGGGCCGCGCAGCCCAGGATATCCGCCAGGCCGGCCCCCCGGGCGTAGACAGAGTCCAGCCGGGAGAGGCTTTCCAGGGGGTGCCAGCGGGTGGAGCCAATGTCTGAAAAGAGGAGCAGCGGCGCGCCGTCCTGAGGCGACTGGGTGGGGATTTTGACCAGGATATTGCCGTATTCATCCATCTGGGGCTGTATGCCCAAGCTGCCAAGCCGTTCCAGCACAAAGGCGGTACGCTGTTCCTCCTGATGGGTGGGGGAGGGTATCTCCGCCAGCCTGAGGGCGTCCGCCAGCAGCCTATCTGCCATGGGGGAAGGTGACCAGCGGAAGCGGTGTATGGCCTCAGATGCTTTCCCGGAAAGGATATTTATCTTACGGATGAATTTATTGGTAATCTGTACTAGTATATTCACTAAGAGCCCTTTCACATGATACAATATTTTGCCGGGCTTGTCCAACTTTTTACTATGGAGTTGTAATATATGGAAGATAAGAACACCGGAAAAGCGGAACATTCTTTTTCGCCCCTTCAGATAGGATCCATAGCGGAGGCTATTGATCCTGTAGATATAGGGACCGGTGTAGCAGAAGTTATCTCTGCCTTAGAGGGCAAACCGGATAAAATAGTTGTTCCTGTTGAGAAGGACGGTGCTGTTTTAGGGGTAGTTTTCCGCCAAACCCTGGAAAAGCTGGTTCATCCCGGGGAAAATCCTTCGCCGGACCTTAATCTGGAAGGTCTTTTGATTCCCGTCCTGGGTACGGTGGAGGCATCCGCCTATATTGATGCGGTAATGGAGCAGTTTCTCAAGAGCAGCCAGGGGGATGACGCTTCCTGGTTCGTGGTACGCCACCGGGATCGCTACCTTGGGGTGGTGGGGCTGCGAAAAATCATCGAGTATACCAATGCCATCCAGGTCCGGGACCTGATCCGGGCGGGGGAGATACAGCAAAACCTCCTGGACAAGTCCCAGGTGGCTGATAAGCGGCTGGAAGTTCTTTTGTACAATAAGATGGCCCACGAACTGGGGGGAGATTTTTACCGGGTGTTCAGGGGCGGCAAGGACCGTTACCTCATCGGCTGCTTTGATGTGGCGGGGAAGAATATTTCAGGCGCCCTGGCAACCATGGCCCTGGGGGCCTGTTTTTCCGCCCTGGAACTGTTCAAATTCGAAGGCGGCGCCGAAAAAACCACCCAGTTTATCAATTCCCTGGTCCGGGACGTGAATCCTCCGGGAATTTTTGTCACTGCGGTGCTGTTTTACGTTGACTTTACCACCATGACCGTGAAGATCCACAACTGCGGCTTTTCCCCGGTGCTGATCTTTGTGCCCCAGGCGGACAACCGGATCACCTTTAAGGCCATACAGCCCAGCCTGCCCCCTCTGGGCATTCAGGAGGAACTGGACGTTGACACCGGCCAGATCGTTCCCTTAGGTCCGGGGCTGCGGATCACCGCCTATTCTGACGGCCTTACGGACATGACGGATATACACGGGGAACGGTATGGGGAGGATAAGACCTTTACCCTCTTGAAAAAATTTCATATAGTGCCTCAAAATAATCTGCGGAAACTGATAGACAGGGAAATCGGTTCCTGGATAGGGGAAGCGTCCTTAGCTGACGATGTTACCCTGGTGGATATACGGTTTATATAGGGAGAAAAGGCTGTGGCAGAGACTTTAGAAAAACCTGAAATCAGCTTTACGCCTCTGCAGATAGGGTATCTGGTTAACTGCCCTGCCCCGATAGATATAGGGGAAACCAATGAGGCCGCCCTAACGATATTCCGGGCAGACCCGAACCTGGAGGCTATGCCGGTTATAAAAGAGGGGAAGATCATCGGGGTTATCCCCGCCCGGGATATGCTGGCAACCTTTGACGGGGTTTCCGCCCGGATGCGGGCCTGGCAGCGGGAACTCCACCTCTTTGTCATCCCCGCCCGGGCCACCGTGGCGGCTACCACCTTTATCAGCACCCTGATGGATGGGTTCTTTGAAGGGGAGGGTGGCAAGAACGCGGCCTGGTTCATCCTGGAATACAAACACCAATACCTGGGGATAGTAAGTCTGCGGAATATGCTCAAGCACACCAACAGCCTTCGGGCCCAGGATCTAGCCCAGGCCCGGGAAATTCAGAAAAACCTTCTGGAAAAGGCGGTGATCGACGACAAACGGATCAAGCTCCTGTTCTACAACAAGATGGCCAATGAAATAGGCGGAGATTTTTACCAGGTCTTCCAGAGCTGGAAGGGTCAGTACATGGTGGGCTGCTTCGACGTGGCTGCCCAGAACATTTCAGGTTCCATCACCGCCATGGCCCTGGGTGCCTGTTTTGAAACCCTGGTGCTCTCGGACTTTGACGGGTATGCGGAACGTATGACCGAGTTTATCAATACCCTGGTCCGGGACGTGAACCCCAAGGGGCTCCATGTGGGGGCGGTGCTTTTTTATATCGACTTTTCTACCATGACCGTAAAGATCCACAGCTGCGGCTTTTCCCGGATCCACATTTTTGTTAGCGCCGACAACAAACAGCTTTCCTACAAATCCCTGGAACCGAATATGCCCCCCCTGGGCCAGCATGAGGAACTGGATGTAGATAAGGGGCAGATTGTCTCTATCAAGAAGGGTCTGCGTATAGCCACCCACACCAACGGCCTGCCCAACATGACCGGCTTTTCCGGGGAAAAGTACGGGGAAAAGCAGGCTTTTAATCTGCTCAAAACGATCCATACTCTGGATCAGAACAGTATTCCTGCGCTTATGGACAAAGAGATCAATGAATGGCTGGGCGAGGCGCCCCTGACCGATGATATTACCTTGATGGATATGCGCTTTGTGTAGACCCTTCCGGTTTCAGGTGCTGGGTCAGGATCTTTTTTATATCATCAGGGATGGGCATACTGATATGCTTGATAAAGTCAAAATAAACCGCCACGGCGCTGCCTGAGACGCAGAGATTTCCGTCCTGCCAGGCCTCATGGTAAGACGTAAATGACTTGGTTCCTATACGGCTGATAAAGCTGCGGATCTCTACCTCCTTGGGGAAATGGACTTCCTTCAAAAAATTATAATCCGCATAGGCCAGAATGAGGGGAAACTCCCCCCCGGCGGTGCTCATTTCCGGGGAGAATATCTTAAACAGGGGATTTCTGGCCAGCTCAAACCATTCCGAAAAATGAGTGTTGTTGATGTGGCCCAGCCCGTCCGCTTCCCCGAACCGGGGTGTTATGGTTATTGTAAACATACTAAAAACTCCTTTTACAGTATAAAGCAAAGAATGCCGATGGACAATACCGCGATTACCCTTTACTATATATCAATGAAAAGATCTTTCTTTTATTCAATACAGGGAAAGATTATCTTTATCCTCCTCTTTATCATGACCATTACCTTTCTTACCACCTGGTACATGGTCCGGTATGTTACTCAGACCTTAGTGCTGAACGAAAAGGGCAGTAAGTTGCTGGGGCTCACGGAAATCCTTAACAGCCGCCTGGGCGCTGATTCCTATGATGCTATTTTAGAGCGAAACGGGGCCTCTGCGGCTTCCCGGGAGGCAAAAATTGCGGTCCTGAACCGGGAACTGCGGGATAGTACCGACGAGATGGCTTCCGCTTACCCGGGGCTTGGGGTGGGCTATTATTCCCGGGACCTGGACGCCATCCTGACCTACGGGCCCTCGGCCTCCTACGGCCGGTCGGTGGGAGGTCCCATACCCCCGGAGCATCCGGGCAGGCGGGTGATGGCTTCCAATCGGGCGGAGGTGGCTTCCGGGACCATGGTACGGGGTAAGATCATGAATGCCATGAGTCCCATTGAACGGGGCGGCAGGGTTATAGGGTATATTTGGGCCAACGAGCTTACCACGGATATCGAAACCCAGTTCAAGGATACTACCCGCAGGATATTCCTGATCCTGGGGCTTACCTATGTGGTTTCCATCCTCCTGGTGGTCCTCTTTTCCCGGAACATGGTCAGGGATATAAACAATATCGTTACCGGGGTGCGGGAACTGCGCTTCGATCTTACCAAAAAAATTAAGCGGGCCGGCGGGGAATTGGGCGAAGTGGCGGAGAGCATAAACACCATGGCTGCGGATGTGGTCAAAGCCACTGCGGAGCACCAGGCCCTGGTACTGGCGGAGGCTGCCAATGACGCCCAGAGGGATTTCCTGGCCCGGATGAGCCACGAGATCCGCACCCCCATGAACGGGGTGCTGGGCATGACCCGTCTTGCCATGCAGGCGAATTCCCCTGAACAGCGCTTCGAATACCTTAAAAAGATACAGTCCTCAGCTTCCCTGCTTTTGGGCATTATCAACGATATTCTGGATTTTTCCAAAATCGAGGCGGGGAAGATGGAGCTGGAAAGCCATCCCTTCAGCCTGACCGAAATGACCGACAATATCCATGAAATCATTCAACCCCGGATCAGCGAAAAGGGTCTTGAGTTCATCATCTCTGTGGATGATTCGGTCCCTGCCAGGGCGGTGGGGGACAATCTGCGGCTTTCCCAGATTCTGCTCAACCTCCTGGGCAATGCGGCAAAATTCACCCTCCAGGGCACCATCCGCCTGGAGATTAGAGCCCGGCCCCTGCCCGCAGGCAGGCTGCGGCTTGACTGCGCGGTAAAGGACACCGGCATAGGCATGAGCGCGGACCAGCAGGAGGCGCTTTTTAAGCCCTTCTCCCAGGCGGATTCGTCCACAGCCCGCAAATTCGGCGGCACCGGCCTGGGGCTTTCCATCAGCAAGGCCATGGCGGAACTGATGGGCGGCGCCATTACCGTGAGCAGCGAACCGGGGAAAGGCAGCGTCTTTGCGTTTTTTGTGGAACTGGGAAGCGCCGGGGATGAACAGGAGGAGTCCGCCGGGATCGAGTCGGCGGCGGACAGCCAGCGCTACGATGGCAAGAGCTTCCTCCTGGTGGAGGACAATGCCATCAATCAGGAAATCGCCGTGGCGATCCTTTCGGAACTGGGGGCAACTGTGGATACTGCGGAAAATGGCGAAGCGGGGCTCCGGGCTTTTCTGCGGAAGGATTATTCGCTTATCTTTATGGATATACGCATGCCCGTGATGGACGGCTTTGAATCCACCCGGCAGATCCGCGCAAGCTCCAAGCATGACGCCCGTACGGTGCCTATCATTGCCATGACCGCCAATGCCATGCAGGAAGACCGGGATGCCAGCCGGGAGGCGGGCATGAATGGCCATGTTTCAAAGCCTATTGATATAATTGAGGTTAAGAATGTCCTTTACCGGGAGCTTGTAGCAAGCCTCCCGTAGGTATTGCCTTTATGGCTGGAATGGGATACAATAGAAACTGTCGGAATATGACAGGTATGAATAGATTAACCCATGCTATCCTGGAGCAGAATCTTCCCACGGTTTTCACTATGGCGGATCTTAAACGCCTTGAACCGGAGGATAATGCCCGGTATTGCCAAATGCGGAGGGCGCTTGCCCTGGGCGATATTATCCGGCTTAGGCGGGGGTTTTATGCCCTTAACAGAATTTTTCGCAAAGAATTGATTAATGGGCATTTGTTGGCCCATCAATTTATCCCGGATAGCTATATTAGTTTTGAAACAGCCCTGCGTGACGCCGGCTGGATCCCTGAGTTTGTCTTTGAAATTGCCAGCGTAAGTTCCCGGCAGTCATGCGTTATTTCGACCGAATTTGCCCGGTTTTCGTATACCCGAATCCCACAAAAAAACTTGTTTGCCGGGGTTGAAAAATTTACCCATGGGCTTGCATATCATTGGGAGGCAAAACCTCTTAAAGCCTTAGCGGATTATCTGTATGTTTCCAAGCATCCGTGGAATTCTTTGGACCCGCTGGTAAAATCATTGCGGATTGAAATTGACGATTTGGAAACCCTTTCTGCAGAGGATTTTAATGAACTGGAAGGTAATTATGAAGCAGCTTGTGTTGAAAATTTCTTATCCGGAATCAGAAAAGAATTGCAAGTATGAATAATGAATTAAATGATATTCTGTTAAAACGGCTGAAAGACTATTCGATTACTATGCAGGAGGATGAATTGCGGGCCACCCATGAAATAACCCAAGAGCTGGTCCTCTATTCATTGGCTAAAACATCCTTTTTTGAGCAAGGCTTATTTCAGGGCGGTACTTCTTTGCGTATCCTCTTTGGGATAAATAGATATTCAGAAGACTTGGATTTTTCACTGATTAAGCCGGATCAACAATTCCAATGGCGTCCTTACCTGCAGCAAATAAAAGAGAATATGGCCCAATATGGTTGTAATTTGGAAGTCCAGGATCGTTCTAATGCAGATGATGCGATAAAGAAGGCCTTTATAAAAGATACTTCTATCGGTCAAATTCTCAATTTTTCTTGGGCAATGCGGAGCAGCAACCCTCAAAAAATAAGGATAAAATTAGAAATCGACAGTAATCCTCCGTTGGGAAGCACAATAATGATAAAAAATCTTAATTATCCTTTTCCTTATAGCATTAAAACCCAAGACTTGCCTTCTCTTTTTGCCGGTAAATGCCACGCGCTATTATGCCGGGAATATACTAAAGGGCGGGATTGGTATGATTTTCTTTGGTATAGCAAACAAAACGTTGAACCCAATTACAAATACTTATCTAATGCCCTCAATCAGACCGGCCCATTTGCAGGGCGGCATATCAAAGCAAATCGATCGTGGTTAGAAGATGCTTTACGGGAAAAAATAAACCATATTGACATTAATAGCGCAAAAACAGATGTTTTAAAGTTCATCAACCTGCAAGCCGCAGACGATGTAAACAGGTGGGACAGAACTACTTTTTTAACAACCATTGATGAGTTTCATAAAAATTGTATCGAATCAGATGAAAAAAATCCCCTGGGCTCCTTTAAACACTAATAGTGTTTCGCCGCATATTCAACCCAGCCCCCATCATCGACCAGGGCTTTTTCAAAATCCTTGAGAACGAAGGGGTAGCTCTTCTCTTTCCCGCCCGCGGTAAAACTGAGTAGACCCTTTTCTGTATCTACCTTCAGGCTGGTTTCTTTCCCCGCGAAGTCCCGGAAAATTTCATCCAGCACCCCTGCGGGGATCTCCGCGGCGATCATGCCGCAGTTGTACATGTTCTGCCGGAATATCCGGGCGAAGCTTTCGGCGATCACAATATTGATGCCGTTTACTTCCAGGGCCCAGGGCGCGTGTTCCCGGGAACTGCCGCAGCCGAAGTTGGCCCGGGTGATGACCGCGCCTTTGCCGCTTATGTCTTTCCGGGGATCAAAGCCCGTAAGCCTGAGGTCTTCCAGTAGGTTGGACTTGAGGTCTTCCTTGGTACTTTCATTTAAGTACTTGGCTGGAATAATTTCATCGGTGTTAATATCTCTGCGATCCAGGAAAAGGACCTTGCCGCCAAATGTTTTCATGGTACCCTCCGTAAAATTATAAGTACTGGGAACCCAAGGGTTCTACAGGTCTTCCGGGCTGGCAATATGCCCTGCAATAGCCGTAGCGGCGGCTGAAACAGGGCTCATGAGGTGAACCATGCCGCCTTTGCCCATGCGGCCAAAAAAGTTGCGGTTCGTGGTGGAAGCGCAGACTTCCCCCGCCGCAAGTACCCCGTTGGACATGCCCAGGCAGGCCCCGCAGGTGGGGTTGGTAACGCAGAACCCCGCGTCCATAAAGACCCGGATGAGCCCCTCGGTCAATGCCTGGGAAAAAACTTCCGTGGTGGCCGGGGAAACTATTGCCCGGATCGAGGGGGCTATCTTTTTCCCCTTGATGATCCTGGCGGCTTCCCGAAGGTCTTCAATGCGGCCGTTGGTACAGGAACCAATATAGACCTGATCCACCTTCTGCCCCTTAAGTTCCCGTATGGTCTTCACCTGGTCCGGTTTGTACTCCACCGTCGCCAGGGGTTCCAGGCTTGAACAGTCCAGCTCAACAATACTGCTGTAGCTTGCATCAGCATCGCTCTGCCATTTGACAAAATCTTTCAGAGCCTCTTCCTTGGTGGCATAGCTCTTATCTCCCTGGGGCCCGATGAAGGGCCAGAGGTAGTCGAGGGTCACCTGATCGGGCATACAGACCCCGCTGGTGCCCCCGGCTTCCACGGCCATGTTGCACAGGGTCATGCGGCCCTCCATGCTCATGGCGTCGATCACGGGCCCCCGGAATTCCACCACCTTGTCGGTGGCACCGGCAACGCCTATCTTCGCTATTACCGCCAGGATCAGGTCCTTGGGGTATACTCCGGGGCGGAGTTTTCCTTTGAGGTTTATCCTGAGGGTTTCCGGTTTCCGGAAGGCGCAGACCCCCTTGAGGATCCCCACTTCCAGGTCCGTGGTACCCACCCCGGCGGCAAAGGCCCCGAAGGCCCCGTGGGTGCAGGTATGGCTGTCCCCCATGATGATGGTGTAGCCGGGACGGACAAAGCCCTTTTCGGGGAAAATGGCGTGGCAGACCCCGTTGCTCCCTATGTCAAAAAAATCTTTGATTTTTTGGCGCCTCGCCCAGTCCCGCAGGGTTTTCCCCTGATCCGCGGTTTTGGAGTCCTTGGCAGGGCTTACATGGTCGATCACAACCTTGATCTTTGAAGGGTCAAACACCCGGTCCATGCCCTTGGAAACCAGATCGTTAATGGCGATGGGGGTGGTAATTTCGTGGCAGAATACCCGGTCCAACCTGAGCACCCAGGTATCCCCAAAAGGCCGGTCCGCCACATGGGTCTCGAAGATCTTTTCCGCCAGGGTTTGTCCCATACTTCTCTCCTTTTGTTCCGGGTCTTAATTACCGACATATAGTATACATTAAATCGTAATTTTCTACCAGCCCTGCCCTGCGGAGGCTCAGTATACAAAAAAGCGTTTAGGTATGATTTATATACGTTTTTTTCATAAAAAAACACAATTTTTTATGAAAAAGGAGTTTTTATTTTAAATTTAATTTATAATTAGGACGGAAGATTTTTCGAATTGGCTTTAAGGAAGAGGTTTATGATGTTAAAACGGATTTCATTCGTAATATTGGCCGTCTTGATCCTGATTTCCTGCGAAAATCCTATACAGTCAGGACTGGGCGGAAAGGTTGATATAGATCAGCCTACGGTAAGTCTGAAGTCTCCCCCGATTGATTCCTTTATCATGGGAACGAATGTACAATTTGAAATAAGCGCCTGGGACGATATGACTGTCAGCGCGGTGTATATTACCTTTAAAAGCGAAGACCCTGCGCAAGCTCCCATAGAGCTGCCCGCATCGGGTTATTCATCCGCCAACGGCAGCAATTATATAGCAAGCCTGAATACCGAGACGGTGTTTGGAGAGTACTACAAGGGCAGAAATGGGGATTTAAAGGTATCCCTTCGGGTCATGGACGGATCGGGCAAGCAGGTGATCACCGACGATCTGCCCTATAAGATCAAGAACGGCGCCCCGGTGATTGAAGTGCAGACCCCGATAAAAGAATCGGAAAGCGACACGGACCTGCCCAAACTGATTTCCGGGGGGTATTTGGGGGGCGTGGCCAATGATGACTGGGGTATTGGTCAGGGTTCCCCGAAAATTCAGTTTTGGTCCGCCAATGGGCCTGAACCCCTGGATGACCTCTGGCAGGACATGGATTCCGAATACCCTGCGGACGGAAAAAAATTCGTTAATTTTAAATACTATGCAATTAAACACCCTGCGCCGGTAGATCCCAGCGAAAAACCCCAGGGTCTGCCGGTGGGCAACTACCGGTACCGCTTAAAGGTTTGGGATATCGGAAACACCCATTCCGCGGTATACCCTCTGGATGGGTCCTACTACGAAATGGAAGTCATACAGCCCAATGAATACCCCAATATTGTGCTTTCTGCGGTTCCCGAGGGTGAACCCTATCGAAATTCGGGCTTTACAATTGAAGCCCGGCTCAGCCATTCATCGGGGATTGGCGCATCGACCCTTTCGGTCAGAAGGGAAGGGGACGCCCAGGCGACTGTCCTGGCCCGGGAAAGCTATTCCGGCAATGAGCAGGTGGAGGGGTCGGATCGGCTTGAGCGGGTCCTGAAATCCTTCCTGATAGAGCCGAAAAAGCTCTATAACCACCCGGAAGACGTCGAAGGGGATAGGTATCTTCAGGAAAATGACCTGGAAGAAGGTTTAACCTCCTACCAGTTTAAAGACGGAGCCTATGAATTTATCGTCCACACTGTCAGCAGCCAGACCAGCGAATCCTACAACTCCATAACGGTCTACATAGACACGACCCCGCCTGAGCTGGGTATTACCCGGGTGATCCCGGTGACTGGGAGCACTACCATCGGAGGCCTTACGGGGTATACCGTGAACGGTCTGACCGCGGTGGATATCAATATCTATGATGCCAATAATTTCGGGAGCGATACCTCCGGCCGCCGGGAGCTTCGGTACCTTATCATTCCGGACACCCTTCCGGCCCTGGACAGCCAGGCCGACATTAAGGCCCTGTACGATACAGCAGATTACTTTGACGCCCCTGTAGCGCCGGTATACAAAAATGGGGACTCCAACGCTTCGGTCGTCATTGATACCCGCGCATTAGCGGATGAGGCGCCGGATTACTATAAAAACAAGGACCAGTACCTGGTACTCATGGCCAAGGATAAGGCGGGGAACTACAATTCCATGACCGGGCTCTTAAAGGTTGAGCAGGAAACGGATAAACCGGTTTTTTCGATTTCCAACTTTGACCAGTCCACCGACACCAAGGCTAAACTTGAAGCTTCATCCAGCCCCAATAGCATTACCGCGGACCGGTTTGTCCGGGGGGTTGTCCAGGACGATGACGGAATTGACCCTGCTTCCCTAAGCTTTTCCTACTATAAGGAAGGGGATCCCACCGCCCATCCTTTGTCGGTGGAAAAAAACACCGTGGACCTAAAGGCGGTAAGCTTCTGGGTTGAATTGCCCCTTGACGATGGCTTGTATTCCCTGGAAATGGAAGTGAAAGACCATGGGGGAAAGAAGAACGAGCTGAGGCCCGAAGCCCTGGAGAGTGTTCTGGCCACCGAGACCATCAATACCGGGCGGATATACTTCTACCTGGATTTGAAAGCCCCGACCCTTACCGAGGTATTGGGGGATGACGGACTAAAAGTAAAGAGTTCGGGTTTTTCGCTGTCCGGAACCGTGAAGGATGACAACGGCCTTAGTAAGATAGTGGTAAAACAGCAGGTCAAAGATGCCGGGACCGGGTTAGTTGAAATAGGGACCATACCTTTCAGCCCATCAAACACGGGCCTCCAGAATTGGGCGCTTGACAATTTGGGAACCCAGGATGGGGAATATTACTATGAGATTTCCGCAATCGACCGGGCGGGCAATACCAGCATACTGAAGCGGACGGTCCAGGTGGATAGAGTCCCCCCGAAACTGGGGGGTATAGGCGCAGGGGCCGCTCAAGCGGATATTTCCCTGGTCGCACCCAACATATCCCCGACGGATTCCAGAATCTGGATTGGCGCCGGTGCTAACGGTATCCAGGGGAAGGTCTACGATGCCCGTGAGGTAAGCGCGGTATTTTATAAGATACAGAAGGCGGAGCTTGCCGCACCTTCCACCACTTATGCCGCGGCGCCCTCCAGGGCCTATTTTGATACTCCGGCAAATGGGTGGACAAAGGTAATTATCACCGCCGAAGGTGAGTCCGATTGGAGTAAATCCATAACCCCGCCTGTTGATGAAGGGCTGTACAAGCTCTACGTGGCGGTCTTTGACCTTGCGGGAAACCAGAACAACAACTGGGCGCCTGCTCCGGGATATAGTTATACCCCCTTTGTATTCGGTGTAGACAAAGCCGCGCCGGATGTTTCCACCGCTGATTTTTACCCTATACCTGTAGGCGGCGGGACAGCCCTGGACTCGGGGGTCCGGCTGGACAAGGGGTTCTCCCTGGGTGGGACCGTTACGGACACCAACGAACTGGGTTCCATAACCCTGACCCAGAAATTTGAACCCGCAGCCGGCGGCGGGGCGGTAACTACAACGGTTTATACCCAAACCCTCTCTGGGGGGTCTTCGCTCCTGAATATCCCGAATCTGCCCAGGAAAACGGACCCGGCTGCTACCGTCCCTGATTCACCTGATTGGAGTAATCATAGTTTAGACGGTACCTATACCTATACCCTCACGGTAAAGGATATCACCGGCTCTGTTGCCGCCGACTATAACAGAAGCTCGGCAAAAACCTTCACAGCCATTGTGGACACCACCGGGCCGGAAGTAACTGTAAGGGCACTGAAGACTTCCTATTCAGGCACGGGGCGGGTCTACTTTTCTCCGGACAGCCTGTCTTCGAACTACCTGCTGACCGGCGAGGCGAAGGATCCGGCCAACGGTACGGTGAAAAGGGTTTACTATTGGGATGGTACGGCAGCAGAATACCCCGGAACTCTCAGCCCCCGGATGGATCAGCTTGAAGATGCAGATGGGAATTCGATACAGGCAGTATGGAAGTCTGCGGACCTTAATGGCAATTCCTGGAGTATTAACCTCTCTCTGCCTGCCGGTACCGCGGAAGGAGACCGGCGGCTAAAAATTATCGCCTTTGATGATCTGGATCATAGAAGTGAAAAACTTTCGTACTTCAATCCGAGCGGTCAGGAGACAAACGCTGAAACCGAATTGGTCAGCTTTGCTGTGAGCCCTTTGAGCCAGCTCTACGATTTCCCCTATGCCCTGGATCTGAATCCCCCGCAGTTAGAGGAAACAGAAATCGGCACGGATAAAAAAGTACTGCTGGGCCAGAAGTTCAATCTTAGCGGAAAGTTTGGCGATACTAACAGCCTGTTCTCCCTTATAATCAAGCAGAGAAAACAAGACACCATTAGTAATACTTGGGACGATAATTTCCCCGTTATTACCTTTACTGCTACCGACAAAAATTTTACTCCTATCCCTATCCCTTTCCCTATCCCTTTGAGGGGTGAAGAAAACAATTGGGTAAGTCAGAACCTGCCCATCAATAACTCCGGCGTCTACGCCGATGATAGCGGTACTTATGAGTATACTATTATTGCTACAGACAGTGTGGGAAGAGAAGCCAAGCTGACACGGTTGGTGGAGGTGGATGTCACTCTCCCGTCAGTAAGCCTGGCTACCACTACCCGGCCTGATAATAGCTGGTACGACCTAACCCAGAATATCCGGGGTACTGCTGATGATAGAGACGAGAATAATAATTCCGGTTCCGGGGTATCCGCAGTCTATTACTGGTACGGTCCCCAGGGAAGTACCCCGCCTGCTTATGATACCCAAATTACCCTTGAAGACCTTCAGACATACTGGCGCACCGCCTCGGGGCAATGGAGCGTGCCCCTGGATATTTCCGATGATACCTTTCTTGAAGGGCTCTATACCCTTTGGGTGCTTGCCACGGACGAGGCGGGCAATATAGGCGGGGTAAAACCCACAGAGCTCCCCCTGAAATATAATTTCAGGGTGGATAAGGCCGCGCCTACGGTGGAAGAAACATTGATCGACCCCCTGGTGACCGTCCCCTACGCCCCTACTCCGGTGACGCCTCCCTCTCCTGATCCGGGTAACAAAAGCCCCCTCAGGACCGGAAGTTTCGACCTGAATATAAAACTGCACGACAGTTATAAGCTTAAGTCCGTAAAAATTACCCAGACCTGGGCAGGCGCCACCCCTGCGCCGGCAATAGCTCCTCCTGCCTCGCTAATTCTGATGGATGACAGCGCCTTAAGTGGTACAGACCTGGAAATACCCCTCACTAACCTTCCCTGGTCCGCTGCTGGTAATCCCCCGACAGCCATCCTGGTAGACGGCAAATATACCTATACGATAACCGTAATCGACGGGGCGGACAAACCCGCCTCCCTTACCCGGACCATCATCGTGGATAGTACCCCTCCAAAAGTGCATATAATCGAGCCTGACCGCAGTGCCGAGGGATCGATCTCCATCCGAGGGACCGCTAAGGACGATGTTCCCGGGACGATAACCCAGGTTCTCTACTGGACAGATTTGCGGGAAAACGATAACTATCCTAGTTCCGCGACTCCGGTGCCGATCCCCGTATATCCCGACGGGACCTGGCTGGCTGTGGACAGCGGCGGATCAACCTTGGAGCCCGGTGCGACGACACAGTGGCATGTGACCATCCCCCTGACTGGTACGCCGGAGGGCAAACGCCAGGTGGCGGTGATCGCGGTGGACCAGTTGGGCAACGTTAGTACGCCGGAAGTGTATGACCCCGGTACCAATACGGATCATGTGAGCGTACGGTACTTCTCCAAAGATGACGGTAGGCCCAGCCTCTTTGTGGAAGACCACAATCCTGCGACCGATGCCATAAAGAGCGCCGGGTTTAGTCTGAAGGGATTTGTGCAGGATACCAATGCCATAGACCATATAACCCTGAAACAGGAATGGACGGGAAGCGGCAGTTTCCCTGAGTCCGCTCCGATTGTGGTAACCCTTATTCTGAACAGATACTCGACCTCAAAAAAGCAGCAGCAGTACTGGAGTTTTGACGACCTGCCTTATAGCAACGCTGATACGGGAGCCTTTGACCCAGTAGGTACGGAAAAATACAAGGCCAACCATGGTAGCAATAATGCCGATGCCAATAATGACGGCATAATCGATAGCGATAAGAGCAGCTATGGTATAAGCGGTTATCCTCCCATAATTTTTACCCCCAATGCTCTGGACAAGTATACTTTGGACGGCAAATTTAAGTATACCATCACCGCCTACGATGCTGCGGGTAATGATGTTACCCTGATCCAGAATATCATCATAGATACTACCCCGCCCACGGTAAGCCCGGACCTCATCACAAACCCGGCCGGGTCCCCCTTCCCCTACTTTGACGGAAACCCCATCATCAAGGGGAGCGCCGTAGACACCGGGACCAATAAGTCGGGGATAGCGGATATCTACTATTGGATAGATCTCGCGACGGTGACCCCGATTCCAGCCCATGCCACAAAAGCCAATCTTACCGCCTCCCCTTGGCAGCGCGCTAACCATACCGTTTCCGGGGGAGTTGATTCGTGGAATTTAACCATTGATATCAGTAATCTTGTTGAAGGGGAATACCAGCTTCAAGTGGTGGCCCTGGATAATGCGGGAAATATTGGGGGCGATTCGGTTACTCCCACAATCCCGTTTCAGTACCTCTTCGGGGTGGATAAGGCCCTGCCGGAAGCGGATGAATTAACCCAGGCTGCGGATAAATTTGTTACCGCAGGGTTTAACTTAGGGGGTACGCTCTACGACTCCTATGGCATAAATAACTTAACTGGTGTTAAGATAACCCAAACCAAGGATACGGGGCCCGAAGTAACCCTCGAGGATTATACCGGCACTTTGACAGGGTACACCGAATCTGCTGTCCATAGCTCCATACCCAGCCTTAGGCCCGCAGGAACCAGGTGGTGGGAACTGACCGGCCTGCCCCGAAACCCCAGTAGCGCAGGTACCACCCTGGTGGCGGACGGTAAATATACCTATAAAATTACCTTCAAAGATAAGGCGGGAAAAGAAACCACCGTCACCCGTATCATTTCGGTGGATACTGAGATGCCTACCCTGACCATAAAACCGGCTAATCCGGAGAACCCAACTGCGGAGGCAATCTATACCAGTTCGGTCAATATCACGGGGACCGCCAGCGATCCCTCGCCGGGCACGGTGACTGCGGTATACACCTGGATAGGGGCCGCCACCGACAGCCTGGCTACCCTGCCCCTGGACGGCAGCGGTAGTGTGCAAGCCGGCTGGAAGCTGGCAAACGGTACCGCAGACTGGAACACAACCTATTCAATAGGCCTCCCAAACTCCGGAAAGGATATCACCTCTGAAGGCAGAAAACGCCTGGTGGCCTATGCCTACGACGGGGTTGGTCATAACAGCCTTATTAAGGATGTCTTTTTCTGGGTGGATGATAGCCCCCCCGAGCTGACCGAAACGGCGATCAATACCGATGATACCAAGTTGTTAAATGACCGCTTTACCCTAAGCGGGACCGCTACAGATACCAATGCGGTAAAAACAGTGGAAGTGTACCAGCGTAAGCTGGGGCTTGCTCAGTTGGATGCTACCCTGCGGGGCAATCTGGTATACCAATGGGCCGGCACGGCCACCAGCGTAAACTGGGCTGTACCCGATACAATTGCCAATTCCGGCCCCAGTCTGCCCCGTAAGAACAGCACAACCCTGGCAGACTACCTGTTACCGGTGAATTATGACAAGGAAGACGGTACCTATATCTACACTATTATTGTTACCGATGCTGCAGGAAAAACCACCGAATTAATCCGTACGGTAAACCTGGACTCCCATGCTCCCCAGCTTGATGGGGACGGCATTGTCAGCGGGGGCATTACCATTGCAAGCCCCCTGGTGTCGATAAATTACGATGCTACCCATGCCAGTACCTGGCTCAAGGGCGCCCTGGCCGGCATCAACGGAAGTTCCCATGACTATGAACCTGCCACGCCCGGCACGAAGACCCCTTCCGGGGTAGCTGAACTGTACTATTTAGTCAGGGAAAGTGAGTTTGACGACAGCAGCCTACCGGATGTGAAAAATCCGGCCAATATACTGGCCGATGCAACCCAACTGAATTTGACCAGCGGCTGGGCTAAAGCCGGCGAGACCGCCCCCTGGTCTGGATCCCTCAATCTCCAGGCCCTGGGGGAGGGGGTTAGAAAACTCTATGTGGTGGCTAAAGACAAGGCGGGCAACTACAGCGCCCCTGCGACCCGGCTTTTCGGGATAGATATGTCCGCCCCTCAACTCACCGTTACTATCCCCGACGGGAAAATCACCCCCCAGCCTGAAAATTACAGCCAGGAAGTGGAGTATGTGGAGGACAACCACTTCCAACTGGGCGGCACCGTCAGGGATGCGAACCTCCTGAACAATCCTCTGTATATGACCATTACCCAACAGTACATCCCCTCAGGGGGCATACCCGGCGAGGTGGTACCACTCACCAATATTGGTAACTTTGTCACGGCTCAGGATGGAGTTGATTCCAAGTTATACACCTGGGCCCTGTCTCCCGGTTATCGGCTGCCCAGAATTCCGACGAATATAAGCTCCGAGGATCCCTTGAGCTCAGACGGGCAGTTTGTCTACGTGATAACCCTCTACGATGCGGCGGGGAACGCCGTTGCCCTGACCCGGAAAATTAATATCGATAAAGCCGGGCCTGTGGTAAACATCAGCTCCCCGGTACAGGGCAGTAATAATGTGGGGGGACTGCTTAGTATAAGCGGTACAGCCATAGATACCAACCCGGTAACCTGGGTTTACTACTATATAAAAAAGGTGGGCGAGACTTACAGTGATAGTAGCCCCGACGATGGAACCAAGGACCTTGACGGTATAGGCCCCAGCCGCACTGGGGCTATACGAAATCTGGTTCCTGCAACCAACCCGCAAAAGTATGATTATACACTCACAACCCCGAGCGGTTACTGGCTGGCAACCGAACATCCCGGCGCATCCTGGAACAGCGTGGTAAACCTCAGCGATTTCGGCATAGCCGAAGGCCAGCTCAGGCTCTGGGTGGTCGCCTGGGACGGGGGCAACTGGTCCGATGAGCCAAAGAAGGTAGACTTCTACCTGGATCAGAACCCGCCGCTTATCAGAACCAATAAGGGCGCTTCCGATGATGTGGAGGACCTTTATTTCTCTTCCAACGTTACCCCGGCCCAGGGGGCTAACTACGCCACCTCTGATTTCAGCTTTAGCTTCGACGCCTGGGACACCAATAAGCTTAAGTCGCCTAAACTTCCCAGTGGCGGGACCAGCAGCGCCGCAGTAAAGGTGGAGCGTTTCGCAGGCAGCGTTGGTGCGGACCTATCCGATACCACTGCTGCGGTAGTTATCATGACGGATCCCAGCAGCTATATCACCAGCCCGCCTGCCACCGCCGACAAAGTCCATGTTACGGTAAACCAGACGGTTTTCAATGGGGTCTCAGGGGAACTGGTTGACGGAACCTACCTCTACCGGGTAACCATTACCGATGCGGTACAAAAGACCGCGGTTCTGGAACGGACCCTGGTGGTGGACCATACCCCGCCTGAGGTCTATGTTACCAACATTACCCCCCTGGTGGGGGATAACGCAGACCGGGTGAACGGGGTCATCTACTTTAACATCAACGCCTCGGACGATAACGGGGTCCTGGGTGTGAAGTACGTGCTCCTGCCTATATCCGAAATACCTCCGACAACCTGGGACGACGTCAGATTTAGTGGTACGATTCTGGGGACCGGAACCGCCGCCACCCTGACCGCCGCCCCCTACCGGGGCGTTATCGACACCACAACTATTGGCGATAATATCCAATACCAGCTCTGCGTGATTGCCAGGGACCGGGCGGGGAATATTGCCACCAACAATATTGCCACCAATAACCGTATCTTCACTGTGGATCAGTCCACGGATAAGCCCACGATACTCTTCACAGGCTTTGACAGTCGCACCGCCTATGCACCGCTACCCAACAGCTACAGGACCATTGATACCAAAGACCAGGGGTACAAACTTACCGGGGTGATTTCAGATGATGACGGAATTAAGCCTGATACCTTAGTTTTGAAATACACCTCCGACGGAAGCACCTGGACAACCGTAAGCTCGGCTACGGTAACTGTAGCCCAGGTAACCTCGGGCTCCTCCAGGGAATATACCTTTGAGTACGAGATTCCCAAGACGGGTTTATTCGGCTCCCTGGCCGACGGGGTGTATAGCTTCAGCGCCTATGTGGAGGATGATCCCGCCAGGAAGTCGGTCTTAGACTTGGCCGGGTCTCCCATCGCCAAAACTGCGGCGAATAATACTGCCTACACCACCTTTGCGGTGGATACCGAGGCCCCGGTGCTGAACCTGGACCTGGCCTTTATCTCCGCCCCCAACGCCCCGCCTCAGACCTATGGTACCCAGCCTGTGATAACCGGGACCCTGAAGGAGCCGAACCTGGCGTCCTTTAAGGTCAGCGTTGACGGCGGCATAGAATATTCCTACGTGCCCAATCAGGAACTCAAGCTTGAGGCAGCGGACGGAGCAGGGGTCAGGGCCTGGAACTTCACGGTTCCCGGTTGGACCGGCATGGCCCAGGGTCCCCATAGCTTAATGTTCGTAGCCGAGGATAACGGCAGAAAAACTACCCCCCTGGGCTATACCTTCTACAAGGATACCGCAGGGCCGCAGATCAACTTTACCAATATTAACGAGGACGCGCTCTACATCATTAAGAGTACCGACGCAGATAATACACAGATTGTTTATCCCGAGGCGACATATTACGGCAATCTTCCCGGTACGGCGGACATCATAGCAGATCGGATTGCGCCGAAACTCAACGGTTCCTTTACGGATGAATACTCCTTTGTGTTCAAAACCGGGGAAGAACAGTTCTACTACCGCTTTGACTGGAAAGGGGCTTCCACCGCAGCAGGTGACGATACCGGTGCAGGGAACGGGGCTAACGACTGGAGGGTCTCGGATCCCTCATGGATAGGCGGCAGCGGGAAAAGCAGGACCTGGCAGCTGCCCCTGAAAAAGAAAAATGACGATATCCTGGACCAGGGCTACCATACGGTGGACATCATGGTGTATGACAGCGGTAACAATGTTAACGGCATGACCCTGAACGGAACCTATAACGGTACAGCCTATGCAAACACGTTCTTCCAATACGAGCGGGTGGCTTTCCGCATTGACAGCGCAGAGCCTCTGGTAACGATTGATGTGCCCCTGCTTAACAATACTGTGTACGGGAATACTACCGAAAACTATTACTTTGAAGCGGATGTGAAAGTCTCGGATTACACCCTCAGTGATGTCAGCGCCACCATCACCGGCATGGTAACTGATTTCTACCACAGTACTACTTTCATCCCCGGAACCGACGGCGGGCCCCTTAACGGAAACTTCAAAGAAAAATTCACCAAAGCCCTGTTCACCACCCTTACGGGCAATGTGCCGGGGGTGTATACCTTTACCTTCACCGTTACCGCCACCGACGGCAACGGCTGGGTGAGCAAGGACGAGCGTATCTTTACTATCGACGCTTCGCCCCCGAAATTTGAACTGAACAACCTGGTGTACCCGACCAGCTCCGTTCCCACTCCTCCGGATTACCCGACCACCCTGATCGAGAACAATCCTCGGATCCAGGGCAATGTCTCCGATGAAAGCGGCCTGAAGCTGGCTCAGTACAAGCTGGAAAAATGGGATTATAGCGCCAACAACTGGAACACTATCGGGGCTAACTACAATATCTGGAAGGATCTGGGCATTTCTGTGGGAGCAAAACTGGCGAACTGGGAGATCAAGCTCGGGACGGACTCGGGCGGCTTGGGATTAAGCGACGGTCAGTACCGGATTTCTTTCAAAGCGGAAGATCAGGCTTTGCCGGTGGCGAACAGCGATCTTAGCAAAGCGGAGATCGTATTCTTCATCGACAGTAAAAACCCGGTTCTCAGACTGAGGAATCCCTATGATACTGTCACGACGCCGCCATACACCAAGCTTCCCCTTTTCTACAGCGGAAAGGAAGCGAAAAACAGCGATGCTTCAAAAACCTACGTTGCCTTCTACCTTACCGCTACGGATGAAAACACAATCCAGTCGGTAAAGGGAAAACTGGACGACAATAACTTTACCACTGGCCTTGTGGTGATCGGCACGGCGCCTGATTGGGCCAACTCGCTGCCCGTGGTTCCGTCCGTGAATCAGACCGGCAGCCTGGTCAACTACTGGATACTCCTGGAAGCCTTCAACGGCGCCGTGGCGTCCCAGATTTCCAGCGGAGACCACACCATTTATGTGGAAGCCAAGGACGGCGCGGGCCGGACCACCACCATCACCAGGGAATTCACCTTTGACAGCGAAGTCCCGGTATTGGAGATCAACGATCCCTACCAGGATAAGTGGGTGGAGTCCCGGGTCATCGTCCAGGGGGTAAGCTCCGACGATAACGCCGTGGCGGATCTGTACTACCAGTTAGGAAAAACGGAAACCGGCGGAAACACGGTCTGGCACAAGTACAGCGAATCTATTACAGGGACTATGGACGGCAACGATAAAACCATTCTTATCGGCAGTAACAGTATGAACAACTGGAAATTCGAATTCCCGGACATTCTGGACATAACCAAAATCGACGGTGCGTTGGCGAATTATGTTACCTACAATAATGGGTCTCAGATCTACGAACTTCCCATGCGCTTTAAGGTAATTGACAAGGCGGGCAACGAGTCCACCAAGCCCATGGTATACGCCACAAGCGGAGCCACGAGTAAAACAGCGGTGGATATCTTTAAGCTCCAGATTAACCCCAACGGGGACCTTCCGGTGGTGACCATCAATTTCCCCCCACCCAACGACCAGGACTATCCCAACGGAATGGAAGTGGGTGGCGAAGTCTCTATAAGCGGCCTGGTCCAGGACAATGACTGGGTCCATTCCATGGTGTACCGGGTCAAGGATAATGATAATGGCGAAGTCATCGTCGCTACCCCGGGGGAACTGGACGATGAAAGCAACGGCGGGGATAACGCAGTGGGCTGGAGAAGCTTCACCCCCGCAATAAGCCCCGGGGGCTTTACCGCATGGTCCTTTAGCATTAACCGGGACGCATCGCTCAGCCCGGTGGGGGATGTTGATAAGCGCAGCTTTACTGTGGAAGTTATGGCCTGGGACGCTTCCTACAGCGACCACGGGGCCCGGAAACAGAAGGGCCTGGTCCAGACTACCAAGGTCGTCTTTGTGGCCGGGCAGCCGGAATACTACACCGATTACAGAGTTATAAAAGATGGCGCCACCTATTCTTCGGCGGCCGGAGGAACAGCGCCGAATCTGAGCGGGAGCTTCACCGTGAAGGCCCGGGTACGGGACGATGAGGGGCTGTCAACCATCACCTGGAAAAAGGAAAGCGATTCGTCGTATACCAATGTCCTGGTCGCTCCAAATTCCCTCGATCCCAACACGTATCCAACCCAGAATACATACGCGGTTCCCGCACTGGAACACCTGAAACGGCCCGAGCAAATGGTAAACGGCCGCTGGTACATTATCTATTACCAGGGTACGTCCTATAATTACACGACCTACGGTGCAGAAAAAAATACCCTGGGGACCCTGTTCAAGGCGAACTTCACCGGAACCCCGGCGGTCAGCGCCGACACCTGGGTGGTGGAAGCGGTCAGCGACGCCGGTATCCACCCCAATGACTTGTACACTGGCACGGGTAAATACTACGTGGAGTACGAAATATCCCTCACCCTGAACACGAATGATCTCATCAGCCTTGGTGTAGCTAAGCCCTACAACCTGTCTCTTCGGGTAACGGATGGGATCGGAACAGCCGCAGTACTGGACATACCCCTGAAACTTGACCGGTACTACCCCTGGGGGTCCATGACCGGGAACGCCGTGGCGGCGGGCACCAACTACCGCCTGGTGGGTGAAGCCTGGGATTCCGATACGGGGATCACCGTCCAGGGCATCGACAAGGTGGTGGTCTGGTTCAGCCGTAACAACGGTACTGCGGACGTCCCAATAGCCATTAAGGAAAGAGCCGGGGGCATATATCAGGCAGGGGACACCATTCCTGTGTATAAAGGCCGCCAGGTTGTGGAGGGCGTTCCCAGTCAGGGAAGCCTGAACAACGTCCAGCTTCCAAAACTGGATGTCCCTGCTGGGAGCAACAATGTCTCCGCCATCGTGATCAATAGCCCGGCGGAAACCGCCGATGATGATGACCAGGACGGGTTTATAGACGGCATTTCGGACAACGGGATTCATAACGTGTGGTACTCTTATCTCAACACCACCACCTTCAACGACGGCCTGGGCAAGGTACACTTTGTGGTCTTTGACAGCGCCGGGAATGCCAGTTATTATGAATACCGGATCTTCTTCTCCAACAATCCCCCCAAGGTAACCAGCGTCACCATCGCTACGGATGTCCTGGGCAGCGGCAATAACCCCGACTTCAGCGACCCAAGAGAATACCGCACCATTACGGCGAACTACGAAACCACCAACATAACGGTCCGCAACAAGCGGCTGGGCTTCAAGGTCCATATCGAAGGGGAGGGAGCCCCCTACCACTACCGCCTGTACTATGTAAGCGGCTATGCGGCTACCACAACCGCAGCGACAGCTTTAACTGCGGGGAAATACTACCGCATTGAAACTCTGGGGGACACGGGCTGGGAAGCGGTGGGCGCCCCTGCGGGATTCACCAGCGGAACCATCTTCATGGCCATAGGCCACGCAGTGGCCGGCTCAGGGACCGCCAGTGAGCTTAACCTGACCCTGGACCGTTTCGATAACACAGTTAGCCAGGACTTCATCATCAGCGGCGTCGATTCCTATCGGGAAAGTGACTTTAATACCATCAGCGACGTGGGAAACAACGGGGCCAAATTTATCCTCAAGGTCTACAACTCCATAAAGATCCCCATGCAGTCGGATGATCACCCCGATCCTTATCAACAAGTATTGGGGGAATACGTGTACCATCCCTTAGGCCTCTATACGAATTTGGATCAGCCCTTTGATGTAAAGGTTATTGGCCTTAATGTGGCCAACGCGGACACGGTCAAGCCCAAGGTTAAGCTCTGGGACTTCAACCCCGCAGGAGGCTCGGCCAACGGTACAAATACTGCGACACCCACGGGCATCGGTTCGAACCTGAATAGGCCCGGTCTCTTTAACCCCAGAGGAAGCGCTAGTAACATCCAGCGTTCCGGGCACATAGAACCCCGCAGCGGGAATACCACCGCCTCGATTAACGACAGCCTGAAGAGCTACTTCATCGAAAATGGCCAGCCCACCAAGTTTGTCCGGGACACCCTCAGCGGTTCAGTAATACTGCGGGGCTACGCCTTTGACGAACAGCGCATAGGCGAGGTATGGCTAAAGTTTACTTCATCAACAGGCTCCAACGAATTTAAGATACTTGAGAAGGATACAAACTATACCGGTACTAACGCGACCCGGGGGGTGTTGATACCCGTAACCAGCGGTATACCCGCATCCTACGATACCCAGTCCAACAAGCCCTATGTGTTCAACGATATTGATCTGGATGGGCATCGGGCGGAGTGGGCCTTTATCTGGGATACCGAATCCATACCGGCTAGTACCATAATTGGTTCGGACATCAAGGTCGAAGTTATCGTCAAGGATGTTACCAGCAACCAGAACTTACAGCGGAACCACCTCAACTTAGGGATCGGCGGAAACAACGATGGCTTCAGCCCCTTAACGGCAAACGAAGGGTACAACCGCATCAGCGTGGACATCCAGCCCTATATCCAGGGCTATACCCGGGACAGTTCCAAAGGGTACCACACTATCCGCTCCAAGCAGGGCTGGTTTACCTTCAGCAGAGGGGAAACAGTAACCATGAACGGCTGGAACCTTAATACATCAAGTATCCAGAGTGTCATACGATTCTACACTGCGGACGGTGAAGTGATTGCTGCTACTTCCACTCGATCGGCCCATGCCATCGTCTTTACCGTGCCTACCACGGCGGTTACCGGACAAATCCGGGTAACCGACAGCGCCGCGACTCCCAACTCACTAACGGTGAATGACCGGAACAACAATCAGAACAGCTGGAACCGGGGGGGCTATAACCCCGCGGAGCCCGGGGGCGAACTCTGGAACGACGATCATGCGGTGCATATCTGGCAGTCCAATGATACCAACACCGGCGACAACCGGGGGTATTTCGACGGCAGCACCAGGCCTGTGGACCCCTCTATGACCATGGACCCCTCTGACGGAACCCTCTGGGGCGCTTGGGCGGAACTGTCCAACCAGGCGCTCTACTATGCAAAGAACAACGCTGCCCGCACTACCCTCTGGGCCTATAACGGGGGCGGTACCATGGATCACACGGACATCCATATGTCAGCCACCAGGCGGACCACCGGAAACACCACAAACCGGGCATATCCCACGGTTTTCTGGAATATTACCCGTTCCTATGCCGGTACCTTTAATACAAATAACAGCGGCGGTATCAGAGGCTCCGATCCCGCAGGACAAAGCTCCAGTTGGGAAGCGGGGGCCGCTACTAGCAATCCCCATTACGACCCGGAACAGGTGCTCCATAACAAGATCATCGATCAGTTTACCAACCCGCGGGTGGTTTACCGGGGCGATTATATGCACGTAAGCTATTATGACACCAAGGATAAGTCCATGAAGTACTGGTACGGCAAATCAGGCTCCAATGTTACCGAAACTAATTATAACGCCTCCGCAAACAATACACTTACGACCAACAATATGGGAGGAATGCGGGCCCGAAGATGGATAAACCTGGACGGCGGCTCGGATGGCGATGACACCTCAGGCGAAGATCGGGTTAGACCCAGCACCGGTACCGGCCTGTCACGGGTAGGTGCGGCGGAGGGGGCCGGGGAATGGAGCGCCATAGACCTGCTCAGCGATGGCAGGCCGGTAATCGCCTATTACGATGCGGAAAACCAGACCGTGCGCCTAGCCATAGCCTCCACAGTCCAGAACCCCTCAAGGAACCAATGGACGGTACAATACGCCATGAACACGTCGGACCCCAACTACAGCTTCTCCGGGCAGTACATCAGTATGCAGATCGATCAAACTACCAATGCCGCCCATCTGGCCTTCTTCAAGTCCAACAGCACGGACCTGATCTACCTTAAATTAGCCTGGACCGGCACAGCTTACACCCCAGGTACCAGCGTTATTGTGGATGATGTGGGCGCCGTGGGCCGCTGGGTGGATCTTACCCTGGACCGGGACAAGCTGCCTTGGATATCCTACCTGGATATCACCATGACAGACTTCTACGACGGGGTGAAGATGGCTTACTATAATCCCACCCAATTCACCGAGGATGTCAGCGATGGTAACGGCGTATCCCAAAAAGGATGGGAAACCATGGCGGTACCGGCACTGTATAAGATCAAGGAGAACCGTACCAGCATTGAGACCTGGCCATCCCGGGATACCGCGGCCGGCAATAACACAGCCCAGTTCTGGAAGGCAGCCATTGGATACACCAACAGCGACTTCTACCGGATTGCGTACTATGTTAAGCCGAAGAATTAGCGGAGAAAAAACAGGTAAAAATAAGTAAACGGCAACCCACCAGAGGCGGACCCCCAGCGGGGAACCCCCTGGTGGGGACCTGTTTTAAATTACAAAATTCTCCTCGCCACTAAAGTATTTTTCCTCCCCGCCCCCTAACAGGGGTAAATCGGGACCATTCAGTCCCTACTTTTTTGAGGAGGAAAAGCAATTGAGCGTGAATGCAAAGTATAAGGATAGTGTCTTTACGAAACTCTTTAATGACGAAGACAGGCTCCGGGAACTGTATGCCGCCCTGGAAGGTATCGAGTACGATCCGTCCATATCCATAACCATAAATACCTTGGAAGATGTCCTCTACATGGACCGGATCAACGACCTGTCCTTTACAGCGGGGGACAAACTGGTATTCGTGATAGAACACCAGTCAACCCTCAACTGGAACATGCCCCTGCGGATTTTGTCGTATATTGCCCGGGTTTACGAGAAAATCATTTCGCGCCGAGCCTTATACAAAACCACCCTGGTAAAGATCCCCAAACCTGAATTTATCGTTCTGTACAACGGCCCGGAGAAAGCGCCGGAAAAGTGGGAATTGCGGCTTTCCGACGCCTTTATCGGGCTGGAGCCAGGCGAAAAAGTCCCCCTTGATCTGATCGTCACGGTGTATAATATTAATTATGGGCAGAACACGGAACTGCTCCAAAGAAGCGAGAACCTATCAGGATACGCGCAGTTTGTGGCAAAGGTGCGGGAAAACGAGGCGGTCATGCCCCTGGAGCAGGCGGTGACCGAGGCGGTCCAGTATTGCATAAAGAACCGGATACTGGAGCGTTTTTTCGAGGAACATGGCGGGGAGGTATTAAATATGGCATTTGGTGAATGGGACTGGGACGAGGCAAAAGCAGCCTGGCAGGAAGAGGTATGGGAAGAAGCAGAAGCGAAATACCAGCCCATACTAGCAGAAAACCAGCAGGCGCTGGCGGAAAACCAGCAGGCGCTGGCAGAAAAGGACCGAGAAAATCAGGAGCTCAGGCGAAAGCTGCAGGAAGCCGGGATAGATACTTAAAATTACCCGCAACAAGCTAAAATTGGTTAATAAACACTGCGCCGGGCAAATGCCCAGGTATTGCTGTTGAGGGTATAGGCCCCGGCCCGTTTTCCGTTCCTGCGGTAAAAATTTATGAAGCTATCATCAAAGGCATCATCGGACATTTTTGCATTTTCCGGGATTTGAATGCGAGTCAACTGGTTGTCCGCAAAGGCGCTGATCCCGATGGAGTTTATGCCATCCGGAATGCTAATGCTGGTAATTTTATTCCCCGCAAAGGCGTCATCCCCGATGGTAACGACCGTGGAGGGGATGTTGATGCTGTTTATCTGGTTAAAGGCAAAGGCGCTTGCATTAATAACAGTGACACCCGGGGAGAGCTCTACATTGGTTAAGCGGTTATTGTAAAAGGCCATACGTCCGATGGATTTGACACCCCTGGGGATTGTTATGCTGGTTAAGTGATTATCACTGAATGCATTATCTTCAATGACAACAATCTTACCCGGAAGGGTTACGCTGCATAACTGGTTCATGGCAAAGGCGCTGTTCTCAATGGTACTGACCGTTTCAGGAATGGCGGCAAAAGATATCTGGTTTACCGCGAAGGCGCCCTTTCCTATGGAAACCACCCCCTTAGGTATGGTAACAGCAACAAGCTGCTGCCCCGCAAAGGCATCCTCCCCGATAGCAGTGACCGGCACGCCTTGGATATCTCCGGGAATGATCACCTCTTTTTCGCTTCCGATATAATCGATAATGGTGATACCCCCACTTTCGATAGAAATGATAAAATCCTCCACCGATTGTGCAAAGAGAGAAATGCCCAGGGCAAAAAAAGCCAGAAAGCAAAGGTTTCTTTTCATAACGAACCTCCCTTATATTAAAACAAAGCCTGCGGAATTAAAACCCCGCAGGCCTGTTTCACCTTACGATTTCAGTACAAATAGTATCGGCAATTTACTTGAGCTGGTTCCAAAACCCGGTTGGTTTTGGAACCAGTTCTTGGAAAAGCGGCTTAAAGCCCGCTTTTCCATCTAAATCCAAGGTAGCATTTCCAAAATCTGACATTTAGGAAATGCCTCATTTGATCAATATAAACTCCACCCTCCGGTTCTTCCACCAGTTATCATGATCCTCAAAGGTGATAATCGGTCTGGTGCTGCCCCGGCCTATGGCGCTGAGTCTGCCCCGGTTGACCCCGAAGCCCACCAGGAAGTCTACCACCGCTTTTGACCGCCGTTCGCTCAGGGCCAGATCCCCCTGGGCTTCTGCGGGGGGTACCACTTTGCTGGTGGGATTGGCGTGGCCTTCAACCTGGACCCGGTAGTCCCGGAACTTGTTGAGGATCTGGGCGATACGCCGCAGGACCCGGTTGTTGTTGTCAATCTGGGCCTGGGTCAGGCCTTGGACCGGGTCCAGATCCTTGCCCTTGAAGTCCGCTTCGTTTGCCCGGAACACGATGGAGGGCACCATGATCTTCAGGTTGTCCCCGTCCCGGATTACCAGCACATCCACCCCGATGGTTCCATCCAGGGTACTGATGTTCCCCAGGGAATCAATGGCCCTGAAGATGAAGGGATAATCAGTGGCGGACTGAACCAGTTCGCCCTTGGAACTCCGGCCGTCCCAGAGTGTCCTTTCAGCCGGGCTTCCCCGGCCTTCAATGCGGTAGAACAGCAGATTCGGCGGTTCCGGTTCGTGAATTTCCAGGCTCCAGTTTGCAATGGGGGACAGATCCATGGCCCCTAAGAACATGGCAAGCTCATCATCCACCCCGTCATTATCCGGGCTGAAGTATTCCGGTTCATAGGCAAAGCTCAGGGCCGGCCCGGTCACGTCCACCGTAATGGGGGGCGCGGAAATTGAAACCACATCGCCCTTGGCATAGGTAATAGAAAGCTGGGGTGTGAACCGGCCTTCCCGGAGTATCCCCGAATCATCATAACCGTTCCAGATAATAAGTTCCGGGGGTGCGGCTGTTTGAGCGGTTCCGGGCGCGGGGAAATGCCGCCGTACCGTACCGCTTTCATCCTTAAGTTCCAGGGACCAGTTTTCTATGCCGTCCCTGGGGGTCAGTATCACGCTAAAGCGCAGGGCTTCCCCGGTGGGTCCTGCCTTGGGGGCAACCGCGTTGCTTGAAGAGGTAAGGAAGGCCCTGGGTATCCGGGCGTCCACAATAATATTGTCCAGGGGTATCCTGGTATCGTTCCCCGCCTCATCGGTGGAGCTCAGGTTGAAGCGGTAGGTCCCGTCGGGTACGGCATTTCCTGCACTGTCCGTTCCGTCCCAGGAAAGGGAGGACGGGGCTTTTCCGGTCCAGGTCCAGGATTGGATTACCGTTCCCTTGGAATCGGTGATAACTGCTTCCCAGGTATCATCATCCCCCTCGGTAGTAACATTGATGGGGAGATTATCCTTTTTCCCGTCTCCGTTGGGGGAGAAGAGGGTGTAGGGGGAGGACAGTTGCGCTTTTGGAGCAACCGTATCCACCGCAAAGGGCCGGGAAATGGCAACCGGCTGGTTACCCGCAGCGTAGCGCACTTCGATATGGGCAGTATAGTTCCCGTCGGGAACCGTATTGCCCGCGCTGTCCCTGCCGTTCCAGGAAACGGAAGCGGGCACGGTGTTCTGGCCGTTAAAGCTCTGGACCGTTACACCGTCGCTGTTGCTAATATCAAGACGCCAACTGCTTATCCCCTGGGTTACCTGTAACTGGGGTATAATATTGATAGTATCCTTGTTCCGATCATTATTCGGCGAAAATGCCCGGAGATCCGTGCTGAGCAATACCGGGGTATCCGCGGTACTCAGGCTGAAGTTTACCGTATTGGATGCACCGGTATTCCCTGCGGGGTCAGTGGAGAAAAGCTGGTAGGAATAGTTCCCGTCCTGGGCCAGGGCCCCTGCATCGGTAAGCCCATCCCAGGTGATCCGGCCCACCGGGACCCCGGTAAAGCGCAGGGTCCTGACCGGCCGCTCTGTAGGAGCCGCCCCAGCCCTGCGTACTTCTCCAACCCAGGTAAGTTCCGCCGACCCTTCCTGGTTGAGGATCATCTCATCCTGGATTCCGTCGTTATTGGGGGAGAATGCATTGTATTCGGTCCGTATGGAGGCCCGGGGCGCCGTAGTGTCCAGGGTAAAGACCGGAGACAGGGCTTTGGAAACATAGCCGTTGCGGTAGTTGATGGAGAGTTCCGCGTTGTAGGTTCCCTCGCTCAGTATACCTCCGGTATCGCCCCTGCCGTCAAAGATAACCTGATTCGGCGCCTGGGTTTCCCCGGTGATGGTCCGCTGGGTCCTTCCGGAATTGTCCTGGATGTTTAAGGTCCAGCCCAGGATGCCCTCTTTTACCGGCACTGCGGCGCTCAGGATCAGGGTGTCCTTTATACCGTCCCCATTGGGGGAGAAGAAGGCATCGTTCAAGGTCAGGCTGACCTTGGGTTGTATGGTACTTACAATGATATTTTCCAGGGATGCGCTTTCCGAATTTTCACCCTTGTCTGTGGCGCTGATACGGTAGCTGTAGACCCCGTCCGCCACAATATGGCCGTCATCCCCGGTGCCGTCCCAGGTAATGGGCTCTGGCTTTCCGTCACTGATGTTGAAGTTCTTTACCTTGTTTCCCGAGGCGTCGTAGATCCCCGCTTCCCAGGTTTCTTCCCTGGAGCCGCTTTGGTCAATGGTGAGGGTATCCTTGTTACCGTCCCCGTCGGGGGAGAAAATTTTATTCGCATCGGTGATTTCCGCTATCTCAATTTCCGGGGGGGTATTGTCCACCATCACGGTATACCGGGGACTGGACGCAGCGTTTCCATTATCATCCGCAGCGCTTATGACAAAGGTATAGGTCCCGTCCCCAGCGATGTCCCCTGAATCAAAGATACCGTCCCACCTGAAGGTGGGAGGTACTTCGATCCCGCTTTTACCCGCAATAAGCCGGTTCATAATATTCTTAAAGCCCTGGGTTTCGACCCGTAATTCTTTGTTCTTATAGGTTCGGACCAGATTACCCGATTCATCAAAGATCTCGAGTTTCCATTCAGCAACATAGCGCTGATCCGTAATGGTGACCGGGAACTCAAGGGTATCTGATTTACCATCGTTGTTGGGTGAAATCCACCGGGTTTCAGGGTAGTCGATCACAATCACCGGCGGTTTTTTATCCAGCACCCCCACAGACCAACTGACCCCGGGTCCTATGGCGATAACATCCTTATACAGGGGCTTAAAGCCCATACTTACCCCAACATCCCCATCCGAAGGCAGCCTGCCCCCGGCTATACGTTTCCCCGTGGAAAGGAGCCCCAGGTTAACCGTAAGCCCGATGGAAGGGAGCCAGGAGGGGCTTTGATGATCCGCAATATCCTTGATGTTAAAGCCCATGCTTCCGGACAGGGTTACCAGTTCCGCTATGGTAGCTGAAACGCCGAATTTTCCGGTCATATTCTGAAAAGTGGGAAAGGTAAAATCCGTAGCAAATTTTGCAACCAGGGGATCAGGCTTATCTTCCCGTCCCTGAATATGGACAAAGTCAAAGATAATCCCCAAGCCCGGGGTAAAGGCGCCGGGCATATAACTGTGCCCTAAGTCACGGAACACAAAAGCATAGGTAAAATTCTGAAGGGGCCCTATTTTGCCCACATTATGGCGGATACCCAGATCCCCTGCGGCGGTCCAGACCCCATCATCATCGTCATCCTCGCCAAAGGCAAAGTTAAAACCCAAGCCAACATTTAAGCCCGGGTACAGTTCCTTAGCAGCGGTGAAGTTCCCCCCAAAGGTCGTCCCTATGGGGTAACTACCGCTAAAACCGGGACTTTGCAGGAAATTAAGGTTACCCCCAAAGACGGCGTATTTTGTAGGGAACAGGGTCCCCAAATTAATTGCATTTCCAAACCCGCCCCCGGTACTGGTGGTGACCAGGGCCATATATCCGGCATCAAAGACAATACGCTGGGCATCTCCCCCCGCTGCAGGGTTCAGGATACTTGCAGGGGCGCCCCCCTGGGAAGTGACAAACCCGCCTCTCCCGGCTAATTCCGGGGAAGAGAGGTCCAGGGAAGTTTCGGCGCCCACCGGGTCCGCCCAGAGACCGGGCAGGACAGTGAGGGCAATCACGAGGCAAAAAAGCGTTCTTTTAGACATAAAAATTTTCCTTAATTTTCCTTATTCTCTATTAACGGACGAATGTGTTGAAATATATTCACTAATATTTAATCATAAAACAATTGGGGATTTACGCAAGAGCGGTAGAAGGATTTTCCCAGGCTTATCCCCATGGGGATAAGGGTAATGAAAAAAAGCAGGAATCCAAGCCCGGTTTTTTGGGCAAAGAAAGCCCAGTAGACCGTAGCCGCCAGGAAGGGAAGCGCCGCCATACCCAGGAACACCGGGATACTTAGCAGGAAGAATCCCCTTCTTTGGATCAGGCGGATCCTTTGGAGCAGATCGATAAAAAAGGGAAGCCCCACCGCCACAGCCGTCCAAAGCAAGGGGGTCAAAACCAGCAGGGAAGGGGTCTTTTGGGCGCTCCAACTTACTGCCCGTATTGCCGAAGCGGGGATGAGCCAGAGTAGGGCAAAATGGGCGTACTCAGAAGCCCCGATCTTTTGAAGGCGGCGTAAACGGGATAAAAGGATGTATGCCCCAAAGGGGAGCAGCGCAGGCAGGGTAACAATATCAATACAGGCGTTAACCCACCGGGAAAGGCCGAAACCACCGGGGGTTAAGAAGGAACCCAGAAGAAACTGGATTATGGCAACCACGCTGCCCAGGAGCAGCGCCCAGATACCACCGGAGTTCTCCCCCTCCCTCCCGCTTATGGAATGCCAGAACAGGTAGAACAAGGGCATCCACAGGAAGCAAAACAGACTCATAGAAAGAAAATAACACAAAAAAAGCGGATCGGCAACTGCTTTGCAAATACCTCGGTTTCCGGTACTATAGGCGGCAATGCGCGGGGAACTTCGTTGCAAGTTGCGGAAAAATGCTTTAGTCTGCGGGCCATTCCCAAAAGAGGCTAGACAAACCCCATGCTAATTCGTATAATTCCATCTGAATAATGATCCACGGGATCGGTGAGGAGGTCAGTTGGCGGATAAGGATTTGCGGATCAATGAACAGATTCGGGTGCGGGAGGTGCGTCTCATCCGGGATGATGGGGAACAGCAGCTTATCACCATCACCGAAGCCCTCGAAATAGCCAAGGAACAGGCTCTTGACCTGGTGGAAGTCGCCCCTACGGCGGTGCCCCCGGTAGTCAAAATCATGAACTACGGCAAGTATAAGTTCGAGAATGAAAAGAAAGTCCGGGACTCGAAAAAGAAGCAGAAGTTATTAAAGTTAAAAGAAATTCGGATGCAGCCTAAGATTGACGAACATGATCTGGATTTTAAGTCCAAACACGTCCAGGAATTTCTTGCGGAAGGTAACAAGGTAAAAGTGACGGTTCGTTTCCGCGGCCGGGAACTTGCCCACACTGAACTCGGATTGGATGTCCTTAAGGACGTTCTCAAGCGTATTGAAGGGGAATATGTGATGGACAAACCCCCCCTTATGGAAGGTAAGTTTATGTCCATGATACTGAGCCCTAAAGCGAAAAAATAAACCAGAGGATGGCAATCATGCCTAAGATGAAGACCAAGAAGAGCGCCGCCAAGCGGTACTCATTTACCGGGACCGGTAAGGTGAAGTATAAGAAACAGAATCTTCGCCATATCCTTACCAAGAAGTCCAGCAAACGGAAGCGGAATCTCCGCCATGCCGGCATCCTGTCCAGCGACAATGTGCCGGTAATCAGAAAAAAGCTCCTCCCTTACGGGTAGGAGCTACCCGCCCGGCACAGATGCGATTCCAAAATGTCAGATTTTGGAACCAGCTCGGGTAATACGAGATAACAGGAGTATCCCATGTCAAGAGCAGTAGACGGTTCCCGCAGGAAGGACCACCGAAAAAAAATACTGAAGCAGGCCAAAGGCTATTGGGGCCGTAGGCATTCCAATTTTAAGACCGCCAAAGACGCGGTTACTAAGGGCCTTTTCTACGCCTACCGGGACCGCCGGGACCGGAAGGGCGACTTCCGCCGGATATGGATCATCCGTATCAACGCAGCCTGCCGGGCAGAGGGCCTTTCCTATTCCCGGCTGGTGGACGGCCTGGCTAAAGCCGGGGTGACCATCAACCGGAAAGCCCTGGCCAATATGGCGATTGAAGACTCCGCCGCCTTCAAGGCAGTGGTTACCCAGGCTAAGGCTGCCCTGGGCGCCCAGGCTTCCTAAAGGAAAGAACCATGGTAACCCTTGAGCAGGTCAGACAGCTGGAAGAAAAGATCGCCAAGGCGATCGAATACGTTACCCGGGTAACCGGGGAAAACAAACTGCTCCAGGGGAAGCTGGACGGCGCCCTTAAGCGGGTTTCCGAGCTTGAGGGTATTGTTCAGCGTTTTAAGGACGATCAGAACCGCATCGAGGAAGGGATAATCTCCGCCCTTGATCGGCTCAACCAGTTCGAGGACGCCATAGGAAAAAGCCTTTCTTCGGTTCAAGCGGTGGTTTCATCGAGTCTGCCCTCGGAATTTTCCGGGCGAACCCCGGAGCTGACCCTGGAAGTACCGGTGAATACCCCGGTAAAGCTGTCGGAAACCCTGGCAAAGCCCCCGGAAGCGCAGTCGAGCCCCGTTGTTGACACAGGTCCCAGGGTACCGGATATTTTTACCCTTGACGAAGAGGATGATGATGAGCCCCGGAATGATTCCGAAGAATCCGGGGCCGGTGAGTTAGATATTTTTTAAGGAGTTCCGGATGTCGAAAAGCGAACTTCGCATCGATATGTTAGGAACATCCTTTTCCCTGACCGCCGATGAGGATCCCTTTTACCTTCAAACCCTGCTGAACCGTTATCGCCAGGTTGTTGAAAATACCAAAAAAATAACCGGTTTGGATGATCCCCTTAAACTTTCCATTGTTGCGGGTTTTTTGCTCTGCGATGAGGTGCAGAAACTGGCGGATCAGAACCCCCGGCTTCATGAATCCCTGGAGGCTGAGCAGCTTACCCAGGAACTGATAAGCCGCTTGGATAAGGCATTGGATATTTCCGGCTAAGCCGCTAAAATCAAGGCATGAGCTGTCTTTTCAAACTGGACAATCCGGTAAAAAACTACGACTGGGGTTCTCCTGACTGGATACCCCAATTCCTCAATATGCCCAATAAGGATGGCCAACCCTGGGCTGAACTCTGGATGGGGGTCCACCCTGAGGGCCCTTCGCTACTTGCAACGAAGTTTCCCGCGCTACTGGCCAAGGGCGGGGAAGAAGCCGGGAGCCTACCGGAACTTATAGGGCGGGACCCGAGCCGTTATTTGGGGGCTAAAACATTCAGCGCCTATGGGGGGCTGCCCTTTTTATTCAAGCTTCTCGCCGCGGGGAAACCCCTTTCCATTCAGGCCCACCCGGACCTGGCCCAGGCAAAGGCGGGGTGGGCCCGGGAAAACGCCCTGGGTATACCCATTAGGGCTCCCAACCGGAATTACCGGGATGCTAACCATAAGCCGGAACTGCTCTGCGCCCTTACCCCCATGATCGCCATGGCGGGCTTTCGGGAATCCGGGGAGATTATCCGGCGCCTTGAGGCTTTTGGCTCCCCCTTGCTGGGGTCCCTCAAGCCGGCCCTGCTTAGCGGGGGGTTCCGGGGCTTTCTGGACGCCCTATTTGCCCTGCCTGCCGAAACCCGGCAGGGGCTCAGCGACTATGCCCGCACCCGGGGGAAATCGGACTTTCCCGAATACGCCGAAGAATGGAAGCTTTGCGCTCATTTTGCGGAAATTTACCCCGGCGATCCGGCGCTCCTGGCTCCTCTTTACCTAAACCTGCTTCACCTGAACCCGGGGGAGGCTATGTTCATCCCTGCGGGGATACTCCACGCCTATATCCACGGATTCGGGGTGGAGCTCATGGCCAATTCGGACAATGTACTCCGGGGCGGCTTGACCCCCAAACATATCGATCTCCAGGAGCTTAAGGGGATACTGGGTTTTGAGCCCTTTAAGCCGGAAATTCTCAAGCCCCAAGCCTCTGCCCAGGGGCTTACCCGGTATCCCGCCCCTTGCGGTGAATTTTCTCTCCAAAAGCTGAGCACCAAGGCCGGTGCCGGAAGTACCGATGAGGCCCTTGCTTTTCCGGTTCAGGGGCCTGCCATAGTGATTGTCGCCCAAGGGGAAGTAACCCTGGATGATGGGGAAAAGCTGACCCTGAAACAGGGGGAAAGCGCCTTTATTGCCGCTACAAGGGAGGCCCCGCTGGTTTTAAGGGGCAGTTATTCCCTTTTTATTGCCGGCACCGGCCTGGATACAATGGAAAAGCCCAGGTGAAAATCCTGGTGGACGCCGATTCCTGCCCCAGGCCGGCCCGAGAACTGATACTCAGGACCGCCCAACGCCGGGGGGTACTGGCGATTTTTGCGGCGAACCGGCTTATACCCGGGATAGGCGGATCTGAAAGCTCCGATGGGGAATTTGCACGGATGGAGCTTTGCCCGGCCGGGGCAGATTCCGCAGATAACCGTATCGTTGAGCTGGCCGAAGAGGGGGATCTGGTGATAACCCGGGATATACCCCTGGCTTCCCGGCTGGTGGAAGCGTCCATAGCGGTAATCGACGACCGGGGGCAGGCTTATTCCCGGGAAAATATCCGGGAGCGGCTTTCCTTGCGGGATTTTATGGTGGATCTGGCGGAGAGCGGTCTGGGTATGGAGCGGATCCCCTCTTATGGCAAGCGGGAACTCAAAGCCTTTGCCGACGGGTTTGACCGGATTCTAACTAAGCTTTTAAAGGGGTAGGGGAAGCTACTTCGGTTCCGGGTAGAGGGCCTGGATCTGCTTTATATTGGGCAATACTTCAAAGAATACATCCACAAGTTCAGGATCGAATTTGATACCCCGTACATTCCGGATTTCATCCAGCACCTGATCCTCGGTCCAGGGGTCCTTGTAGACCCGGCGTGAACAGAGGGCATCGTACACGTCCGCCAGGGCCACGATACGACCTGTCAGGGGTATCTCCTCTTTCTTCCTTCCCAGGGGTTTTCCCTGATCGTCGGTTTTAAGGGGATTCCCGGTAAGGGGATCTACCCAGCCCGGATACCCCGTTCCATCCCAGTTTTCATGGTGGGTCAGGGCTATTTCCCGGGAAATGGAATCCAGTTCCGACTGGAGATCGTCAAAGAGCCCCGCCCCGTACACGGTATGGTGCTGCATGACCAGGTATTCCTCGGGGGTAAAACGTCCGGGCTTTTTCAGGATCATATCCGATATGGCTACCTTCCCCACATCGTGGAGCATAGCGGCTATCTTCAGGGTATCACGGTACTTTTCCCGCTCCACATCGGGGACGCCGTGGTTCCGGGCCCATCCATCGTAGATCTCCACCGCATAGCCCGCTACCCGGTTTACATGGGTCCCGGTCTCCTTGGGGTCCCGGAGTTCGGACATGCGGATCATCCTGAGTATCATGGCCCGGGTTACATAGGCCCGCTGGAGGGCTACCGTGGCATTGGCGGCAAAGTGGGTAATGAGGAATTCATCGTCCTTGGAAAAGGGGACCGTATTACCCTGGGGATCCTTGGAATTGATCATCTGAATAACCCCCATCAGGCGGCCTTCTGCGGTTACCAGGGGGATGGCCAGGGTGGAGACAGTCTTATACCCTGAAATTTGGTCAAAACTGGTGTTGTAGGAATAGGGTGCGTCAGAGGGCAGGTTGTACACATCCGGTACATTGATCAGTACTTTGTTCAGGGCGCAGTACCCTGAAATGGTGCTGCTGTTAATGGGCACAGAAAAAACGGAGTAGATGAGTTTCTGTCCCGGGGGAAGTTCCTTCTGTTTGGTATCGTTATGGGCGTATTTGATGACCAGCTTTTCCAGCCGTTCCCCGTCGGTTTCCTCGATCTCCCGAACGTAGATCGAACCTGCATCGGCATGAACCACCCCCCGGGCTTCCAGGAGTATCCGTTCCAACAGGAGATCTAAATCCTGGATCTGATTTAATTCTGAGTCTAAACGAAGTATAGATTTAAAATCAGGCCCATCCGCTATCATCCGATCCCTCCTCAACGGGTTGTCAGTCTTTTCTGCCGGTACATTTGATTATATGATACCCGAATTGGGTCTGTACGACATCCCCTATGGACCCCGGTGAAATACGTTTAATCGCCGATTCAAAGCCGGCCACCATTTTTCCCGGGCCGAACCAGCCCAGATCCCCCCCGGAAGACTTGGAGGGGCAGGTGGAAAATTCCCGGGCCAGGGACTCAAACTGGGCGCCCTGCTTGATCCGCCTCAGGAGATCCTCCGCCAAGGACCGATCTTTAACCAAAATGTGACTTGCTCGCCATTCCATATAGTTCCTCCTTCCTTAATACGGCGGCTGCCGCATAATTTTTTCCCAAACAAAACGATGTGCTTCGCCTTATTTCTCAGTCAAGGTTACCGCATCATCCATAGGCTCGCCTATGAGGCTGTATTCTTCAATCCGTTCCAGATAGAGGGTGGAGAAATAATCTTCACCGTTGATCCGCAGGGCGTTGTTGAAGTAGGTTTTTGCGGTTTCCCATTCCCTCATATAGAAAAGCCTGAGCCCTTTTTCGTAATTGTCCAGGAGATCCCGGTCAATAACCAGGGATGCGGCGACTCCTTCCGAAAAATCCGCCGCCCCTTCCTCTCCCGCAAAGGCAATATACACTGCGTATAAGCCCACGGGGTTATTTTTCCCCTTTACCCTGACTGTATCTATCTTTCTGAATATGAACTGCTCCCGGGCGGCTTCGTACATATTTTCCGAAACGATGATCGGGTGGTGGTACATTTTTGTAACCCCTTCAAGACGGGACGCGAGGTTTACATTGTCCCCGATTACCGTATAGTCCATCCGGTCCTGAAAGCCGATATTTCCCACCACGCATTCCCCTGAGTTAATGCCTATCCCTATGGCAAGCCCTGATTCAGGCAGGGTGAGGTGGGAGGTGTCCACGGTTTGCAGGGCCCGGATCATTCGTATGGCCGCACGGATTGCGCAGGCCGGGGCATTGGGCAGAGACCGGGGGGCGCCGAATATGGCCATGATAGAATCCCCGATAAATTTATCGATATGCCCACCCTCGGCGATAATTTCGTTCCCCATGGCGGAGAAGAATTTATTCAAAAAATTTACCAGGTCCTGGGCGCTTGAGTTTTCGGAAATCTTGGTAAAATTCCTGATGTCCAGAAAAAAGACCACCAGGTTTCTGGTTTCGCTTAAGCTTGCGGTTTCCGATGACTTGTGGATAATTTCGTCTATTACATCCGCAGGAACATACCGGGCAAAGGCTACCCGGGTTTTCTTTTGCAGTTCCTCCATCTCAAGCATGGAAAGGGCGTTGGAAATAATCGGAGCGGCGGCATTCAGAAAAACATCCATGTTTTCCCTGATGGTGGGGGAAAAATATTCCTTGATGGAATTGCCAATATGCACGGTGGCAAATTTTTCGCCGCCGACTAAAAGGGGGACCATGATGTAGGATTCAATCCGCTTTTTCTTTTCCCCGGCGAGGTAAAAATCCTTTACTTCCCTGGTGACAACCTGAAAGTCAGGAAACAGGTTGTCAAAATCCGCAATGCTGATGGCATTGAAATCATCGGTAATTACGGCGTTAAAGCCCCCGATATTCGCGGTATACACCATCAGGGAATTATCCGCGCCCTTTATCATCAGGGATACTATCTCCGCCTGGCAGATATAGTTCAGGAGGTCAAAAAACCCCTTGGCTATATCTTCCAGGGAGCCGAGTTTGGCGGAAAGTTCCGCCAGCATTCCTATCACCGTGGTCTGGAACAGTTTGGCATCCAGGAGGTTGTTTACCGTTTCTATCAGGGCATTGTCGTCTATACGTTTCCCGTCCCGCTCAAGGGCCACGAAATCAGTGGGCGTCGCTTCGGAGAGGAGCTGGGTTATTTTGCTCCGGAGTTCCGAGAAATTTTCAGGGGATTTTTCTATATACCAGTCTGCCCCCGCCTGGTTACCCCAGAATTTATCCTTAAGTTCATTGAGGCTTGTAAACATGATAATGGGAATATCTTTTGTGCTTTTCCGGGATTTTAAAAGCCTGGTAGCCTGGTAGCCCTTAAAGAGGGGCATCTCCACATCAGTGATGATAAGGTGGGGCTTAAAGGTGAACACCGCCTTGATTCCCTCAAATCCGTTGACCGCCCGAGCAGTGGTATAGCCCAGGGCAGTGAGGAATTCCAGCACCATGTCGGCAAAAATATCCGAATCCTCAAAAAGCAGTATACGTTTTTCTTCCTGCAAAACCGTACTATCCATTTGCCTCTCCGATAAGGTCCTTAACTGCCGTAAGCAGATTGTGGTTATTGAAAGAATTTTTTATAATATAACGGTTCGCCCCGAGCATGGCCGCCCGTTTCTGATCCTCTTCGCTCTCCCGTGATGAAATAACAATGATTGGAATCTTTGCCAGGGCCTCGTTCTTGCGGACATTTTCGGTAAGCAAAAAGCCGTCCATAATGGGCATGTTGAGGTCCGTGCAGATAAGGTCATATTGGCTGTTCTTTGCCGCCGCCAAAGCTTCCGCGCCGTCTGCGGCGGTATCTACCTTGTAGCCTTCGGCCCTGAGTATCTCCCCTTCAATCTCCCTAGTGGGAAGGGAATCGTCAACCACCAGTACGGACTTGCGCATCCTTTCATATTCGATGTGCCGTTTCTTCATATCAATGGTTTTGAGGTGTTTTGCCATGCGTATCACCGTGGGTATGTGCAGTGCGGGCACCATTTCATAGTCTTCGCTTAACACCATTCCTGAAAAAACAGGAATACTCTCCATAAAGCCAGGCATTGATTTGAGGATTACTGAACGCATACTGCTGATGCTGTCGATAACCAGGGCAATAACATCATCATAGGCATGGATGATAACCACAAAAATAGCTTTCTTGGTATTTTGATCCCCTTCGTTTTTAAGGTGCAGGATCTGGTTAAGATAATACAGTTTTATTATCCGGTTTTCAAATTTGATTCCCGGCCGATCAACCACAGTAATAATATCTTCCTGATTTATAAGGAGTATGGTGTCCACAAAATTTGCGGGGATGATAAATTTCATGTCCCCGCAGACAATGGGGAAACCCATGAGGGAGGCTATGGAAAGGGGGACCAGGATGGTAAAAACAGTGCCCTTGCCGGGAAGGCTTTCTACCAGGATACTTCCTTTAAGCTGTTCAATACTGGCCCGTACCGCATCCATGCCGACCCCCCGGCCTGAAATGCTGTTGATCGAGCGGGAGGTGGTGAAGCCGCTCTGGAATATAAAGCCCGTGAGGTCGTCCTCTCCCATGGAACGGGCGGCATCGGCGGTCACAAATCCCTGTTCCACCGCCTTGGCCCGTATTGCCTCAAGGTTAATGCCGCTGCCGTCATCGGAAATGGTTATTTTCATGTTCCCGCTTTCCCGGGCGCAGCGGATGGCCAGCTGCCCGGTCTCATCCTTTCCTGCGGCGATACGGTCTTTCGGGCTTTCAATGCCGTGATCCAGGGAATTGCGGATCATGTGGAGGAAAACATCCGAAAGTATTTCGATAATATTTTTATCGATCTCGTTTTCGCTTCCCTCAATGATCAGCTGTACTTTTTTTCCCAGTTCTGCGGACATTTCAAAAACATACCGGGGATAGGCTTCCAGGATTGTGGAAAGCGGAAGCATACGCAGGGATATTACGCTGTCGTAGGCGTTCCGGGTATGGTTTCCCACATCTATGGAATAGTTTCTGAGCCGGGAATTTATCTTCCCATTGAGCTGTTCAATTTTTCTGAACTGGGCTTTTATCGCTGGGTTCAGTGTTTTGTCTACCTTGATGGTCCGGGATAGTACCTTGATAAGCTCATGCACCGCTTCTGTTTCCATGGAAATGGTTTTTGAGGCGATCTCCAGAGATTGAAGGGAAGCGATACTTTTAATGATATCATCAATTTTAGTAAGGGATATGCGTATGCTTTCGGATTTTGCGTCCTGCCGTTTTTCCCGCTTGGCCAGTTGGCTTTCGGTTTCTCCGGCTTCCGCCTTTTCTACGGAACGCTCCCCGAGTTCCTCCAGAGCCCGGTTGCTGACTACCAGGTTCCCGCCCTTCTTTTTCCGTTTTTTACCCACGGTTTCCCCCGTAGTCTCTTCGGGGGCGCCTGGGGAATTTTCCGGGGCTGTCTCGCCGCCCTGGCCCTTGGCCGCCCCGCCATGGGAGGCATCGGCGCTTACGGGTACCAGGAATTCCTCATTGGACGCCAGGGCCGCAAGCTCCTTTTCAAAGGCCAGGATATCAATGGCGTCGTCTTCGGTTTTCTGCACCTGGGCAAGTCCGGACTTAAGGGTATCCAGGGCTGAAAGGGCAAGCCGCAGGGCATTATCGGTCAGGCCGATGCGCTGTTCCCGGACCGCTACAAAAACCCCTTCCAGGGCATGGGTCAGGGCTTCGATGCGCTTAAATTCCAGCATCCGGGAGGAACCTTTCAGGGTATGGAGGGCCCGCAGCAGGGTTGCCAGATCATCATCCACCGAAACGCCGTCCTTTATTTCAAAGAGCAACGATTCTACAACCTTGATGTTTTCGATTCCCTCATCGATAAATTTACCGATGTACTTTCCCTTATCTATTGCCATAAAAGCCCTTAAACGCTTATAGGATCGATGACTCTGTCATCGGCGGATCCGGATTTGGTCCCGGCAGGACCGGTCTTTTTGGTATCCAGGATAATCTCCAGTTCCTTGATCAATTGGGTAAGACCTTCTGCGGAGGCAGTGGCGATCTCGGTGGAATGAATAAAATTGCTTAAGCCCTTGGATATATCCGTAATTGCTATATTGATCTGCTCTGAGGACTTCTGCTGTTTCTGGGTGGACACCGTAATAGTTTGGGCCTGGTTGGAGGTTATTTCGGCACCGGACCGTATTTCCTTGAAAACATCCTCCAGGTCCTTAATCAGCTTATAGCCTTCGGTGATCTTATCCGCACCCTCCTCGCTGGAAACAATGAGGGAGGAGGAGGAATCCTGTATTTCCTCCACCTGATCCCGGATCTGTTTGGTTAGGGACGCTATATCGTCGGCCAGGCGGTTTACCTCGCTGGCTACCACGGCGAAACGTTTACCCTTATCCCCGGCGCTTGCCGCTTCCAGGGCGGCGTTAAAGGCTATCACCTTGGTCTGGTCCGTGATGGTGTTGATGGTTTTGACAATATCCCGTATCTTAGCAATCTTGTTGCCTAGGTTTATGATACCGGAAATGATAGCATCGTTCTTTTCTTTGATGTCTCCCATCTTGTTAACATTGCTTTCAAGCACTGAAAAGCCCTGGATAACGTCATCTTCCATTTTTGCGGCGATGGTAGCAACGCTGCCGGTCATCTCCGATATATAGGACGCAATCTGGGCGTTCTCATTAATAGTGCTTTCAATTTCCTGGACACTGGCGGCCTGGTTATTGGCGGTGGTAAAGATGTCCTTGGAGGAGATAAAGATTTCGTCCGTGGACTTCTGTATGGTACCGGCGATCTCCTTGGTCTGGACCACGGTCCGGGAGGCGGCTTCGGCAGCGTCGGATTCGGATTTTATCATGTTTTGAAACAGGGCAATGTGCCGTTTACAGGCAATCCCCGTGACCGCTCCGGCCATGATCATCCCCATTATTCTGAAGACCTCGTTGTAGAGGGGAAAGGAAATCTCGTGTACCTGACCTTTATACAGGGCCGTATAGGGAATATCAATGATATTACGGTGATAGATGATCACAAAGGCATAGAGGATACCGGCGAAAATCCCGGAAAAAATGGCGCAGCGTACATTGTACCGGAAGGCGCCCAGGGCAACCAGGAGTACATAAAAGAGCGCCTGGATGGAGAGAAAACCTATGGGCATGGAATGGGTAGGGTAGGTTGCGGTGATGAAGATGGCTGTGGAAATAAAAACCATGTCCAAGACCACGCAAATATACTTAAAATAAGGGGATAGCAGTTCTTTTCTCCGCAGATAGAAAAAAAGTATTATTGAAAAAACCAGATACTCCGAGGTGCCGAAATGGCCCCGCCAGGGGGTATAACCGAAACCGTTTTTATGTCTGACTATGGAAATTACCACCAGTCCCAACACCCAGATGAGCGCCAGGGCGCCGCGGAAGTAATTGATGAGTACTTCTCCGTCCCGTTCATCCCGGTTAATACGTTCTTCCATGCTTGTCATACAGAATCTCCTGTTTTTCTTGTTTTCTCAAGTTTATCATCCCCGGTGCGGTAGAGCCCCACGGTTTCCCGGAGTTCATTGGACATAATATTGAGGTTGTCCGCTATTTTTGAAGTTGAAGCCATGGCGATCACAAACTGTTTGACCCCGGCGGATATTTCTTGCAGGGTGGTGAATATCTGAGTGGAAGCGTATTCCTGCTTTTGGCTTAATTCTGAAATTTGCTGGGAATTGACCGCCACATTTCTGGAATTTTCCACGATATTTTCAAATACCACTTTCTGTTCAACCATCCGCTCATAGCCTTCATCGATCTGCATGGAGCCATTATTGGCTTCCACAATGAGGCTCTGGGAGGCGGCCTGGGCTTCCTCGATCCGCTGTTTTATCTCCCCGGTGGAATCCACCACATTGTCGGCGAAACGCCGTATTTCACTGGCCACCACGGCGAACCGAGCGCCGGCTTCGCCGGAGGAAGAAGCTTCCAGGGAAGCGTTAAAGGCGATGGTCTTAGTCTGATCCGCTATGCCGTCGATAATGCCTATGGCTTCGCTGATCCGGCCCAGCATTTCCGCAAGGTTTTTAATCTCATCGATAATTTTATTGTTCTGGTCCCGGATATCCTGCATCATCTCCTGGTTCGCTTCCCGCAGTTCCGCTCCCCGCTGACTCAGTTCCTGGGTTTTGGCGGCCAGTTCCGCTACCTCCACAGTTTTTGTCGCTACCTGCTTGGACATATCCTTGCTGGTCTCCATGGTACTGACTATCTCAGAAACGCTGGCGGATTGTTCATTGGCAGTGGTGGTAATCTCCCTGGCAGAAGCGGAAAGATCGTACACAGAGGTTGAAACCCTGGAGGCATCCTGATTAAAGGAAATAAAGACAGCCCGGAGATTGCCCAGGAAGCGGTTAAAGGCGGACATCAGTTCGCCGAATTCATCTTTAGAATGGACTGCCAGCTTTAGGGAAAGATCGTTGCCGTCCAGGCTCCTAAAGAGCTGCTTGAGCTCGGCGGTGGATTTGGTTATGTTAGCGGTGGTGATGATCACGATGATAAACGCGGCAAGGGTCAGAATAACTGCGAATATGAGGGACTGGAGCAGTTGGTTCCGGTACACGGTGATTCTTTGTAACAGGAGAACGTCGAGCTGATTCAGGGAGGCAATCCACATACGGTAAGCAGCGGTATTGGCCTGGACTGCGGCGCCTATGACTTCATTGTAATAAAGCTCTTGGGGAAACATGGTTGGGTCTTCACTATTTTCACTATTTAGGAATACATCAAGGGTTTCTGTAAGCTGTTCTGCGGCATCAAGGTAAAATTTTCCCCAGGAAACAAGCTCCTGGGAAAAGGACGGGTCCAGGCCGGGAAGCTCATCCAGCAGGGCTAATGCCGCATTTAGTGATGTCTGTAGGCCGGGGTTATCCGAACGGCTGAAGAGTACCCTGTAGGCTTCTAATTCCTCCTGGTCTTCTTCGGTTAATATTCCCCGGGAATGGGCGGCATAGATCCGGTTGCTTATCTGTACGATCCGTTCCTGGATTCTGGGCAGTGTTGTAAGGCTGAGTTCCGAAAAATACCAGCTTTCCAATTCAGGGTCCACCACCAGGGAGGAAGCATCGCTGATGTAGGAAATCAAATCGTGGAGGTCCCGGATAAAGGTATAGTACCCTGCAAGAATGGCATCCGGGTCTCCCCTCAGTTTCTGCAGGACCTCCCATTTTTTCAGAATTTCCTCTCCCGAAACATAGCGGCGGCCCGGGACCGTCCCCTTTCCGAAGCTAGTATCCAGGAGCTTTTTGGCAAGTTCATTCAGTTGAAAGTCTATCTCCTGATCAATGCGGCTGATGTCATTGGTTCCGGTATCCAGAACCATCCTGAGGTGCAGGGGTACGGTCTGCAAAAGGCTGGCGATGGGACGCAGGCTTTCTATCCCCGCCCGCTCGCTGTCCGCAGCCTGTATGGACAAATTGGCATTGGAGATTATAAAAAACAGCATTACTGCGATTGGCAGAATAAATACGGCGCTTGAAAAAACCAATTTGGTGGTAATTTTCAGGTTTTTATAAAACATATCCGCTCCTTCTTACACTTCTGCCGATAGACGTTTTTCAAGGATACGCCGGTAATAATCCGGCGAAAATCCGCCGATAAGGCACTCATAATACATATCCTTGCCCATATCGATACTTTCCAAAGCTTTTTTTATTTTATACTCATAGCGAGTGCGGTTTCCTCCGGCGGCTAAAAGGCTCATCCGGTAAAAGGCAGGCCAAAAGGCGCTGTTTAAACTCGAAGCTTCCTTATAGCCGGCTTCCGCTTCCTTAACCTTGTTCAGATGATAATTATATTCTCCCCGGAGGAATTTAGTAAAGGCCGATTTGGGTTTCTTTTCCATAAGTGAAAGGACCAGATTCGCCCCGGCAAAATCTTCCAGGCTGAGCAGGCTGATAACCGCCGCGATGGTCTCTTCCTCTGTGACGGCGGCCCTGCCTGAGGCTGGTAAGTCTGCCGGCCCTGCCGCAGGTTCCTTCAGGACCATGAGCAGGCGTTCCGCCGCCTGAAGGCTTTCACCCTGTTCAATAAGGGCGCTGATAGTTTTCATGTTTACGGTTAACCCTGCCTTGCCGGGGGCCTCGGAATTGGGGGGGGGCTGGGGTTTGGGCGCTGCAGTCCCCGCAGCCTGCTCGGATCGAATATCCGGGAACCGTCGGTCCAAAGTTCGCCGTTCCTGGGCCCTTCGATCCTGGACTCTCCGGTCCGGGAAATTCAGCTCCGAAGCCTTCATGTTCAATACCCGCCGGTCAGTGGATCTTCGATCCTGGTCTCGGCGATCCGAGGCTTGACGGTCTGAATTCCGCCGGTCTTCTTCGCTTGGTGGGGTGGAATCCTTCTGAAAATAGAAGGCCCCCTGGGCGTTTTTATTCCGCAGCAGGGGATGGCTCACCGAGGGGGTTTCGGCGATCCCGAAAAGCAGAACCCCGCCTTCGGTAAGGGACTTTGTCAGGGAGTCAAGGAGCTTAACCCGGCTTTCGGCGGAGAAATAGATCAGGGCGTTTCTGAACAGGATAAGGTCAAAGGAAGCCTGGTCAAGGCCGTCCATAATGTTATGGGGAAAAAAATGTATCTTTTCCTTTAATTTGTTATTGACCATATATTCCCCATCTTTTTCTGTGAGGTATTCGTCCAGGATATATTTCCAATGATTCCCATCGTCCCGAAATGTATTGGAGGTATAACGGCCCTGTTTGGCGACTTCTATCATATCCTGACTTATATCAAAGGCTTCGATTTTGAAGTCCAGGAAAGCGGTGGTACGGCTGTAGTGGTCCATCAGCATGGCCAGGCTATAGGCTTCGCAGCCTGCGGAACAGGCCGCAGAGCAGACCCGCAGGGGGCGGTTCAGTCGGGCAAAGCGGGGCAGCAGTTCCTTAAGCAGCAGGTAAAAGTGGGGCTCTTCCCGAAAAAAGTAGGTTTCATTAATCGTGAGGAACCGGGCAATCTTGAAGCGCTCCTCCCGGGAGGAGAGGCTCCATTCAAAGGCGCCGGGGAATTGAAAAATATTGGGGTTGAATTGTTTTTCCATGTATTCCCGTAATTTCTGCAGGGCGTCCTCCCCGGCCTTTATCCCCAGAGCATTTTCCACCCACCGGGACAATTTGTCCAAAACCGGATCCACCGGGACAGGATCCGGAAACTGCCTCGTAAGGGGTGTTTTATCACTCATACTTTTGTCAATTCAACAAGCCGGCCGGCTATGGATTCCAAGGGAAGCACCATATCCACCGCGCCGGTATCAAAGGCGGCTTTGGGCATGCCGTATATCAGGGATGTCCCCTCATCCTGGGCAAGGGTGATACCCCCCCCATTTTTTACAAACCGGGTTCCTTCGGCGCCATCGGCGCCCATACCGGTAAGCACCACGGATATCAGGCCCTTTCCCAGCAGTTTGGCGGCGCTTTTAAAGAGCAAATCCGCCGCAGGTTTCTGGTTGTTTACCATTTCCCCGTTATCAAAGGCAAAGCCGTTGACATCCATAATAAGATGTTTGTCCGTGGGGGCCACATAGAGTTTTCCCGAAAGGGGAAGCTCACCCTGTTCGGCGAGCTTCACCTCCAGGGGGGTATAATCGTTGAGCCACTGGACAAATCCTTTGTCGAAACCCGAGGTATTATGCTGCACCAAAATTATGGGAGCCGGGAAATTTCCCGGAAGCCCGGCGCAGAGCCTGGTCAGGGCCTTGGGCCCCCCGGTGGAGGAGGCGATGACCACGGCGAGGATGGCCCGGTTCAGGATGTTTTTTTTCTCTTCGTTTACGTTCAGATTTGCAAGCCCGGCGCGGCGGCTTCGGGTTCCGGCAATTTGCTTCAGGGCTTCCAGAATTTGAATCCGCTTGAAGGGATTCATAGTCGCAGTAAAATTATCCTTGGAGTAAAATTCCATGGCGCCTTTTACCGTTGCCTCATAGGCCATCTTTGCCGTATCATGGGTGCTGATCACCACCACCGGGGTGGGCAGGACCTTTCTGATTTCCTGGATTGCCTCAAGTCCCCCCATGACGGGCATTTCAATATCCATGGTGATAAGATCCGGGTTAAGCAATCGGGCTTTTTCAAAGCCCTCCCTGCCGTTTGACGCTTCTCCAACCACGATAAAACCGCCGTCGCTTTCCAGAAAATCCTTAAGGATCGAACGCACTAAATCGCTGTCATCAACCACCAATGTTTTAATCACCGGTTTTTTCCTCCCTGTCCGAAGCCCTATTGGTTTCCGTAAGAACTGATTCCGGAACCTCTGGTTCCCTGCTTCCCCCGGCCAGGAGCATACTTGGAATAAGCACTGCCGGATCGATAAACACATTCATTATGGAACGATAAAAGTTGATCCCTGAAAAAAAAGTATAGATATTGCCCACACCGAGTACGGCGGGCAGAGAATGGATTTCTTCCTGGGGTATATCCTCTTCCCGTTCTACCGCCGTTACCAGCAGCACATTCCGCCGCTCCGTGAAGCCCGCTTTTCCCAGGGCGGGATCCGCAGTCAGGGCGGTATTTTCCAGCCCATCCCCGAGCAGGGGCACCTTCTGAATCTGGGGCTTAAGGATAAAGCCGTGGCGTATGACCTTGTCTTCGGACTTAAAAAAATGGGGGAGGGAAAAATAGGTATTTTCATCCCGGTCCCGGTCTATCACCTGTGTCACTTCCCAGGGCACAGTTATGAGAGAGGAAACTGCATAAACGGGAACCCCCAGAGAAAAATCCCCAAAGGCGCATAAAAAGAACCTCACAAAACGCCCCTACTTTAAATACGGAATTCACTGACCACCCGGCTGATAATCTGCCGGAAATTAAGAACAAATACATTGGTATCGTGCCATTCAAAGGAAGACTCAATAATATCCGTAGCATCATTTACTTCGGTACCCTGTTCGAGTTTTAGCAAATCCGACTGGGCTATGTCGATAATGTCCACCACATCATCAATGAGGAAGGCTATTTTTTCCACGGTTTCCTTGAGGACCACAACTTTAGCCCGGGGGGTGGGGTTTTTTTGGATCAGGAGCCCTATATCCACCAGGGCATAGGGTGCGGAATAGCGGTTTATGATCCCCATCACATATTCCGGCAGCAGGGGCAGAGGATAAACCGTATCAAAAGCGGTAACTTCGCTTATTATCCGGGACGGGAAGGTATAGAATTTCCCCAAAATGGTAAATATCAGGTATTTTTCCCCGTTAAATACTTCTGTTTCCTCGTTTGTTTCAGGCATGGTTACACCTCTGGATCATTATAACATAGTCATGAAAATCCATCTATCCTCCTGGATGGCAATTCGCTGTTTGTGATAGGTGTAATGGGGTAAGTGATCGGGGTGGGCGGGGATTTCCCCCCTCCCCCTAACCTGTAGAGTCCGCCTCCGTCAGCCCGCTACGCGGTCTGCTACGGCGGGGAATTCCAGAGACGGGGGAGGGGGGAAATCCCCGCCCACCCCGGCCGTTATTCCAGTATATCTACCGTAAAGCGATTGCTGTACATACGGTATGGGAGGCTTTTTTCAATGGGGGCTTGGTTTCCGGGTGGTGCTGGGGATTTGCCCGCCCCGGCCGTTATTCCAATATACCTACCGTAAAGCGATTGCTGTACATACGGTATGGGGGGCCTTTTTTCAATGGGCTTGGTTTCCGGGTGGTGCTGGGGAATCGTCGAGAAGCTGCTTGCGTAGGTGAGCGCCCCAGCCTGTGGGAGGTTCTCCCTCATGCATGAGCCTCGACCTACTGCTAACAGCACGAAATATCTGTTTATTACTGTTGACCTATGGTACCGGGAGGGGTGGGGATTAGCTCCGGCCCCGTCTCTGGAATTCTCTGCTGGAGGAGACCGCGTAAAAGAATGTTGCGGGCTCCGTAAGCAGGCTCTACAGGTTAGGGGCCGGGGCTAATCCCCACCCCTCCCGGTGAATGAGCCATCTTTTGATTAAACTGTGAATTGTCAAAAAAAGAGCCCCGGGGAAAAACTTTCTCCGGGGCAGATAAAAAGGAAAGGAGGAATAGGAAACAGTGCCAACCGTTTGCCTAACTCTGAAACAAACGGTACCCCCGAAGGGTAACATTTTTTCACACTTTTTTTTTCAGCTTTCCATTCACTTACCATATGTTCATAGGCGGCAATGGTGGCGGCCATGGTGATGTCCCCCACTTCGCCCCGGCCAAGCCAGTCAGCCCCGTCCATCACGTATAGGTGCTTGAGTGTACCCTCGATGTCTCCGATGGTACAGGAGGGGTCGGCTTCCCGGCGCCGCAGGAGGCCCCGGAGTTCCTGTTCAAAGGTCTTGGTGTATAGAGTGTCCCGCCAGTCTACAGTTTCAGCCATTTTATTCGTCTCCATAATTGATGGCACGGGTTATTACCCCTTCCGAACCCGGTACCAGCCGCCCGAAGCGGCGGATAAGGGAGATTTCCCGCCGCTCGGTCCAGTTTCCCCGGGAATCCAGGGTGTATTCGTAGCGTATGTCTCCGGCTGAAGCTGATTCCGGAAGTACCGGAGGGGGACTTCCGGGTTTTGCGTGTTCCGTGAGGCGGACCAACAGGCCCCGCTCATCCCATTGCAGGGTATAGTTACTTTCCGGCCGCTCCCAGTAGCGGGGAAAGCTTGATCGGGCTTTTGCAGCAAAGCGTTCCGAGGCGGCATAAAGGGCCGAATAGCTTCCGTCCGGGGTATCCAAGGCGCTGACGCGGTCGAAACTATCGTAGTTGTAGACCCATATACCCTGGCCTTGTTCATCCCGGCTGTCCAGGGAGATAAGCCGTTTTTCAGGCGGGTTTTGCTGGGCGAGTAGGGCTTTCTCCCGGTATTCCAGGGAAAAGAAGGCCAGGGCCTGTCCTTCGGGATCGTACCAGGTTTCATTGGCCCGTTTGTCCAGGTATTCCAGGGCAGCGAAGTACCAGGTCCCACTGTGGTTTATCCGGGCCAGGGCGCCTTCTCCCTGCTCATACTGGAGGAATTCAAACTCCCAAGGATCCGGGTTTGCAGGGTTGTCCAGGGTGATGGTGTTGATAAGCCCCGCCTGATCGTAGACTATTTCCGCTTGATAGAAGTTTCCGTTTATGAAGAAGGGGAAGGCCAGTATACGCCCCCCGGGATTCCGGGCGAAGCGGTATTGGCTTGGGGCGCTTGTTCCAGCAGCTTCCGCGCTGGTATCCGAGGCTCCTGTAGCGGCAGCTTTCGCCGCAGCGGTGTTCCCCGTACCGGCGCCCGCAGTTGGGGCCTCTGTAACGGCGGCCTCGGTACCGGGGTCTTCTGCGGGCAGGGTGATGGTCAAAGACAGGGCGTAGCCACCGGAAAGGGTAAAACCGTCCGGAGGCATGACCAGGGGCCAGTCGGGCTGCCAGGGGGAGCCGCCTGATTCCAGGGCGTCCAAGAGCAGGTTCAGAGGAAAGAGGCCCGGGACGGTTTCAGCTACGGGAGCTTCCCCAGTTGGGGGTTCAGGCCCGGTTTGAGCGGCAGAAGCCTGGGATGTCCCCGGCTGGGTGACAGTTTGCTGGGCAAGGAGGGGTGCAAGGGAAACAACCGCGAGAAGCAAAAGGATCAGGATCGACCGGGGGTACATGGGGGTAGTATAGCTAAAAAAAGGGCGGATAGTGAAGGGCTAAACGGCGGACCCACCGCCGATCTAAAGATCGGCGGCATTTGATGGTATAGGGGACTTTATTGGGGTCCACGCCGTATCGCCGGTATAGTGTCAGCAGCCTTGCGGCTGCTTTTATCGGGCGCTGCGTGCACTCCAGGGCATTATACTATTTTAAACTTGGATACTTCCTTGGATAGCATGGCAATCGTGTCCCTGTTTTCACCGCTGATATTGTTCACCTGATTAACCGCGCTATTTATCTGGTCCGCCCCGGCAGCCATTTCGTTCATACCGTTGGTTATTTCCTGGGTGGCCATCTCCAGGTTTCTGCCTTCGGTAATGACCTGACGGCTGCCCTCAAGCATCTCTGTGGAACCATCCTTAACCTGCCGGGTGATCTCGTTCAAGCGGGCCACTGCTTCCAGTATCTGCTGGCTGCCCTGTCCCTGTTCCTCCATGGCGCTGCGGATATTTTCTTCCTGCTGGGACACGGTCTTGACGCCGCCGTCTATGGCTTCGAACTTGAGGAGAACATTATTGGTGGACCTGGAAATTTTATCGATAGATTCTTTTATCTTTTTGAGAACGCTGGAAATGGTTTTTGACTGCTCGCTTGAAGATTCTGCCAGCTTGCGGATTTCATCGGCCACCACTGCAAAGCCCTTTCCCGCCTCCCCGGCGTGGGCTGCCTCAATGGCGGCATTCATGGACAGAAGGTTGGTCTGGCTTGCAATGTTTTCCATGACGCCGTTAATTTCCAGGAGACCCTCGGATTCCCGGGCGATCTCCTGGATATCCTGGGCCACTTCCTGCAATCCTGAACGTCCCACTTCCGATGCGTTTGCCAGGGTATCGACATTTTCGGTATTCTTCATCAAAGTTTGGGTAACCGAGCTGATATTGGCAAGCATCTCTTCAATAGCTGATGAAGACTGGGCCACGCTTTCAGTCTGCCTGTCAATATTACTGTTGAGCTTGGCAATATTCCCGGTGATCTGTTCCATGGTAGCGTTAGTTTCAGTAACCGAGGCGGACTGGTTTAGCACCCTGACCTTGATGCTCTGGATATTCGTGGTAACCTGATTGACCGCAGCGGCTGTTTCCGTCATATTGGCGGCAAGCTGGCTCCCTATGTCGGACAGGGCGCCGGCCTCCCGGTTAATGGACAAGGCCATATTCTTAATCTGGTCCACCGTATTATTTACGTATTCTTCGAGCTTCCCCATTTCATCTTTTGAAGTTATTTTAAGTTTTTTGGTCAAATCCCCTTCGCCCAGGGCTTTAAGGCCGCCCATGACATAGTTCACCGGCTTACTTATGGATCGGGCTATAAGAATGGCAATGGCGATTCCTATAATCAAAAAAACGGTTACCAGGATAATGGTAATGTTTCTAAGCCCGTTAACTTCCTGCATGAGGACGTCGGTATACACAGCATTGGCAAAGGTTATGGAGAAATCCGGCACCGGGGCATACACACAGATATTCTTCTTTCCCAAGAAATCGTATTCGACTGATCCTGCTTTAGCACTGAGCATGGTTTTCATGGCATCGGCTAGGGACTGTACGGAAGGATCGTCTTTTGCTGCTTCTATGGGCTTGAATTGATTCATCACCAATGCTTCATCGTCATGGGCAATAAAGGTTCCGGTATCGTCAAAGAGATAGGCATGCATAGTCTCATCGTACTTACCCACACTTTTTGTAACATTGCTCAGGGTATCGGCGCTGTTCCGCACCAGAAGTGCGCCCACAACCCTGTCGTGGTTCTCGTTATTCCAGACCGGCGCCGCATACATTACCACCATCTTCCCAATAGTTTTGCTGAGCAATACCGCAATTGCCTGCTCCCCTCGCAGGGCCTTTTGAATATAATCCCTGTCAGAGAGGTTTGTATCGGGATCGCCGGTAAAATAATGGGCTACCCCGCCCATATCCACAAAGGCCATAGCCAGGTACCCCAGGCGCTTTATATCCGGGGCCAGGGAGCTTTTTTGGGTTTCAAAGATCAATGACTGGGTCCTTGCACGGTTGGCCAGTTCCTGCAGGGTGTCAAGCTGGGCATGGAGGGTAGAAGAGACTAAATCTGCGCCAAGTTTAGCTTCCGTGGTCAGGGTATTATACATATTCTTCTGCACAATTCCTGAAGAAATTGTCAAAGAAATGAACCCCAGGCTGACTGAAAAAAGCAGCACCAAAAGGCCCACCAGGATTGAGATGCGTTTAGAAATAGTCATTCTATATATTCTCCAATTAATCATAATTAAATGCTATTTGAGGGGTTTTGGATAGATGGCACGTGTATCTCTGGGGTAAATCTTCTTTTAATTAAAGCGCCGCCACAGATATTCTCGCTTGTAGGCGGCGATCCAATCGGGGACTAAGCTCAGAACCGCCGTGAAGGGCAGGACCAGGGCCAGGGTTACCTGGTTTTGCTGCCAGAACTGGGGCAGAACGTGGAGAATTATGGAAAGGATCCCCCCCAGGAATACCAGGGTCCAAAGGATTTTGAGCAGGAAGGCCCAGAGATTGCGCCGGAAGGGGTCGGCGGGGAAGGCGTAGAGGAGACCCAGGGGGACTGCCGCCAGGATCAGGGGGCTCACAAAGAGGAGGTTCATGTTATGCCAAGTATAGTCGTGGTTGGTGAAAAGGGACATAAAATAGACCAAAAGGCCCGAGAAGCCGAAGAAGAGCCCCAGAAGGCTCTGGCTTATGCCCAGTAAAACCTTGAGCCGGTTTGACCGTTCCCGGAAGGATAGCAGCAGACCCAGGGCAAGGGAGATGATCAGGGACAGGGCAAGTTCCCGGGGCCATTGCCACCGGGGGGCTTCCAGGACGGCTGGCCGGCCTATTGCTTCGCTGATCACATTCACCGAACGTACCAGGTTCCGCTCCTGGCCGTACACATCACGGTACTTGAAATTGGTAATACGCTTACCAAGTTCCGAAGGGAGGAACATCTCCTGCCAGACCGTGATGGGAACATCAATATCCTGGCCCATAAGAAAATTGAGCAGCCAGTCCGTCGCGGGGGAAAACCAGGTGTGCCGGCGTACATGCTGGCGCAGGGTAAAGCGGCCCGGGGCTTCTTCAAAGGCTTCGGCGAACTGCCCCCCGGTTGCCAGGTCGATAATGTCCCTGATCCGGGTGGAACAGTTATCCTTAAAATGGTGGTACCAGTAGTTACGGTTTTCGGGCCGCACATTTGTTTCCGCAAATTCCCGTACCCGTTCCTTGGTTTCCCGGGGAAGGTCTAGTGTATAAAAGGTTACATCCCGGTTTTCGTAAATGTACCTGGCAATATTAGGGGCCGCCCAGGAAACCCCGCAGCTGTAGAGCAGCCTGCCAAAGGCGAAGTCTACGAAAAAGTTGGTATTTTCAAAGGAAAAGAGCCCATAATCGTAGAGCTTGCTTTCCCCGCTGACCCGGTCATCTATAATGAGGGCAATATGGCCCCACCAGAAGTACAGTTCATCCCCGGGACCCATGACGCTGACCCGGATGGTAAGGTTGTCGTTATCCATGGGCAAGCCACCCAGCTGGGCAAAAACGGGGATGACCGGCATCAGGAGGAGAAGAATCAGGATACTGAGGACGCGGACCTTTTTTATCAAGCTATGCTCCCGGCATTTTTCTATTCTGTACTATCCGGGCACTCTGTGGCAATATAGAAAAACCGGTAAAATACCGATAGTATACTTTAAAAGACTTTGCAAGCTGAATTTGTTGGCATATTTAGGGGTTTTCCGTGGGATATGTAGAATTTCGGGGGGTATGCAAATACTACACCATGGGGGAAATCAGGATAGCAGCGGCGGATCATCTCAATTTTGAGATTGAGAAGGGCGAATTCTGCGTCATCCTGGGACCCAGCGGGGCAGGAAAAACCACCCTCCTCAATATGCTGGGGGGTATGGATTCCTGTGACGAAGGGGTAATACTCCTGGACGGCCGGGAGATCAGCGCCCTAAACGAGCGGCAGCTCACCGATTACCGCCGTTACGATGTGGGATTTGTTTTTCAGTTTTACAACCTGATCCAGAACCTTACGGCCCTGGAAAACGTGGAACTTGCCTCGGAAATATGTGAGGCAAGCCGGGACCCCGGGGAAACCCTGACGGCGGTGGGCTTGGGGGAACGGATGGGCAATTTCCCGGGCCAGCTTTCCGGGGGGGAACAGCAGCGGGTCGCCGTGGCCCGTGCTCTGGCGAAAAACCCCCGGATACTGCTCTGCGATGAACCCACCGGCGCCCTGGACTATGAGACGGGGAAACACATACTCAGGCTGCTCCAGGATTGTTGCGGGGAAAACGGGAAGACAGTTATCGTGATCACCCATAACCTGGCCATTGCGGGCATGGCGGACCGGGTGATTGAGCTTAAAAACGGACAAATTATCAAAATCCACCGGAATGCGAGCCCCCTGCCGGTGGAACAGATTGAGTGGTAATGCGGCCCTTCGGCAAGACCTATATTAAAACCATACTCCGGGAAATACGGGGTAGTTTCAGCCGCTTTGTGGCGATTTTTGCCATCGTCGCCCTGGGGGTGGGTTTCCTCGCCGGGCTTCTTGCCACCACTCCGGACATGAAACTTTCCCTGGACCGATATTTTGACGAAACCAATATGATGGATATCTTCATCAAGGCGACCATGGGTGTCACCGGGGACGATGTCCGGGCGCTGGAAGCCTTGGAAGAAATCAGCCTGGTACTCCCGGCCTATGCCATGGATACCCTGGTCCGGGCCAGCGGAACTTCCGCCGTTCCGGCCGAAAGCGGCGCTTCCCGCGGCGAGGAGCTGATCACCGCCCGCATCTACGGGCTCCCCCTGGAAGCAGCCCGGGACAAAGGCTTCGTCAATCGCCTGGAACTTGTTGCAGGCCGTTTCCCCGAAGCGGACGATGAATGCCTGGTCCAGCAGGGGGGCGGATATTTTGAGGAATTTCCCATAGACACGATTTTTACCATTATTCCCCCTGCCCCCATTTTAGATGAAGAACAGAAAATCTACCATGTTAACAGTTATACTGTTACCGGAATAGTGAAAAACCCCCTGTTTATTTCCTTTGAGCGGGAACCTACGGGGGTTGGAAACGGCAGGTTGGGGACTGCCATCTATGCCCGGGATACCAGTTTTGCCCTTCCGGTTTGGACCGACCTCTATATTACCCTGAAAGATGCTCGCCCGCTCAGGGCCTTTACGGACCCCTACCAGAAGGCTGTGGACGCCGCCAGGATTGCTATCGAAACCCTGGGAACCGAGCGGTCACGGATACGCTATGAGGAGATACTCACCGAAGCCCGGTCTCGTGGCCGGGATGCAATCAACCAGGGCAGCGACGAATATGAGCAGGGCCGGGTTACCGCCCTGAGGGAACTGGCCGCGGCTCGGCAAAAACTGGATGAAGGGGCTTTGGAAATTGAGCGGGGGGAAGTGGAACTTGCAGAAGGTGAGGAGGGTATCGCCCGGGGTCGGGAAACCCTGGCCCTGGAACAGGCCCGGGTGAAAAAGGAAATGGATGACGCAGAAATACTGCTCAGAAATGGAGAAGCCGAACTGGCCGCTGCAGGTCGGACCCTGGCTGAGGCTAAGACCCGGCTGGATGCAGCGCGGGATGAGGTGGAGAAGACCCGGGTATCCCGGGCCAGGATGGCCACCCGTCAGGGCCGGGAAGGGGTTGCCCAGTACGATCAGGGCTTGAAGGAATGGGAAGATGGAAGCGCCCTGGTAGCGGCCAAGGAACGGGAACTGCGCCAAGGCCGGGCGGAGCTTGAGCAGGGCCGTGTCCGGGCCCGGGAAGGGTTTGCCAAGGCGGAAGCGGAACTTGATGCAGGGGAAGCGGAGATAGAGGCAGGATGGCTGGAACTGCTGGAGGCCCGGGAGGAACTGAGCGCCGGGGAAGGGGAGTACAATGCCGCCCGGATCAGGGCGGAGCGTATGCTCCGGGAGGGGGAGGAAGGGCTCCTGGATGCCCAGCGGCAGGTCGGCACTATTACTATTGACCTGCCCCAGTGGTATGTGCTGGACCGCAATTCCAATGTAGGGTGCGCCAATTTCAGGGCCAATGCCGAAAAGATCGCCGACCTGGCCCGGGTGTTTCCGGTATTTTTTCTGCTCGTAGCGGCTCTGGTGGCCCTTACCACCATGACCAGAATGGTGGAGGAAGAACGTACCCAGATAGGGGCATTAAAAGCCCTGGGTTACCAGAAACGGATTATCGCCGCCAAATACCTTATCTACTGCAGCCTGACCGGTGTGCTGGGTTCAGCCCTGGGCATGGTCAGCGGGTTTTGGGGGCTCCCCATGATCATCTACAGCGCCTTCGGCACCATGTACCGGCTGCCCCCGCTGGTTACGGAATTTAATTGGCCCTTCGGCCTTATCGCCTGCGGCGCGGTGCTGATCTGCACCATGGGCGCCACGATCTATGCCAGCTACAGTTCCCTCTGGGAAAAACCAGCAGCTTTACTGAGGCCCCGTCCTCCCCGGGCTGGAAAACGGATCTTTCTGGAATTCCTGCCCTTCATCTGGGTGCCCATGAAATTCACCCACAAGGTAACCGCCCGGAACCTGATGCGGTATAAGAAACACTTCTTCATGACCGTGATAGGCATAGCCGGCTGCACCGCCCTGATGCTCACCGGCTTCGGCCTCAGGGATTCTATTGTCAACATAGCCCGCAACCAGTTTGAGGACATCCTGAAATACGACCTGCGGCTGGAACTGGAAGAAGCAGGGTTTGGGGCGGGGGAGGAGCTTGTCCATGCCTATCTGGCCCACACCAATGCAACGCAAAGCGGGGGCTATGCAGAAGTGTATATCAGTAACGGCTATGTGATAAAGGGCAGCGATAGGATTAGTGCTTCTGTTTTTATTCCCAAAGACAGTGGGGCATTGGGGAATTTTATCGGCCTGAAAAATCGCCGTACCGGGTCGCCCATTAGTTTTACTGCTGAATCGGCGCTTATCACCGAAAAAATGGCGGAAGTTCTGGGGCTCTCACCGGGGGAAACCTTTACCCTGGAAAATGCCGAAGGCAGAAGGGCAGAGATCGCCCTCACGGGATTTACTGAAAACTATGTGGGTAATTACCTTTACCTCGGTTCCGGGGCGTACCAGGATGCTTTCGGCGGCAGCCTCTCCTACGGAACCCTGTTGGTGAATACCGGGGTCAGGGACCTTGCGGGGCAGGATGAAATCACCCGGAGGGTCCTGGAAAGCGATCTTGTCAGTGGCGCCGAATTTACCTCCCAGATGCAGAAAGCTTATAACAACCTTTTAACCAGCATCAATTATGTGGTGCTGCTCCTCATCGCCGCTGCCGGAGGGCTTGCGATCATTGTGCTCTACAACCTCACGTATATTAACATCAACGAGCGCAGCCGGGAGCTGGCAACCCTCAGGGTACTGGGCTTCCACCGGAACGAGGCTGCAGCCTATATCTTCCGGGAGATCTCTGTCCTCAGCATCACCGGCGCCGCTGCGGGGCTGCTTCTGGGGCTCCCCCTGCACCGGTTTATTATCGGGGTGGCGGAAAATACGGACCTTATGTTCGGCCGGAAAATTGCCCCCCTTAGTTTTGTTTTTTCCGCCATTATAACCTTGGGCTTTTCCGTCCTGGTAGATATACTGATGTTAGGAAAGATACGGCGTATCAAAATGGCGGAATCTATGAAGGCCCTGGATTAAGCCCAGGGAATTTGCTGAATAGATCCCTTGTCTGTCAAAAAAAATATGTGGTATAATTTAAAAAATAACGGACTGGCAGTCCCTGGAGGATCAGATTGGAATTTGATAATTACAGCCGTACCGAAGCGTTGGAAAAACTTTTCTCCCTCTGGAAGCCGAAAAAGCAAACTGAAGGAGTTCCCCTGGAGGATGCCCTGGGCCGTATCAGCGCGGAGGATCTCAGGTCACGGTTTACCCTGCCGGTATTCCGTTCTTCCGCCGGGGACGGTATTGCCGTACGGAGCGCCGATTTTGCCCAGGGCGCCCCGGATACTGCGGGCTGGAGGCTTGGAAAGGATTATGTCCGGGCGGATACCGGGGACGATTTTGACGACCGGTTCGACACGGTTATTATGATAGAAGCGGTTAGCTTTACCGGGGACGGGGGGCTGCGATTGGCTTCCGGCACGGAAGTAAAACCGGGAATGAATGTGAATGGCCGGGGAAGCGCTATTGAGGAAGGGGAACTGATCCTGGAAAAAGGGCTTCCTATACGCGCCTGTGATCTTGGCGCCCTGGCCAGGGGCGGTCTCTGGGAAGTCCCGGTGCTGAGAGTACCCAGGGTTGCATTTATCCCCACGGGGAACGAGCTTATCCCTCTGGGGCAGGTCCCGGGGCGGGGGGATAACATCGACACCAATAGTATCATGGCAAAACAGATGTTCCGGGAAATGGGGGCGGAACCGATGCTATACCCTATCCGTAAAGACGAACCTGCACAGCTTGAGTCTGTTTTGTCCGAAGCTCTCAAAACTGCGGACCTGGTGATCCTGAACGGAGGTTCCTCTAAAGGCGCCGAGGATTACAATGCTGCGCTTCTTGCGAAAATGGGAACCCTGATCTGCCATGGGGTCCTTGCCGCTCCCGGCCGGCCCCTGTGCCTTGCGCTTATTGATAACAAGCCGGTAGTAAACCTGCCGGGTCCCATGCTGGCCGCCTACTACGGCTTGGATTGGTGCGTCCGGGGCATCATCTGTCATGCCCTGGGCATCCCTGTGCCAATACGGACCAAGGTCAAGGCTGTCCTCAGTGCCGATGTCGCCGGTGGAAGGTTTTTTCCCGAAGGATTCGAATTCTTTTGCCGCATTATTCTGACCCGTACTGAAAGCGGCGGGTATGAAGCCTGGCCCGTTTCCTTCGATCATGTGGAAGGGAAACGGACCATGGGCTTTCATCCCGGTCACTGTACGGTCAAGGGACCCGGCGTCTTCACCAGGGGCAGTGAAGTAGACGTAGAACTTCTCTACGGCCAGGAATATTTTTTGTAATAATATCGGGACATTCTTACTGCGGTGGCAGGTGATTCAGCAGCTGCCGGGCATTTTCTGCGCTCAGGCTGTAGCTGTAGAATTTTTGGTAATACCCCTGGGTTTCGGCAACCATATCAAGTTCTGTAAACAGATCGGGATACATTTTCTGCGCCAGGAACAGCATCAGTAATACCCCTTCACTGGAATAGTCCCAGTACATGACCCCATCGGGACAGATATACACATCATTGTTCTTCACTGCCTTAAGCTGAGCCCAGGTTGTTCCATGGAGTACCGGATCTGCAGAATCCATACGGCCCATGAAGATCAGATCCGGGTCCCAGGCAATGACCTGCTCCATGGTAACTTCGGTATCCATCTCCATGCCGGTCTCATCGGCAATATTTCTGCCTCCGGCTAATTGCAGCCAGTAAGAAACGTAGGAATACTGGGAGAATACCCCCAACCCCTCTTCACCGTAGGCATAGATGGCTGTTTTTCGCTGGGAAGCCGGAATGCTTGTGATACGGCCCTGTACATAGGCTACTTTCTGGTCGAAATAATCAAACCATGTCTTTGCTTTTGCCTGGGCTTCCGGTCCCAGCACATCGGCGAATACCTGGACTTCCCGTTTCTGATAGGCGATAAACTCATCGGTGTTTTGGGGGTTTCCTACGGACTGCTGAACCACCACTGTGGGAAGTCCGGCGTTTTCCAGATTTTTTAACGCGTCAGCGTAATCCCAAAAAAGCACACAGTCCGTCCCCAGGGCGAGCAGGGCCTCCACATTAGGCTCCGCAGGACTCCGCACGGGCGTTACTTTCGCAATGCCGGGATTGGTGGCAATAACCCAGGGCCGGTCAACCATGTAGAAGTGAGCCCCCACAAGGCGGCTTGCCTGGCCCAGGAGAAACACCTTTTCGTAGGACGGCCCTGCCAGGGCAACCACTTTATTTACCGGGGTCTTCAGGGTAAGCTGCCTCCCGGCCAGGTCGGTAATTGTACTGCCTGATGCTGGCTGGGCAGTATCCTTACGGGGAGACGAGAACACACTAACACTGCTGAATAAAAACAGCACTGTTATCATTGGAACAAAAAACTTTTTCATAAGATTTCCTCCTCAGAAATACTATCGTATGCCCCGGACCACACAGGCCCGGCGGTTTACTTCCGGAATAAAAGGCATGGCGATATCTGCCTGATAGATCCCCTGCAGGTTTTCTACCGTGATAATATCTTCCGCATTACCTGAAACAAAATGACCTTCCCTGTCAAGAATCCCCGCCCTGGAATCAAGCAGTATGGCATGGTCCGGCGTGTGGGTGGTCAAAATTACCGCAATTCCCTCCTCCTCCGCCAGGGTCGCAATAATTCTCAGAACCTTAATCTGGTTGCCGTAATCCAAATGGTTTGTGGGTTCATCCATAAGGATGAGTTTGGGATTCTGTACCAAGACCCGGGCAATCTGCGCCTGCTGGCGCTCCCCCCCGGATATTTGGAGTATGGACTTATCTGCAAGGTGCCGGATACCCATCCGTTCCATGACACAATCTACAGCGTCATATTCTGCTTTTCCCGGTATTTTCAGAAAACCAATATGCGGCGCATGCCCCAGAATCAGATAATCTCTCACCGTAAAATCCACCGTCAAAGCCTGAGACTGGGTCACCACCCCGACCTTCAGGGCATATTCCCCGGCATGCATATCCCCGGCGTTTATGCCGTCAATCCTGATAGAGCCGGTATCCGGCTGCAGCAGCCCCTGGAGGCAGGCGAGCAGGGTTGATTTTCCCGCCCCATTAGCGCCAAGGATGGTGTAAACCTCCCCGGGATACAAAACAAAGCTCACTCCGGTAAATACATTCCGTTCTTTTTCATAGGCGAAGCTGATATTGTCAATCTCCAGCAGCGCTGGAGTGCAGGTCGACAGTTTTTCTGTGATCATCCAATCCTCGCCCTCTGGCGCAGGAGCAGCCAGATAAAGAGGGGGGTTCCCAAAAGCCCGGTCAGGATGCTCAAGGGGATTTCGGAGCCTGAAATATTCCGGGCCAGGGTATCAACGATTACCATAAACACCGCCCCTATCAGGGCCGATGCGGGAAGCAGATGCTGGTGATCCTGCCCCACCAGGAGCCGTCCCAAATGGGGGATCACCAGCCCTACCCAACCTATGGTTCCGGACAGACAGATCGCCAAGGCGGTAAGGGTGGTCGAACAGAGGATCATCAGGCCCCGTAGGGCCCGGACATTGACGCCCAGGGAATGGGCCTCGGCGTCTCCCAGGGCGAGCAGATTGATCCGCCAGCGCAGGAGCAGAACCAGAACAAGGGCAGTCAGTATACCCGGGGCCATGATAAGGGTTTCGGTCCCCCGTGCTGAAGCGAGACTCCCCATGGTCCAGTACACAATGGCGGCCAGTTCATTTTCCGGATCCGCAATATACTTCATGGCCCCCAACAGGGCGTTCATAAACCCCGAAACAACCACCCCCGCCAGGACCAGCATCAGGGATGACGCATTTTTAAAGAGCTTGGGAATAGTAACCGTGAGGAGTACCGCTGCAAGCCCCCCGGCCAGAGCCAATAGCTGGATAGCCCAGGGTCCCAGGTGGTATAAAATCGCGGCGGCGGCCCCCACACAGGCGCCGGAGGAAACTCCCAGGATATCCGGAGAAACCAGGGGGTTTCGGAACATACCCTGGTATACCGCCCCGGACAGGCCCAGGGCGCTCCCCACCAGGATCGCCGCAAAAATCCGGGGCAGCCGTATGTTAAGCACCACATTTTCCATCTGGGCGGTCCATGAGGGGGAAAGGGGCAGCAGGCGGTTTGCCAGGATGGCGGCAACCTGGGGCAGGGGCACCCTATACCGGCCCATTGCCAGGGCACAGAGGGAGATGGCCGGCAACAGAATGAGCAGTATGGTTATAAGTGACCGGGGATGCATACGCTTCGGCGGTACAGGGAGCTTCCCCGCAAACTGCTGGTTCTTCACGGGTTATGCAGGATCTTGATAGTGATAGATCCGGTCAGCTTCATCATCTGAAAGGGTATATCCGTAAAATCGTTTGAAATACTCTTTTATTTCCTGCCGTATATCCAGATCAGGGAAAAGATCCGGGTGCAGGGTTTTAGCGATAAATTCCATGAGTAGCAGTCCTTCGCTGCTGTAATCCCACATCATTATCCCTTTGGGATTGACCAGAACCTTGTTTTCCCGCACCGCCCGAATTCCACTCCAGGCAGGATCTTTTGTAATGATATCGGTGCTGTTTACCCGTCCCATAAAGACATATTCCGGGTTCCATTTCACCACATCTTCCATAGTGGTGGTATAGAGAAGTTCAATCTGGCTGTTTTTGCTTACCAGATTTCCTCCCGCTAATTCAACAAGCCACATGGTATAGGAATTCCGACCATGGATGGTCAGGGCGTCAGGACCTCTTACATAATAGACATCCGGCTTTTGATCCGCCCTTAAGGATGCTACACGGGAACGAATAAAATTTACCTTTTCATCGAAAAAAGTACACCACTCATTTGCCCGGGCAAACGCCTTGTCTCCCAGAACTTCCCCAAAAAGGAGTACCTCCTCCTTTTGAAACCGAATAAATTCATCAATGCTTCCCGGATTACCATTACCAAGCTGGGTTACCACCACTGGTATCCCTACCTCGTCAAGTTTTGCGATCACATCAGGATAGGAATCCCAATAAAAAACCACATCAACCCCCAGCCCTACCAGTTCTTCAATATTGGGCTCCGTGGCGGAGTTTATCACCGGTTTGTTTTTGTATGCCGGGGCGATCACCGGCGCCCAACTGGTAACCGCCATACGGTTACCAGTAACAGCTACTTTATCAACCTCACCCAGAAGGATGATCTTTTCATAACCTGGACCCACTAGGGGGGCGACTCTTTCCGGGTTGATGGGGACTTTCACAGTACGGCCCGCAAGATCGGTGATCGTTCGTATGCCCTTTTCCTCGTTCTCTACCCTGTCCGGGGTATTTTGCTTTTTCGCTCCGCATGAAACAGCGCTGAACAGTATTACTACAAGCGCTACTCCCGGGATGATTTTTTTCTTAAGCATTTCTTTGTCTCCTTATTTTCATCAGGAATTCTCCGTCCTGAAGATCATGCTTCCATATCATGGGACTCTAGCATTCTTTTAAGAAGATGTCAATAGGTTTTGTTATGTTTTGTTATGTGTAGAAACTATTTCTCCCCGGACAAACACAAAATGGCCTTTCAACCCCTGATTAGGCTTTTCAATACCTTCAAAACAAAACAAAACAAAAGCCTTCTAAAACCCTATCGGGAATTTTAGAAGGCTTTTGCAATCGGTGATACTGTCTTGATTAATCAGCCCCTTCGGGGCTGGTTGTATAGGAAATTTTTGTATACGCGTCCATACGGACGCGTATACAATCAGCCGCCATAAACCGCTATACGTCCCTTCGGTCCGTTTGCCGATAGGAAGGATTAACAGCTCCGCCATTCGGCGGAGCTGCGTCATCAGGACTCCCGCCGCAATGGCGGAGCCGGCGGCACCGCAGTAGTTCTGCTATGCGTAGTGGTTTTTGGTATCAGCCGCCGTAAACCGCTATCAATACTCCTGCCGCAATTGCGGTGCCGATAACACCGGCCACGTTGGGGCCCATGGCGTGCATCAGGAGGAAGTTCCCCGGATCCTCTTCCAGACCTACCTTGTTGGAAACCCGGGCGGCCATGGGTACCGCGGATACACCGGCGGAACCGATTAGGGGATTGATCTTTTCTTTGAGGAATACATTCATCAGTTTTGCTACCAGGATTCCTGAAGTGGTGGCGATGGAAAAGGCCAAAAGACCCATGACCACGATGATCAGGGAGGAGGGGTTGAGGAACTTCTCCGGGGTCATCTGGCTGCCCACTCCCAGAGAGAGGAACAGGGACACCACATTCATCAGATCATTTTGGGCGGTATTGGAAAGCCGATCCACCACTCCGCATTCCCGCAGGAAGTTGCCGAACATGAGGCAGCCGATAAGGGGGGCCGCGGAAGGGATAATCAACAGGGTAAGGGCAAAGACCACCATGGGGAAGAACACTTTTTCTACCTTGGACACCGGCCGTAGCTGGCGCATCCTGATAAGCCGCTCCTGCTTGGTGGTGAGGGCCCTCATGATGGGCGGCTGGATGATGGGCACCAGGGCCATGTAGGAGTAGGCCGCCACTGCCACGGTAGCCAGGAGGTGGGGGGCCAGCTTTGCTGCGATGTAGATCGTGGTGGGGCCGTCGGCGCCGCCGATGATGGCCACTGAGCAAGCTTCCTTGAGGTTAAAGGCAACCCCCGGGAGGTAGTTGGCTAGGGAGATGCCGAAGAGGGTGCCGAAGACCCCGAACTGGGCTGCGGCGCCCAGGATGGCGGTCTTGGGGTTGGCGATCAGGGGGCCGAAGTCGGTCATGGCCCCGATACCGATGAAAATAATCAGGGGGAAGAATTCGTTCCCCACCCCGGATTCGTAGATGATGTTGAGGAACCCGTGGGGCGCCTCCCCCATGCCGGCAAAGGGGATGTTCACAAAGATGGTGCCGAAGCCGATGGGGATCAGGAGCAGAGGTTCAAAGCCCTTGACCGCCCCCAGGTAGACGATGAGAAAGCCCACCGCCACCATGAGGAGTTCCTGCCAGCCGAAAACGGTGATAGGAAGCCCTGCGGGGGTTTCCCCGGATATGGCATCGTGTATGAAGGCGTATATCCCGGTGGTTTCCAGGATATTACGGGCAAAACTGGCAACGGAAACCCGGGGAAGGTCCCGGCTGTTGGGGATTATCCCGTTCAGGTTTCTGAAGGACGGCAGTTCCGAGCTTGAATCACTAGTCTGTTCGCCCGCCGCATGGGCCCGGGGCGAGAAGGATGCGCTCACCAAGGTAAACGCAAAGGCCCCAATCAGCACGAGCAGGCATATCTTGGTAACCAGTATCGGATCTTTTTTAAGGTTCAACATATTTTATCCTTTGTCCTTAATGTCATGGAGTTTGCATAGCAAACTCCAAGTTAAAACCCCTTTAGGGGTTTTAACCAATTTCCGCCAGGGGCTGCTGGGAGGCTACCTGGGCTCCGGTGGGGGCGAGGAAGTGGACGGCTCCGGCCGCAGTGGCCTTGATTTCCAGTTCCATCTTCATGGACTCGATGATCACCACCGTGTCCCCGGGTTTTACCGCTGCACCCTCGTTCACCGCATAGCGCAGGACTGTCCCCGCCACCGGGGAGGGGATTACCGTGCCGCCGCTAGAAGGGGCCGCAGCCTCAGGCGCCGCCGGAGCGGCTTCAGGGGCAGCAGCCGGTACAGGCTCGCTTCCACCGGAACCGCCGACTTCCGCCACAGGCTGCTGGGACGCCACCTGGGTTCCCGTGGGAACCAGGAAGTGGATCGGCCCGGCGGAGGTCGCCTTGATCTCCAGCTCCATTTTCATAGACTCGATGATCAGCACCGTGGTTCCGGATTTGACCTCTTCGCCTTCGTTCACCGCATAGCGCAGAACTGTGCCTGCTACGGGTGCGGGGATGGTAACGCCGCCGCCGGAACGGGCCGCCCCAGGGGCAGCGCCGCTTGAAGCGGCAGCTCCGGGAGCGGGCGCTATCGCCACGGTACCCGCAGGCTGGACCACCACGTTGTAGTTGGCGCCATTTACATTGACCACATACTTGGCCGCCTGGCCGGGAGCCGCCGCAGGGGCAGCGCCGCCGGCAGGAGCCGCAGGCTCGGGCTTGAACACCACCGGGCCCTGGGAACGCTTCTTGAAGAATTCCGGGGCAACCTTGGGGAACATGGCGTAGGTAAGCACATCTTCCACGGAAACCGAGCTGGTCCCCAGGACTTTTTTGGCTTCATCTTCCAGTTTGCTGTATTCGGGGGGAATATCATCCGCCGGGCGGTGGGTGACTTCCTTTTCAAGTTTCAGGGCTTCCAGGGCTTTTTTGACCACATCCTGATTTTTGGGAGCCGGGCAGGCGCCGTATTTGCCCGCCAGGAGGTCCTGGAATTCCCCGGACAGTTTGTTGTACCTGCCGAAGAGGACATTGAACACCGCCTGGGTGCCCACGATCTGGCTGGTGGGGGTAACCAGGGGCGGGTAGCCGGAATCTTTCTGGACTACGGCAATTTCCTTGAGCACATCGTCGATCTTGTCCGCCGCGCCCTGTTCCTTAAGCTGGCCTTCCAGATTGGAGAGCATGCCCCCGGGAACCTGGGAGAGCAGGATCCGGGTGTCTGCACCCTGGAAGCTGGATTCGAATTTTTTGTAGTTCTTCCGGACATCCCGGAAGTAGGCGGCAATTTCCAGCAGGAGCTTGATGTCCAGGCCCGTGTCAAATTCGGTGCCCCGGAAAATCTCCACCATGGTTTCAGTGGGGCTGTGGCTGGTGCCCATGGCCAGGGAAGAGATGACCGTGTCCAGAATCTCCGCCCCCGCCTCGGCAGCCTTGGTCAGGGTGGCCACGGACATACCCGTGGTGGCATGGGAGTGGATTTCGATGGGCAGGTCGGTCACCTTTTTGATGGCCTTCACCAGGCTATATGCCTCATAGGGCTTTAATAGCCCGGACATATCCTTGATACAGATGGAATCCGCCCCGATATCCGCGTATTGCTTTGCCAGTTCGGCATACTTTTCTATAGTATGGAAGGGGGTCACCGCGTAGGAGATGGCCGCCTGGATGTGCTTGCCGGTCTTTTTGGCGGCGGCGGTGGCGGCCTGGAAGTTCCGGGGATCGTTCACCGCGTCGAAGATGCGGAAGATGTCCACCCCGTCTTTAGCAGCAATCTCCACGAATTTGGCCACCACATCATCCGCATAGTGCCGGTATCCCAGCAGGTTCTGCCCCCGGAGGAGCATCATGATCTTTGTATTGGGCAGGGCGGCCTTGAGTTTCTTAAGCCGCTCCCAGGGGTCCTCGTTCAGGAACCGTATACAGGTATCGAAAGTGGCGCCCCCCCAGGCTTCCAGGGCGTAATAGCCGACTTTATCCAGCTTTTCCGCAATAGGAAGCATATCCGCAGTTACCATCCGGGTCGCAATCAGAGATTGATGGGCGTCCCGGAGAACTAAATCAGTTAATTGTACTTTTGCCATTTTTGAACTCCTTTATTTATGGGTTGGTTTTTCGGTATTCGGTCACCGCTGCGGTGATAGCCGCCGTGACTGCGGTAGCCGAGGCAGCGGCCTTAGCGGGCCCAGCGCCGGATCCCGTTTTTGCCGGCTGATTCAGGTCCTTGTCCGCCCCAATGGCATGGATGAGCTTGCCCATCAGGGTTACCGCCACAATCAGAATGACGAGAAAACCGAACACGACTCCCATGCCGAGCAGGGTCAGAACCCCGCTTTGTTCCAGCATTTCCACTATGGTCATAAAGCCTCCCTCTGTTTTGAAAGCAATTCCGGGTGTTTTCAAGGGAAAGTACCCGTAAAATCGTTACTTGCAGTATAATCGAACTTTGCGATAACCTCTTTGTTCCGGTTACGAAAGAAGATTCATTCTGAAAATAATTGGGTAATAATACCAAATTTATCTATTATTGTTCAAGGGCGCGTAAAGAAAAGCCCAAAAAAGTGCCAGGTGAACTTTTAAGTGATGGATCGTACTGATGGGGGGAAGAGGCTATGGGTATAAATTTATTTCTTTTTCGGAGGGCGGAACCAGTGGATCGGGGCGTGTTCGGCGGCTTCCGGCTTAACGAATTCACCGTCGCTGGCAACAAAAACACCGCCCAAATTTACAGCAGAGGCGAGGCCGAGTGCTCTGTTTTGGTCAAAAAGGTGTCAGCCGTTTTTCTGCTGGGAGCTACTGAAAAATATCCCCCAGGCTAACTGTAAGCCCCTCAAGCACCTGGACCGGCAGCACAGCGTCGGCCTTGTAGCTGCGCCCCCGGTACGCGCCGTCCTCAAGGAGATACGCCTGGGGACGGTCTTCGATTCCGGAGAAGGAAGAACCACGAAGAACCTGCTTACGCAGGGGAGCACAGGGACTAAAGCATTTTATGGGGTGGCGCCATACAGGGTGCAGGGAGAAGTCCGGCCGTTGGCCCGGCGGCCCCTCAGCCGGGAGGAGTTTGTCAAAATTAAACCCGGCATGGTATACTAAATCTTAGTGGAGAAGAGGCAAAATGATGGGAACCGTGTTTGAAGAAATCACCCTGAAAAACGTGGGTGATATAACGAGAGTTGGAGATGGACATCTCAAGGAATCGGAAATCCGGCAAATGACGGTACAGTGCGTGGTCGATACCGGCGCGCCGACCCTGATAATCAACGAGGCGGTGCAGAAAGAACTGGGTCTGCGGACCGAGCACATGAAGAAGTCCCGCATGGTGAATGGTGATCCGGTGGTCTGCAAGGTAGTCGAGACCGTCAAGGTATGCTGGAAGGACCGCTCCATGACCTGCGAACCCTGGGTGATTCCCGGCGCCGATTTGCTGCTCCTCGGGGCAATCCCCCTGGAAGACATGGACCTTATGGTGGACCCGAAACGGCTGCAACTGGTCGGCGTCCACGGTGACGAACCGGTGGGATATATCTATTAAGCAATGGGGAATGGGCAAGGGCGGGGCAAGCCTGGTTCCCCATTCCCCTTGCACAGGACTTACCCGCTTACTATACTAAACTCGGAGGATACCCCATGGACCAAACCGAAGTTATTGCCCAAGCAAAGGATTATATAGCCAGAGAACAGGATGCGTTTTTTAAGGCCGAAGTAGAAGCCCTTCTAGCCAAACAGGACTGGAAGGAACTGGAAGACCGGTTCTACCGGAACCTGGAATTTGGCACCGGAGGCTTGCGGGGGGTCATTGGCGGGGGGTATAACCGGATGAATACCCTGGTGGTAAAAAGCGCCACCCAGGGGCTTGCCACCTATCTGCGCAAGGCTTTTCCGGAAAAGGCCGCTGCGGGGAAGCTTGCTGCGGTTATCGCCTACGACAGCCGCCACTATTCCCCGGAATTTGCCGAGGCCGCCGCCCTGATTTTTGCGGGGAACGGCATCAAAGCCTACCTCTTTTCGGCCCTCCGGCCCACACCGGAGCTGTCCTACGCCATACGGAAGCTGGGGGCCGACACGGGGATAGTGGTCACTGCCAGCCATAACCCGCCCCAGTACAACGGCTACAAGGCCTATTGGAACGACGGTTCCCAGGTGATCCCCCCCCACGACGAGGGGATCATCCGGGAGGTCAATGGGGTGAAGGAGATTCGGGAGCTTACCCGGGTAGAGGCCTTTTCCCAGGAACTTTTGGAAATTATCGATAAACAAATAGACGATCCCTATCAGGCAATGGTACGCAGCCGCCTTTTCCGGCCTGAGCTGATCAAGGCCAAGGCCGCTGAAGTGAAGATCGTCTACACCCCCCTGCACGGGACCGGGGCCTTGCATGTGGAGGCGGTTCTGGGCAGCCTGGGCCTTAAGGTCATCACTGTGCCGGAGCAGCGGGAGGGCAACGGGGACTTCCCCACGGTATCCTTCCCCAACCCTGAGGAAGCCGCAGCCCTGGAACTGGCGGTAAAGCTGGGCAAAGAAAAGGGGGCCGATGTGGTTATGGCCACGGACCCCGACGCGGACCGGCTGGGCATTGCGGTGCCCTCGGGCAAGCGGGGCGCCCCGGGTGACTTTACCCTGATCACCGGGAACCAGCTGGGGACCCTCCTGGCGGACTATGTGTTCCTTTCGCTCAAGGAAACCGGAAAGCTGCCCCCCAAGGCGGCGATGGTTAATACCATCGTTACTACGGGTATGCAGAAGCGGGTTGCCGAATCCTACGGGGCCAAATGTTACGAGTGTCTTACGGGCTTTAAGTGGATAGCCAGCGTAATGGCTGAAACAGAAAAAGACGGCAGCGCCAACGTGGTGTTTGGCACCGAGGAGAGCTATGGCTTCCTGGTGGAGAACGAGGTCCGGGACAAGGACGGGGTATCCGCCGCAGCCATGACCGCCGAAATGACCCTGTACTGGCGGAGCAAAGGGAAAAGCCTCTTGGACCGGCTGGACGAACTCTACGAAGCCCACGGCTACTGGGAGGAGGCGGGGATCTCCAAATACTTCCAGGGGCCCCAGGGACCGGCTATTATGCAGGGTATTATGGAAGGATACCGGAAAAACCCGCCAAAAACCCTGGGGGGACTTGGGGTTGAGAAAGTCCGGGATATCCAGGAATCGGTGTGGAAATACCCGGCAGAGCCCGGCAAGACCGACCCGGTGGACTTACCCAAGAGTGATGTGCTACAGTTTTACCTGTCCGACGGGACTGTGGTCAGCGCCCGTCCCAGTGGTACGGAACCTAAGATAAAGTTCTACGCCTCCAGTTGCACCCAGTTGGGACCGGGGGGGCTGGAAGCAGCCAAGTCCGAGGCGGCCCGAAAACTTGAGGCCATCAAAAAGGATATACGTCAGGTAATTGGCGATTAGGAGGGCCGGTGAAATTTCGTTCAGTCCTGTTATCTTGTTTTCTTTGCATGGGGATCCTGTTTTCTTCCTGTTCCTTGAATAAAGTAGCCACCAAGGCGGTGGCCAATGCCCTCTCCGGTACGGGAAGCAGTGATGTATTCACCGGCGATTCGGACCCTGAGCTTGTGGCCGGCGCCCTGCCCTTTGCCATCAAAATGTACGAAGCCCTGCTTTCCATGCAGCCCAGTCACCAGGGGCTGATCCTCACTACGGGCTCACTTTTTATCATGTACGCCAACGCCTTTATCCAGGGGCCGGCGGAGATGCTTCCTGTGGAGGCCTTTGAAGAGAAGCTGATTCAACTGGAGCGGGCCAGGCTGCTCTACCTCCGCGGGGCCGCAATACTCGCCTCGGGGCTGGAGCAAAAATATCCCGGATGGGGGGATGCCTATGAAAAGGGTGTCCTGGACAAGTATCTGGCCAAGCTGAAAAAGGCGGATGTCCCCTTCATCTACTGGCACGCCGCGGGGGTTCTTTCCGCCTACGCCATGAATCCCTTTGATTTGGATCTGGGAATGCGGCTTCCGGAACTGACCGCAGCTATTGCCCGGGCCTACGAATTGGACCCGGATTTTAATTCCGGCGCCCTGGACGATTTTTATGTGTTATTCTACTCTTCGGTGCCCGAAGGAATGGGAGGCGACCCTTCAAAGGTGGAACTCCACTACCGTCGCGCCCTTGAAAAAACAAAGGGGCTTGCTCCGGGACCTTACGTTTCTTACGCCACGGCGGTTTGTGTTCCCGCTCAAGATTATGCTACCTTTAAAAGCTGTTTGGAATCCGCACTTGCCATAGACATTGAGAAGGACCCTCCGAACCGGCTGGTCAATATTTTATCCCAGCGGAAAGCCCGGTACCTCCTGGATTCGGCACCTGACATCTTTATCGATTTGGACCCCTGAGAAAGGTTCGGTACACCCAAAAAGGAGAATTATTTTGAGAAAAAATGACGTAGTTTTACTGTTTCGCGGTGTGGGGTTAATAAAGGGATGTACCTATAAGAACAACAGACCCCGACCGCTTGCGGTGGGATTGTTGATTGTATTGCTGTTTTTCATTTCTTTTCCGGCATATTCTCAAAGGAGGCCGGGAGGGCAGATTACTATAAAGCTGGCTACCCAGGTTCCCGCCAGTACCCCCTGGGGCGCTGCCTTAAACCGCATGGCCGCAGAATGGGCTGCAGCAACCAACGGGCAGGTACGGCTTCAGATCTACCCCAATGGTACCCAGGGCAACGAGGCGGATATGCTGCAGAAACTCAATATGAATGTAATCCAGGCGGCGGTATTTACATCCTTCGGGTTGAACAGAATCGCCCCGGAATTTTTAACCCTGAGCTGTCCCTTTCTGATCCGTAGTAATGCTGAAATGGATCTGGTCTTTGCGAATTTGAAACCCGAACTGGAAGCTAAGGTTAGCGCCCAGGGTTTATATCCCCTGGCCATAGTCAAGGGAGGGTGGATAAAGATCTTTTCCAAATCCCCGGTTTTTGTTCCCGCAGATCTGAAACGCCAGAGAGTGGGCAGCGATCCCCAGGAACCGGCCATGACCCAGGCTTTTAAGTCCATGGGGTACCAGGTTACTCCTATTGATGGTAACCGGGTCCTCATCGCCCTGAACGGGGGAACCATTGATGCTATATATGGCAGCCCCATAGGAGCGGCGGGACTCCAGTTGTTCGGGGTGGCCAAAAACATGGCATCCCTGAATCTCGCTCCCTTCCTGGGGAGCGTGATCCTGAACAAGCATACCTGGGACTCAATTCCCGAACAGTATCGGGCCGATATTCTCCGGATAACCCAAAAGTTTGGGGAGGAAATTGAAAAATCCATGATGGATCTTGAAACTGAGGCGATCCTTACCATGGGTAAGCACGGGCTTGTTATCAATGATCTAAACGACCGGCAGTTGCAGGAATGGTATGATGATATGAACCGGGTTATCCCCACCCTGGTGGACACCACTTTTGACCGGAATGCCTACGAAAAAATTCTTGCCCTGGTAACGGCATACAGGAATGGGCGGTAATCCCGGTGGATTCAAAAAAGCCGGACCTAGGGCGTCCGCCGGACCCAGTAGGTCCGCAGGGCCCTTTACAAAGGGTACTGTGGGGCGTTGAAGACGGGCTCTGTTATTTTTCCCTGTTTTGCCTGGCCCTGCTCCCGGCTGCGGAAGTTATTATCCGTCTGGTTTTGAAAACCGGTATACCCGATTCTTCGGGATATTTAGTCCATCTTTTACTGGTCATGGGGCTTCTTTCGGCGATGATCACTACCAGGAGCGACGAACATCTTTCAATCGCCCTGGTCCAGTATCTCCCTGACAGTAAGATCAAGCAGTACCTGCGGGTATTCACCCACTGCCTTTCCGCTTTTGTGGTTACCATCATTGCCTGGAGTTCGGTTTCCTTCATCAGAATCGGGCTTATTGGCCGTGCCATTGGTTTTATCCCCGATAAGGTTTTTGCCCTAATCATCCCCATCGGCTTTGGGGTAATCGCCTTCCGTTTTGCCCGTTTGACCCCCCTTAAGGGGAAAGCCCGGGTTCTTCCGTTTTTAACCCTCCTTTTGGGAAGTTTCTGCGCCCTACCCATCATTGCCAAGTCGATCTGGAGCTTTGATCTTCCGCCTTTTTTCTATGACCTTTCCGATTTTTTATACGCCGCAGCGTATTACATACGGATTCCCGGAGCCATCATTCTTATACTGTCTGCCTTTGCGGGGACTCCTCTTTTTGTGGTCATGGGCGGGCTTTCCCTGCTGTTGATCCAGGCTTCCTGGGGGGAGATCGACGTGGTGGCCAACCAGGTTTACATAGCCCTTACCCAGGACAGCATGATCCCCATACCCCTCTTTACCCTGGTGGGGTTCTTCCTTTCGGAAAGCAAGGCCGGTGAACGGCTGGTGCAGACCTTCCGGGGGCTGTTCTCCTGGCTTCCCGGGGGGATGATCATCGCCGCGGTGATCATCTGCGCCTTTTTTACATCCTTTACCGGCGCTTCCGGGGTAACCATCCTGGCATTGGGGGGCATACTCTTTTCGGTGCTTTCGGAGCATACAAAATACCCGGAAAAATTTTCCATAGGGCTCCTCACTTCATCGGGAAGCGTGGGGCTGCTCTTCCCGCCGAGCCTCCCCATCATTCTGGTGGGGGCCACCACCATGACCAATATCATGCACCTCTTCTTGGGGGGCATTATTCCGGGGCTCATCCTGGTAGTTGCGATGATCATCTTTGGAATTTCTTCTTCAATAAAAATAAAAATACCCGTGACCCCCTTCCGTCTCCGGGAAGCCCTGGGGGGCATCAAAAGCTCTTTCTTTGAGATTATCCTTCCCTTCCTGCTTATTGCGGGTTTCTTTTCAGGGATTTTTTCCCTGGTAGAGATCGCTGCGGTGGCCCTGATCTATATTTTTATTGTAGAGGTTCTGATCCACCGGGACCTTACTATCCGGGATGTGTTTCGGGTGTTGACCAAAGCTCTGCCCATCATCGGAGGGGTGCTCTCCATTATCGCCCTGTCCATGGCCCTGTCGTATTATATTGTAGACTCCCAGGCGCCGGATCGTTTGGCCCAGTGGATGCTGCATACGGTTGAATCCAAATATATTTTCCTCCTGCTCCTGAACCTGGCTCTTCTGGTGGCAGGCTGTTTGATGGATATTTTTTCTGCGATCCTCATTGTGCTTCCTTTGGTCGCCCCCCTGGGTCAGGCCTACGGTATAGATCCGGTACACCTGGGGATCATTTTTATTACTAACCTGGAATTGGGTTTCCTCACCCCCCCGGTGGGGCTTAACCTTTTCCTGGCAAGCTACCGTTTTAAGAAACCCTTTGTGGAGATTTGCCGGTATGTGTTTCCATTCCTGCTGATACAGCTGGTGGTGCTGATCCTGGTTACTTATGTGCCCTGGTTCTCCACCTATTTAACAAGGTTTTTTTAATGCGCGCTACCCGAGCTCTTATTCACCTAAACACATTCCGTGACAATATCCGTCTGGTCCGGAACCGGGTTGGTCCCGGCCCGAAGATCTGCGCCCCGGTTAAGGCCGATGCCTACGGTCACGGGGCGGTCCCCATGGCGAAAGCCGCCCTGGAAGCAGGAGCCGCATACCTGGCGGTGGCCACCGTAGGGGAGGGGACCGAGCTGCGGAAGGCGGGGATTGACGCCCCCATTTTGCTCCTTTCTGCGCCCATCCCCGAAGAACTGCCCGAGCTGGTTTCAAGCAAACTGACCCCCCTGGTCTGGGACCGGGAATTTATCCAGGCTCTGTCCGAAGCTGCCGGGGAAACCGCCTTGACGGTGCACCTCAAGCTGGATACCGGCATGGGCCGGGTAGGCTGTCGCCCCGAGGAAGCCGGGGAAATCGCCGCCTATATTGCAGGGTTTAAGAACCTCAGCCTGGGGGGCATCCTTACCCATCTGGCGGTTTCCGATTCTGAGGAGGCGGATCATAGCCGCTATACAAAGGAACAGCTTGCCCGGCTTCGGGACGGGGTGGAGCGGGTAAAGAAAGCAGGTGTAGATCCGGGCCTGGTCCACGCGGCCAACACCGGGGGGGTAGCCTTTCACGAGGACTCCTTCTTTGACATGGTCCGTCCGGGCATACTCCTCTACGGCTATGCCCCGGATGGCGCAGAAAAGACCCTGCCTGTAAAGCCGGTGATGGAGCTTATCACCCAAATCGTATATATCAAGCAAGTCAAAAAGGGAGAAACCGTTTCCTACGGCCGGATCTGGACCGCCGATAAGGACACCACGGTAGCCACCATCCCCATCGGTTACGGCGACGGCCTGCCCCGCAGGCTGAGCGGGGGGGCGCTGCAAGTGCGGATCAACGGCGCCTGGTACCCCCAGGTGGGCCGCATCTGCATGGACCAGTGTATGATTGACCTGGGAAGTGAAAGCGCGGTAAAGCGCTGGGACAAGGTAACCCTGATGGGCGCTGACGCTCTGAACGCTGCGGAAATTGCTGCCAAGCTGGGGACTATTTCTTACGAGATTACCTGCGGGATCAACAAGCGGGTACCCAGGGTGTATGTGGAATCAACAACCGCGCCCTAAAGGGACGAGGTTGTTGTTCTTATAAGGTATTTGTATTCGAGGTATTAAACCCCTCAACACGAATAAAAAGCAGTAAGTTGGTCTCTCTGTTTGACTCAATGGTTACGCTAATTCCCCGGGAGGGGCGGGGATGCCTCTGAAGGCTAACATGTTGAGTCCGCCTCCGTCAGCCCCGCTTCGCGGGTCTGCTACCTCCCCCACGCAAGTGGGTTCTTGGGAATTCCATAGACGCCTCCAGAGGCATCCCCGCCCCTCCCGGGCTTGGGGTCAACATTTAGGAAAAGAAAATAACTTACTGCTGTTCATGGGAAGGGTTTGCCGGATGGCGTATTGCGGGTCAAATGCACCCCATGGTATAGCTATGGCAATCGTTTTAGGTAGCTGCATAGGGATAGAGGTCGGGCAGGAGCGAATTGCCCACCCCTCCCCGGTCAGTACCCCAATCCACCCACCATAAACCAAGAATTGCCCTTAGCGCCCTTGACGGGCTGGTAATGGGGGCTATACACTTTTACCTTAGAGGTTTCTTTGGACGATAGTATAACCGTTGTACTGGATAGCCGTGAAGTTCTGTCCGGCGTTTGCGGGGCAAATGACGGAAACCTGAAGGTTATCGAAGGTTCTCTGGGAGGCCGTATCGCGGCCAGGGGGAATGAGATTCGTTTGGAAGGGGTCGATGAGGCCGGAGCCAGGCGTTTCAGAACCATGATGGACAGTCTAATAGCCGCAGTCAGGCAGGGGGATAGCCCTTCTCCGGAGTATGTCCGGGCTTTGGCAAGGACCCTGATAAGCGAAAGGGGCTTTACTGAGCCCCGGGAAACTGCCGGGTCTCCGGCTGAAACCGGGGTGGAGCCCGTTTCTGAAGGGGGCGATGAGTCCCCGGAAGATGGGCCCCAGGACGGGCTGAAAGCCATACAGGATGCGGTAATCCACATACCCCACGGCTTCGGCAAGGTGTTTCCCCGGGGAAGGAACCAGGCGCGGTACGTCCAGGGGATGCGCTCCTATGACATTACCTTTTGCGTGGGCCCGGCGGGTACGGGGAAAACCTTCCTCGCCATTGCGGAGGCGCTGTACCTGGTGCTTTCAAAAAAAATGCGCAAGCTGGTCCTGACCCGGCCGGTGGTGGAGGCCGGTGAAAGCCTGGGTTTCCTGCCCGGAGATCTGGCCCAGAAGATAAGCCCCTATTTGCGGCCCCTCTACGATGCCATGGAGTCCCTGATACCCTTCGAGCTGATACGCCGCATGGAAGAAAGTCATGCCATAGAAATAGCGCCCCTGGCTTATATGCGGGGGAGAAGCCTCAATGACTGCGTCATTATTCTGGACGAGGCACAGAATACCACCAAGGAACAGATGAAGATGTTCCTCACCAGACTGGGCCAGGGCGCCCGGGCGGTGATTACCGGGGACGCTACCCAAATCGACCTGCCCAAGCGGGTTGATTCGGGGCTGCTCCACGCTATCTCCCTCCTTTCGGAAGTGGAGGGGATACACTTCGCCTACCTCAATACCGGCGATGTGGTGCGGCACCCCTTGATCAAGAAAATTATACAAGCCTATGACAATGAAAAAAAACCGCAATAGCCGGGACGGCGCTTATTTCAGAAAATTTACCCCCCCGAAATTCCGTCTGGGTCCGGCCCTGGCGAGTACCCTGGCCTTTCTTATTTCCGGGGCCGCGATTATCGGCGGCAGTATGCGCAGTGATGCTGTGGAGGCCGGGGGCTACAGCGAATTTGAGGTTGGGCGGGTAGCCGACAGGGATATTATCGCCGAACAGACCATCTCCTATGTGGACGAAGACGCTACCCGGCTCAGGATAGAGGCAGAGGAGCGGCTGGTGCCGGCGGTTTTTGCCTTTTCCCGGGAGGCTACTGGGGGAGTGCGTAAGTCCTATGAGAATTTTGCCGCCCTTTCCCTGGATACCTTTTCCAAACGCAGTTCTGCAGAGACCTATAAGCTGGCGGTCCAAGCCCAGTTACCCGGAGCCTTCGACCCGGATACCCTGGATGCCCTTTTCCGGGACTCCGGCAGGGACCGTATCCTGGAATACGGCGCTACGGTGCTGGAGAAACTCCTGGACGAGGGGGTGGTTGCCCTGCCCCAGATAGGCCTTGAAATGTTCAACCCCGATGTGGTGGAACTCTACCACTATAATGGCAGCCGGATCGAGCGGGAGCGGGCCCCCTACGACAAGCTCATCACCTACGATGATGTTCGGAGCGCAGTAACCCGGTATATCGCTGGCGGGGGCTATCCCGCTTCTTTCGCAGCCCTGGCCTACCCGCTGCTCGATCCCTTTATCACAGAAAATGTGTTCTTCTCCCCCCAGGAAACCAGCCTCCTGCTGGCGGAGGTCCGCGCTCAGGTTAAGCCGGTGATACGGTATATCGAAGAAGGTGAGCGGGTGATCCGCAAGGGCTTTATCGTCAGCGATGGGGATATGACCAAACTCCGTGCCCTGGGCGCATCCCTGCCCGGGTACGATCCCCGGCCGGTGATAGGCCATCTGTTGATACTATTGCTGGTGTTCGCTTTGCTGGTGTACCTGGGGGGCAAACGGACCGTGGGGCGTCTCCTCAAACCGGAGGAAATTTACCTTATTTCGGTTCTTTCGACGTTTTACATTGTGGGCGCAGTATTTCTGCGCACAGCTTCTTTGGGAAATTATTTTTCTGTGTCCCTTTTGATACCTACCGCCTTGGCGGTGATGCTTCCGGCTATCCTTATCGGCTCCCGGATGGCTATGGTGATGGCCGTAGCCCTGCCTTTGGGGGCTTTTATATCGGGCTCTTTCGACGTGCCTTCCTTTGTGTTTGCCATCAGCTCAGGGATAGTGTCCGCCTATGTGCTTCAGGGCGCGGAAAAACGCATGGACCTGATCATAGCCGGGTTTATCCTGGGTGCGCTCAATGTTGTTACCGCCGCAGGGTTGCTGTTGATTCAGCGGGGTCCCCTTGCAGCCTTCCCGTCGGTGCTGCTCCTGGCGGCGTTTAACGGCATCGCCTCGGGTATGCTGGTCCTGGGTTTCCTTCCCCTGCTGGAACACCTCCTGAACGCCCCCACCACGTTCCGGCTTACGGAGCTTTCGGACCTCAATTCGCCCACCATGAAGCGGCTCTTTACGGCGGCCCCGGGTACCTACAGCCATTCGGTGATGGTAGCCAATCTGGCTGAGGCGGCCTGTCAGGAAATCGGCGCGAACCCCCTGCTGGCCCGGGTGGGGGCCTATTACCACGATATAGGGAAAATCGATCAGCCCGATTATTTTGTGGAAAACCAGACGGCTTACAATAAGCATGATGATATACCCCCCCGGCTTTCTGCTACGGTGATCCGCAGCCATGTGAAGCTGGGGGTGGAACGGTCCCGGCAGTTGGGATTGCCCAGGGAAGTGCAGGAAATTATCGCCGAGCACCATGGCAACTCGGTGATAAGCTGGTTCTACCATGAGGCGCTCAAACGGGAGGCCCAGGTTAATGTGGAGGACTTTACTTACCCCGGTGATCCTCCCCATTCCCGTGAATCCGCGGTGGTGATGCTGGCGGATGTGACCGAAGCGGCGGCCCGGACCCTAAAGAAACCCACCGCGGCTAGGCTGGAAAAATTTATCCATGAACTTATCATATCCAAGTTTGAGTCCGGCCAGCTCTGGGATTCGGATTTGACCTTCCGGGAACTCCAGAACATAGAACATACCTTTGTCCGGGTCCTGGCAGGGTACTACCATTCCCGGATCGAATACCCCAAGCAGATTAAGGACGAAGCCCTGGATGAGGTTCATGCCCAGCACGGCCCCCATGGCGGCCACTGGCGTTTTGATACCCAGGAGGATTCGGGGGATCCGGCGGGTCCTGGGTTCCGGCCCTATGAACGGGGTCCCAACCCTCACGGGTGGTTGAGCGGGCAGCATTTATCGGATCATGGGGCTTCGGATGCCGAAGCGCCTCAGGACCTGGATAAGGAGACTTGAGTGAACCGGGTTGAGATCAACGCCCAGGAGCTTCCCCTTCCCCCGTGGTCAGGGGCAGCCAATGACTATATTTTGAAAGTCCTGGACCGCCTGGACCGGGACAACTGGGATCTTTCGGTGCTCTTCTGCAACAACGCCTATATCCAATCCCTGAACAAGCAGTACCGCACTATTGATGAACCCACGGATGTGCTTTCCTTTGAACTGGGAAGCGAGGTGCAGGGAGAGGCTGGGGAAACCCGGTTCCTGCCCGGTGATATTATCGTTTCCCTGGAAACCCTGGCAGAAAACGCCGAATATTTTCAGGTTTCCCGGGACGAAGAGTTACGCCGTTTGCTGATCCATGGTATCCTGCACCTGGACGGCATGGATCACAAAACCAACCAAGGGGAAGAGCCCATGTTGGAATTGCAGGAACGTATCCTTTCGGAATTGTCCGGGGAGCGCATCTTATCAGGAACGGGAGTTTGAGTGAAACTATTTTTCAAAAAGGGTGAAATTGACAAAAAAACATACCAGTCCCTGGAAACGGATCAACAGGAAATGATCCGGGGGGTGGTGGAACTTTCGGATACCACGGTTAAGGAGATCATGGTTCCCCGGATTGATACGGTCTTTGTTTCTGTGGACGCCTCCCGGGAAGAGTTGCTGGAACGGGTCACCGAAGGGGGCCATTCCCGTTTTCCCGTGTATAAGGAAACCATCGACAATGTGGTGGGCATACTCTATGTTAAGGATGTGCTGAAAACCCTGGTTCGCAATGAGGACCTTTCGGTACAAAACCTGCTGCGTAAGCCCTTCTTTGTGCCCGAATCAAAACATATAAACGATCTGCTCACAGAACTGCGCCGACGCCGGGTGCATATCGCAGTGGTGGTGGACGAATACGGCGGGGTGTCGGGGATCATCTGCATGGAAAACATCATTGAAGAGATCATCGGGGATATTCAAGATGAATTTGACAACGAAACTGAGGACATACTCAAGCTGGGGGAGGGGACCTGGCTCTGCGACGCCCGGGTAAACATGGAAGATCTCTGCGAAGAAACCGGGATGAACCTGCCGGCGGATGACTTTGATACCCTGGGAGGTTTTGTGTTTGACCTCTTCGGGAAGATACCGGTTAAGTATGAAAAGGCCGTCTACGGGGACAGTGATTTTATCATCCAGGACATGGAAGGCCATAAGATCAATACGGTAAAGATAGTGGTGAAACAGGAATCTTCAAAATCTACAGCCCAGGGGAGTTCAGGCCATGAGTCCGGACGGTAATGTGGTGCAGTTTTTCTGCCGTCCAAGGGGCCGTCCAGGGGAGGGTGAGCCATGAGCCGGCGCGATGAAGCGGTTCATTCTGCCGTCTGCCTGAAACACCCCGGCCCGGTTCTGCCGGCCCTGCTCCTGGCACTGTTCCTGTTGTCGGTGTTTCCGGCAGCAGCCCAGAGCGGGCCACCCCAGGCAGGAAGCTTCTATAACCAGGGACGGGCCGCCATGGCCCGTGAGGACTGGTACGCCGCCGCAGAAGCTCTGCTGGAATGTGTGCGCCTCAACCCCGCCCATGCGGAAGGTACCGCAGCCCTGGCTGAGTGTTACTACGAACTGGGAGAATTTGACCAGGCCCTGAGCTGGGTGCGGAAAGCCCGGACCCTGGCCCGGGTGAGTATGCCCCTGGCAAATCTGGAGGCGTCCATCCTGATCTCCCTGGGCGCTCTGGATCAGGCCCAGACCATAATCGGCGAAATCCTTGCCCGGGAACCCTATAACATTGAGGCGCTTTTTGCCGGGGCCGAGCTGGACGTTGCCCGGGGCAGGGCAGGGGACGCGGTGATCCGTTACCGGGAAGTGGCCCGCCGCTTCCCCGATGATCGCCGGCTCCTCCTTTCCCTGGCCCTGGTACTTGGCTCCCTGGGGGACCTGGAAAACGCCCGCACTTATATTGATCGGGCGTTACTGCAGCACCGGGAGGATTACCGGGTTTACTATTATGCCGCCTACCTGGATGCCCAGGCGGGGAGGCTTCCCCAGGCTATTGCCCGCTGCGAACAGGCCCTGGGCTTCAGGCCGGCTTACAAACCTGCCCGGGCCCTTTTGGCAAGCCTTCGCTACCGCGCCGGCCAATACGACGAGGCTTCTCAGTTGGCGGATCAGGCCATCCAGGAGGACCGGAACGATGTAAGCGCCTGGTACCTCAAGGGCATGGCCCTCAAAGCCTTGGGCCGGAATGCCGAGGCAGTATCGGTGCTTTCCCAGGCTTCCGGCATGGATCCCAACGATGAATTTGTCCGCGCCGCCCTGGAAGACCTGATTGCCGCCTCCACGGGCCTGGAAGATCCCCTCCGCGCCCGCTGGGCTGCCTGGCACTTTGGCCGGGCCCGGGACTACCGCACTCGGAACCTGACGGATCAGGCACTGTTTGAATACCGCCGGGGGCTCAGGATTAACCCCTATGCAAGGGACCGCCGGGAATACGCAGAATTACTGCGCCTCCAGGGCTACCCCGCCCGGTATTTAGAGGAACTGCGTTTCCTTAAAAGCCTTAACCTCACTGACCCCGCAATTGACGACGCCATAGAAGCTTACGACGCCCTGCTGACCGACGCCCTGTACCGGCGCTGGAATATTGACCCCGTGGAAACCGCCAAGCGCCACTGGAAACTGGCGGTGTTTTCCATCGCCTCCCAGAGCGCCTTTTACCACGCTGATGCCGGGACCGTGGGTTCCGCCTACATCCGGGACCTGCTCATACATGATCGGAACATGGCCTCCCTGGACCTGGAACTTAAGCAGCCCTCCTTTTCAGCAGCCTTCAGGGCCGCCCGGGAAGCCGGGGCTGATTACTTTTTGATCCTCACGGTTTCCGAAAACCAGCGGGACCTCTCCCTCAAAGGGGAACTCTTTGTAGGTCGCACCGGCTCCCCTGCCGCCACATTTGCCGCCTACCGCACCGGGGACGACCGGCTGCGGAACGCCTCCCGGGGCCTGGTGGAACAGCTTGGCGCGGCATTGCCCTTCCGGGCGGAACTGATACAGCGCCGCTCCTCCCAGGGCCTTATCGACAAAGGCCGGGTAGACGGGGTCCGCGCCGACACGGAATACGAGCTGGTAAAGAAGGGCCAGGCGGAGATACGGAACGAAGGCATAGGCCTGGTCTACTCACCCTCGGATGTGGTGGGCAAACTCAAGATAGATCGAGCGGACGAGGAAGTGGCCACAGGGATACTCACCAGGCAGGGATTTTTTGACCGCATCGGGATAGGGGATGAGATTATTTTGCAAAGCGAAAAGCCTCCCCCGGCACAAAGCGATGCTGCAGCGGACCCGGAACTGCGGAGCTTACTGCGGACTTTGCGGTAGCTGCCGGTAGATTTTGTTTTCAACGATTTAGTTTACCCTTAAAAGATGTGTTGCATTTTATAGTATTTTGTGCTACATTTGAATTAGAGGTAGCATGATGCCTAAGATAGATACGATTCATATGCGGATAGAACCGGAGCTTAAAGCCGGGGCCGATGCGGTACTCAGTCGATTAGGGCTTTCTACCGCCGAAGCAATAACGGTTTTTTTGAATCAGGTACTGCTTACAGGCGGTTTACCCTTCGAGGTAAAATTGCCGGCCCAGGATGCAATGTCAGGGGAGCACCGAAGATATATCCTGGAAAAACTAAAAGAAGCGGAAGACTACGCAGCCAGGCCTGATGCAAAATGGTATAACTGGGCAGAGTTCCGGGAAAACATTCGGGAAAAACATGGGCTATGAGATACGGTTTTTGGATTCCGCCCTGGAGGATGTAGATTCCATCATAGTATATTTATCCCAATTTTATCCAAGTACGCCCCAAAAATTTCTTGACGCCCTGGAACGGTGTACGGTAAACCTCAAAAATAATCCCGTTATGTATGCCCTATACCCGGATAACCCGGCTTTTCGGAGAGTTGTTTTGTCAGATTATCTTGTTTTTTATAAAGTTGATGAAGAAAAAAGCCTCGTGGAGATATATCGTATTTTGCATGGTTCCCGGAATCTGAGCCAAAACATACCGGAACAGGGCTCGCAGTAAAACGCCGCCTGGTGTCCTTCGTGGTAAATCTCTTCCTCTTCCTCTTCCTCCTCCCCCTTCCCCCCCTCTTTGTCCCTGTGGTCCGTGAACTCCGTGGTAATATTCTTCATTTCCCCCGTTTTTTTTCCTTCCCCTTGACATCATACCGGCTGATTTATACCTTAATAGAACACTTACACTCGTAAGTACTCACTAAGGAGGAGAATTTTTATGAAAAAGCTGGTTACTATTGCAGGATTGTGTCTTACCGCGCTTTTGCTGATGTCTGCCGGAGGTAGGGACAGCTCCGGTGACAAGAAAGTGCGGATCGGGATTGCCAAGATTGTCCAACACGAGGCCCTGGATGCCTGCGAGCAGGGGGTGGTGGACGCCTTGAAAGCCCGGGGCATAGATGCGGTTCTGGACCACCAGAACGCCAACGGGGACATGAACACCGCCGCCCAGATCGCCAACAAGTTCAAAAGCGACAAGGTGGACGTGGCGGTGGGGATTGCCACCCCAATAGCGGTTTCCCTGGCTACCACTTTTACGGATACCCCGGTGGTCTTTTCTGCAGTAACCGACCCGGTGGGGGCGAACCTGGTTTCCTCCCTGGCCAACGGCAGCGGGAATGTTACCGGCCTTTCGGACGCCATTCCCACCGGGGAACATATCGCCCTGTTTAAGGAAATTGCCAACATCAAGACCCTGGGCTATATCTACACCAGTTCCGAGGCCAACTCCATCTCCGCCCTTACCCTGGTGGAGGACGCCTGCAAAACCTTAGGTCTCCAGCTGGTGACCCAGGCTATCAGCACTTCCGCCGAACTCCGGCAGGCTGCGGAGGCTATTGTCAACCGGGTGGATGGGATTTACCTGACCACGGACAATACGGTGTATTCCGCCCTGCCTGCGCTGATCCAGGTCTTTAGCGCCGCGAAGAAGCCCATCTTCTCCGGAGATGTGACCGCTGCCCTGAACGGCGGCTGCGTGATCGCCTCGGGGTTCAATTACTATAAGGCCGGGCTGGCCACGGGGAATATTGTCGCCGATATCCTGGAGGGCAAAAAGCCCGCAGATATCCCGGTAAAGTTCCTCACCGACCCCTCTGAGTCGGACCTGCTCTTTGATCTGGACGAAGCGAAAAACTGCGGTATCACCATTCCGGCTAAGTATCTTTCCCTGGCGAATTATACCTACGAAAACGGCAAACTAAACACCAAATAGCGGGACTGGCTTATGATTCAGGGGATTCTGGTTGAAGGGCTTATCTACGGCATCATGGTTTTGGGGGTGTTTCTCACCTTCCGGGTACTGAATTTTGCGGACATGACCGTAGACGGGGCCTTCCCCATGGGAGCGGCCATCATGGCGGTGCTGCTGGTTCGGGGTGTGCCTTCGGGTATCGCCCTGGCCGTCGCCTTTTTTGGGGGCGCAGCAGCGGGGCTGGTAACTGCCCTGATCCATACCCGGCTGAAAATACCGGATCTGCTGTCAGGGATACTCACCATGACCATGCTCTATTCGGTGAACCTGCGGATCATGTCCAACCGGGCAAACCTGTCCCTGCTCAGGGTCCCTTCCCTCTTTACTAAGCTCAGCAGCTGGGCCGAGCCCTTCATGCCCCCGGGCATCGCCCTGGTGATACTCTGCTTCCTGGTGGTGCTGGCCATCAAGCTGCTCCTGGATTTGTTCTTCCACACCGACTACGGCCTTTCCCTGGGGGCCCTGGGGGCAAATCCCCAGTTGGTTATCTCCCAGGGGATGAACCCGGACATGCTCAAGATAAGCGGCATCTGCCTGGCCAACGGCCTAGTGGCAGTCTCAGGCTCCTTTGCGGCCATGTACCAGGGTTTTGCGGATGTGAACCTGGGAAGCGGCATGATAGTCTCAGGGCTGGCCTCCCTGATGATCGGGGAATTCCTTATCCCTTCCAACCGGATCAGCATGCTGACCCTCAGGGTTATCTTGGGCTCCATCCTGTACCGGGCCCTGATGTACCTGGCCCGGAACTACGGCTACTACATCCACATGACCGCCAACGATCTGAAGCTCATCACCGGGCTGCTGATCATCCTCTGCATCCTGGTTTCCCAGAAGGGCGTTTTCACGGGAAAACGGAAGCGGGCAAAACCGGGAAGCAATGGCAATTCCCCTGGGGGCCGCCCATGATCCGGGTTGAAAATTTAGAAAAAGTGTTCGGCCTGGGAACCCCTGATGAAAACCTTGCCCTGAAAAACATCAGCCTCACCGCCAAGGCCGGGGAATTTATCACCATCATCGGTTCCAACGGCGCGGGGAAAACCACCCTGTACAATGTAATCGCCGGAACCGAGGCGCCTACCACGGGCCACATCTTTATCCGGGACGAGGAACGGAACACCGACAAAGATATTACCCGGGAGGCTGAATACAAGCGGGCCCGGTATATCGGCCGCATCTTCCAGAACCCCCTCTTGGGCACCGCCGGAAAAATGACCCTGGCGGACAACATGATGATCTGCCATAAAAAGGGCTACAAGGGCCTCAAGATAAGCCTGAACCACACCATGAAGGACTACTTCCGGGAACACCTGCGCCGCCTGGGCATGGGCCTGGAAAATCGGCTCAACGACAATGTGGAACTCTTTTCAGGCGGCCAGCGCCAGGCCCTGACCTTGCTGATGACCGTAATGTCCAAGCCCAGCCTACTGCTCCTGGACGAGCACACCGCCGCCCTGGACCCTCGGAACGCCGAGGTGATCATGGACCTGACCCTGAAATTTGCCGCAGAATACCACCTGACCGTGATGATGATCACCCACAACATGACCCAGGCCCTGGAATTCGGTAACCGGCTCCTGATGATGGACCGGGGGGAAATTATCCTGGACATAGACGCGGCGGAAAAGGCAAAGCTTACTGCCGCAGATATTGTGCAGCGCTTCAGGGATATTAAGAAACAGGAACTGGCCAACGACGAAATGCTCTTGGGGTGATGAGGGGCCGATACGAAAAATTTGGCAATAATTCCCCTAAAAACCACATTTTATCCTTTACAGTGGCTTTCCAAAAGGCTGGAAAGGGGGTATATTTAGTTTTTGCTTATTGGCTTTGATCGGAATAGTAATTTGCTCGAAATAATGTATAATATTAGGAAAGATGGAACTTATAATATCTTTCATGCAATGAAATGCAGGAAAGAATTTTACCATTATGCGGAGGAAAACGGCTGGTATGTCTGATATGACCGAAGAAGAAGCATACGAACTTGATGAGCTTTTGACGAAAACCACCCCGGAGGTAGACCCCTCTGTTAAGGGGCCGTTCATCACGCATCGAAATATGATGGTCTTTCTTGACCCACTATCTGCCCAGTACCTTACGGCAAAGATGTTAGCTACCAAGCAGTCGCCCACAGAAATTATCAGCGATATGGTTCGCCGTGAAATGGCGCTTACAAGGGAGTGATATTCCATTGCCTTCCGGCTGTTCTTCCTACCATTTGGTATAACCGGCATGGTCTCTTAACATCAGATAAAAAATACAAAACTCCTTCATTTTGTTGTAAATACAACTGAATGTTTTCTGTACCGCCATTATTCTTGCAAAAGCGATATATAAATATCGCCTGAAAAAAGGATAGCAACATGACAACAGAAGCAATTGTTAAGAAAATTACCCTCCTGTCCTGCGCATCCCGGAAGACTATTGACAAACTAATATCCAATTCATCAGTAAGGGTATTTAAAAAAGGGGACTATCTTTTTTTTGACAGGGATGAAGTTGCCGATGTTTATAGCATTATAGAAGGCGTTGCGGCATTGTATAAACTCAACAGTGCCGGTGAAAAACGGGGGATTTTTATTTATGGAGAGGGGGCCTTTCTTAATGAGCTTATTTTAGACAATAAACCGGCCTCAATAAATTGCGAAGCCCTGACCAGGGTGAAAATTTTGTGCATTGAAAAAACAGCGTTTGTAAGCATTTGTGAACAGGATTTTAAGCTTACCAAAGCAATAATGGATTCCATGGCCCTGAAAATCCGCCGCCTCTATCATCAGATCAAAAACACTTCTAACAGCATCCGGCTCGATAAACGAATTGCCGCCCGGCTTTGGAAACTTTCCCGTGATTATGGTGTACCCCGAGCAGAGGGCATTGAAATCAATTTTGACCTTACGGTTACCTATCTTGCGGAGCTTTTAGGTTCCCAGCGGGAAACCACTTCTCGGCAGCTGAAAATTTTAACCGGAGCAGGGCTGATTATCCGCCGTAAAAACCGCTTTATCATCCCAAGCCGGGAAAAATTGATGGATTATTTTCATAAAGCGTGATAAATCTCACGGTGCGCTTCTTTTTTTGATGGTATGGTGAATCAAAAGGAGTAAACATGGGGTATATACTGTCAAAAGAGGGGCTAAACAAAATCCTTTCGGCATTGTCGAAGGAATACATGATTTTTGCACCAAAAATTTTTGAGAACGGGAACAAGTTTTCCGATTTGCCGCTGGTCCGCTATGGCAGGGTAAACTCTGTTGATGAAATAGCCTTTGATGCCAAATCATCAAATTCGTTCAAAGAAACCTTTATGCCCATAAGCCAAACCCTGTTTTTCTTTACCGAAGATGCAGTAAAGGAAGCTGATAGTCCCCTTGCGGGGCAAAAAGGCGCCATTGTGTTCCTGCGCTCCTGCGATATCCACGCGCTAAAGCGGCTTGACGAAATTTATTTAAACAACAGCGAAGCTGACTATTACTACAAACGGGTGCGGGATAAAATCAAATTTGTACTGCTGCCCTGTAAAGAACCCTTTGCTAGCTGTTTCTGTGTGGATATGCAGTCCAATAAAACAGAGAGCTACGATGCGAGTGTGGAAATTGATGGGGAAAACACTGTTTGTATTGATTGCAAAAACCATGAGTGGGATTGTTTTTTCAAAGAAGCTGCGCAAAAAGTGCTGCCCGTAACGCCGTCATTTGTTGTCGAAACAAAAACAAGGGTTTCAGTGCCGGAACAGCTCAGCGCCGCTCAGGCAACAGCCCTTGGGTTTTGGGCCGAATATGATGGGCGCTGTATTAATTGCGGGCGCTGTAACTTTTCCTGCCCTACCTGTACCTGCTACACCATGCAGGATCTGTTCTATTCTGACAACGGTCGCGCCGGGGAGCGGCGGCGCGTGTGGGCTTCATGTATGGTAGACGGCTTTACCGATGTGGCGGGAGGCGGGGCTTACCGGAAAAAGAACGGCGAGCGTATGCGTTTTAAGGCGCTGCATAAGGTTTTGGATTTTAAGCAACGTTTCGGGTATACCATGTGCGTCGGCTGTGGCAGGTGCGACGATATTTGTCCCGAATACATATCCTTTTCAACTATTATCAACAGGTTAAGCGGGGAGGTAACACAAAATGGAGGAGAATAACTACTTACCTTTCCGTTCCGAAGTAATTGATATCATTCGCCATACCAAGCTGGAATACACCTTCAAAATGGCCTATAACGGCGCAGTGCTGCCCGGGCAATTTTTTGAAGTTTCCATTCCCGGGTTTGGGGAAGCGCCGATTTCCGTAAGCGGCATTGATTCAGGCAGCGTGGACCTTACCATACGGCGGGTTGGCAATGTTACTGGTGAACTATTTACCCGCCGGCCAGGGGGTGCGCTTTTTATGCGCGGGCCCTACGGCAACGGTTTTGCGGTTGGCGATTATGCCGGCCGGGAACTGGTTGTTATTGCCGGGGGGACCGGGGTTTCTCCGGTTCGCGGCGTCATCACCCATTTTGCGTCCCAAAATAGCGACGCAAAGAAGCTTACCGTTATAGCGGGTTTCAAAACACCGGAGGACATTCTCTTTAGAAAAGATTTTGAGGCTTGGAAAAAAAGGGCAGCCGTTATTTTAACCGTAGATAAGGATGAGGGTAATGGAGGCTATCCTGTGGGACTGGTAACCGAGTATATACCAAAACTCGATATACAGGATTTGAACACTGCCGCTGCTATTGTCGTGGGACCGCCGCCCATGATGCGCTTTAGTACAAAGGGCTTAATTGAACGCGGTTTTAAGGAAAGCAATATTTGGATTTCCCAGGAACGCAGGATGTGCTGCGGTATTGGGAAATGCGGGCACTGCAAAGTAAACGAGGTGTATATTTGCCTTGACGGTCCGGTATTTAATTTTTCTCGCGGCCGCCATTTAATTGATTAGGGAGATTATCATGGATGTAAATACAAAGAAACTAAAGAAGAACGCTTTCCGGGTAACAAAAGTGCGAGATTTTACAGCCATCCGCATCAGGGTCCCGGGCGGGCATTTAGAGGCTAAATACCTTTTGGCGCTTCAGGATATTGCCGAAACATACGGGAATGGCACGGTGCATATTACCAACCGGCAGGGCTTTGAAATCCCCGGCATACCTTTTGATCAGATGGCCAGGGTTAATGAGCTGTTGCAGCCTCTTATAAGCGGGCTTGATATAAACCAGGAAAAACCCGGTGAAGGCTATCCGTCATCGGGAACCAGGAATATTGTTGCCTGTATCGGAAACCGGGTTTGCCCCTTTGCCTGTTATGACACCACTTCCTTTGCCCAGCGTATCGAAAAAGCGGTATTCCCCAACGATCTTCATTTTAAGATTGCCCTCACAGGCTGCCCGAATGATTGTGCTAAGGTGCGTATGCATGATTTTGGTATCATTGGTATGACCGAACCCCGGTTTGAAAAAGAGCGCTGCGTTAGCTGCCGGGGCTGTATCAGGGCGTGCAAGAATAAATCCGTGGAAGCCCTAAGCGAACAAAACTACCGCCCCAGCCGGAATAGCGAAAAATGTATCGGCTGCGGTGAATGTGTACTTAATTGCCCCATGTCGGCCTGGACCCGGAGCGAACAGAAGTATTACCGCCTTACCCTTTTAGGCCGCTCGGGAAAGCGGAATCCCCGGCTGGGTATTGATTTTGTAAAATGGATAGACGAGGACAGTATCATTAAAATTATTCTTAATACCTATGACTATGTAAAACAGTATATAAACCCCCAGGCGCCGGGGGGCAAAGAACACATCGGTTACATCGTAGACCGCACCGGGGTTCCTGAATATATAAAATGGGCGTTTAAAGACGTTAAGCTTCCGCCCATAGCGGAAGTTTCAAGCCCCCTGTATTGGGGGGGGAAGATATACTAGTCCCTGGGCAATGAAGAACCCAGGAGCAAGCTGCGCTCCTGGGTTCTTACCCCTCGACTATACCACTGCGGTATAGTCCGCTATTTCCGGGCGGCCCTCCTTTTTCCAGCTCTGGCTTATTTCGCTGAACTCGCCTGAGACACCGGCAAATAGCTCCGTCAGGACCGGATCAAAGTGGGTACCTGTGCCCTTCATAATAATGTTTGCGGCTTCCTCATGGGTAAGCGGCGCCTTATAGGGCCTGGTGGAAATGAGGGCGTCATACACATCCGCTATTGCCATAAGACGGCCCTGGAGGGGGATGTTTTCTCCCAACAAGCCGTAGGGGTATCCGGTTCCGTCCCATTTCTCGTGGTGGGTTCCGGCAAAGATCTTGGCGTGCTCAAGAAAACTGTTTTCCGGGGTATGCCGCTCAATTTCGTCGATGATCTTTACCCCGAACAGGGTGTGGTTTTTCATTGTGTTGAATTCATCATCCGTGAGCTTTCCCGGTTTGAGCAGAATATCGTCCTTGATGTGGATCTTGCCCAAATCATGCAGTTGGGAAGACTGGAGCAGAAAATCCCGGTCCCAGGATTGAATTTCCTCCAGGTGAATCTTCTGAGCTATCAGCGCGTCAAGGAGAATTTCCAGATACATCCGGGTCCGTTCCACATGGCCCCCGGTGATCTCGTCCCGGCTTTCCACCAAATCCGCCACGGTTTTTAACACTGAGTTCTGCATATCCAGGACCGTTTTCGTAAGACTGCTGTTGTAGAACAAAAGTTCCTTCTTCTGGGATTCTACCAAAAGGTGGAGCTCAATCCGTTTGAGCAACAGGGGAGGGGACAGGGGCTTGGAGATATAGTCGATGGCCCCCAGGGTCAGGCCTTCCAGCTCACTTCCGGTGTCATTTTTGCCGGTAAGAAAAATAACCGGTATGTCCGTAGTAATGGTATCGGCCTTGAGCCTTTTTATTACCTCATAGCCGTCCATTCCGGGCATATCAATATCCAGGAGAATTAAATCCGGGAATACCCTTTTCAAGAGCATAAAAAGTTTCTCTCCCGAAGGAACGGTAAAAATATCGTACTTTTCTCCCAAGGTAAAACTGCCCAGAGTCAAGGTAGTGATATTGTCATCCACTAAAACAATTTTTTTTCGTATGTTTTCCATTTTGTTTTGGGTTCTCCCTAACCCAATAATATCCATTTTTCAAGCGACTTTAAACTTCTCCACTTCTGCAACCAGGGTGTTGATTTGCTCACGGTTGTCCACGCTGATTTCATTGACCCGGTGCACGGCTACGTTAATCTGGTTTGCCCCTGCGGCCATCTCAGTCATCCCGTTGGAGATTTCTTCGGTTACCCGCCCCAGGTTTTCGCTTTCGCTTATAACTTCCTTGCTGCCCTCAAGCATTTCCATGGAACCGTTCTTCACCATCAGGGTAATTTCGTTCAGTTGGCCGACGGCTTCCAGGATCTGCCGGCTTCCGGTTTGCTGTTCTTCCATGGCATCTTTGATGTTCGAAGTCTGATCCGATACAGTTTTGACTTCCATATCAATAGCTTCAAATTTGTTTAACGCCATATTTGTAGAACCGACGATCTTTTCAATCCCTTCTTTTATCTTTACCAGAACTTCGGATATGGTTTTTGACTGATTGGAGGAAGATTCCGCAAGTTTGCGGATCTCATCGGCTACCACCGCAAAACCCTTTCCCGCAGTTCCCGCATGGGCAGCCTCAATGGCGGCGTTCATGGAAAGAAGATTGGTCTGGGCCGATATGTCCTTCATCACAGCGTTAATCTGCGACAGGCCCATGGATTCCTTGGCAATCTCCTGTATGTCCATGGAAACGGTCTGCACCGCGTTCCTGCCCAGCTGTGAGGATTCCGCAAGGTGCTGCACATTTTCCGCATTCCTGATCAGGGTTTGGGTGACGCTTGAGATATTGGCAAGCATTTCCTCAATAGCCGAAGAAGACTGGGATACGCTGGCGGACTGGTCCTCCACATGGTTGTTCAGCTTGTCAATGTTCGTTGTTACTTGACTCATGGTAGAGCCGGTTTGGACCACACTGGCGGACTGGTTAATGACTTGCCCCTTGATACTTTCGATGTTGGCAGTAATCTGGTTAACCGCTGCCGCAGTCTCGGTCATATTGGAAGCGAGGTCCGTACCGATGGAGGAAAGGGCAGTGGTCTGGTTCTTAATGGTGATTACCAGATTTTTTATCTTGTCCAAGGTCAGGTTAAAAAAGTGAGCCATGGCGCCGATTTCATCGTTGCTTGCCACATTGAGCCGTTTGGTAAGATCCCCTTCACCTTCGGAAATATCCTTAAGCATAGCGGAAATTTTTACAATGGGTTTTGTTACGCCTGAGGCCACAAAATAGATACCAACTGCCGATACCACTATAAAAATTCCTGCGATAAGAATGGTAAAAAGCGTCATCTGTCTGATGTCGGCCAGTATAGTCTCTTCAGAAACTGACATCATGATGGTCCAGGGATTTTCGGAAGTACCAATAGCTATAGGACAAAGGACCATGCGCAGGTTAATTTTTAGCACCGGAGAATATTCCCGCAAGTGGGTTATTTTACCGTTTTGTATTGCTTCATAGGCCAGGTCTATTTCATTGGTGTAAAGAGCGGCGTCGGCTTCGTGCATATCCTTGCCAACCCGCTCCGGCACAATACTTGCAAGGACAGTCCCGTTCTTGCTGTATACGGACATGACGTCAATCTCATGGTTATTTTTGATGATATTTTCTACATAACCCTGCAATCCGTCGATGATAACATTGATGCCCACTACCCCCACTACTTCATTTGACCCCTGGGCAATAACGGGCACAGAGATATTAAAGGTATAGGCGGTTTTTCCGTTCACTATCTGGGCTTCAGGTTCGTGAACTTCTTCGGTGGCTATCATGGTTACGGATCGATAATTTTTCCAGGTTTTATACTCTATCTCTCCTGAGGCGCGGCTGTACCATGCGGCGTACTGGCCCCTGTCGGTATAGCCGGCCTGTCCGGCAAATTCGGCGTCCATGCCGTCCAGGGCATTGGGTTTCCACACCGAGTAGATGCCGATAAAGTTGGGATTTGCCTCCAGGATGGCCTCCATGGTTTCATTGTACCTGGTGCGCCGTACCGATGGATCCACCGACTTGTAATCCCCCATGATATTTGCCAGGGTCTTGGCGGTCTGGAGGTAGATTTCCTCCCGGCGCTGTATGTCCTTTGCCTGCTCTGCGGCCAGGCGTTCGGTACTCTTGAGTGCCGTGGCCATCTGGGTTGCTGTGGCCTTGTTAAGCAGAACGATAGATATGGTGGCTACGACAGCTACCAAAACGGCAATGACGATGATACTTAATCTGATTTTAAGTTTCATAACTCCCCTCCGGAAAAATTTGTTAATTTGCCAAGGGCCCCACAGGCCCTGAATCTCTTTTCAAAAAAGCTGGTTTCGTGAACCGGCTTATAATATTTGGCAAAAAGGATTTTAAAACGGAACCCTTTTTCCCGTAGGATAATAAATTTTTTGAACACTAAAATATTATTGTTCATAAATGGTTCCCCCGTGTTTTTTCTTCATATCGCTCATCTCCTTCAAAAAAATGTATTACCTGATTTATAGCCTGAATGCAGAAACTGCACAGCAGTACGTTTTTATCATTTTAAAAAAAAACGAAGCGATTTTTTCTTTGATATGAACGTACCGGATGCTCCAAGTGAAGCTGGTATGATTGTACCAGGTGGAAAACAGGGGATATGATACGATCGTATCATGGGGAAAATCCTGGTTTTTATGGGGGATAGCTGAATTTATATAGTTTTGATATACTCTTAAATATGTTGGGCAAATTTGGAACGTGCTACTTGCAACGGAGTTCCCCGCGCAGGCAGCAGCAAAGAGGACATTATACTACAAAACCTATAGTATTACTAGGATATATAAGCCTTTTTAGCGTGTCCCTCTCTTTTCTGTCAGGCTGCCAAAATCCTGATCGGCCCAGCAAAAAAAATCCCGTGAGTCTTACGGTGTGGCATACCTATGTACGGCCCATGGACTTTGGCTTTAAGACCCTGGTGGACGAGTTCAACGATACCATCGGCAAGCAGGAGGGGGTTTTTATCACCATTAGCTCCACTGCGGATGCGCCGAACCTGAATGAAAAACTGTTTGCAGCCATCGAGGGGGATCCCGGGGCGCCGGAAATCCCCGATATGGCGGTGGTGTACCCTTCCATAGCGGCTGCCCTTGCCCAAAAAGGACTGGCCATGGATTTCGCTTCACAATTCAGCGCCGATGAGATTTCCCGCTATGTAAGCGATTTTGTGCAGGAAGGGACCATAGACGGCAGGCTCTACCTTCTGCCCATTTTAAAATCCACCGAAGTCCTGTACCTCAATAAAACTATATTTGACCGCTTTGCCGCTGAGGTTCCCGGTATCAGCCTGGAACAGCTTGAGACCTTTGAAGGCATTATCCAGGCGGCGGAAAAATACTACCAGTGGTCGGAGGGGAAAACTTTTTATTTCCCCGACCTTTTGTTTAATTATACGATGATCGGCATGGAACAGATGGGCGAGCATTTTGTGCAGAACCGGAAGCTCAGGCTGAACTCCACGGCTTTTCAGCGGATTTGGGACAATTATTACGAGAGCACCGTCTGGGGATATGCCGCAATTTTTAACAGTTTTGGTAACTATCTGGCAATGACCGGAGAAGTGGCCTGCGTTACCGGTACCTCTGCGGCGGCCATCTATTACCCCGATTCCATCACCTACAAGGACAATACCAAGGAAGGGGCGGAATTTATCGTATTGCCCTTTCCCGTTTTTAAGGGCGGGGAAAAAGTCGCGGCCCAGCGGGGCGCCGGTATGTGCGTTATAAAGTCCACCCCCGCAAAGGAATATGCTGCCGGGGTATTCCTGAAATGGTTTACCGCTCCGGCGCAGAACCTCAGGCTTACTGCGTCCACCGGGTATATGCCGGTAACGAAGCAGGCCTTTGAGGATGTCATGGAAAACGGCCTCCAGGCGATTGAAAATGCCATGGTAAAAAAGGCCTTCCTGACTGCTCTGGATATGCAAAAGGAATACCGTTTTTATATACCTCCGGTCTTTGATGGTTTTGACGAAATGCAGAGAGGATATATAGAAGAAATTCAAAAAATTGCAAAGGCCGCACGGGAAGAAAGAATCCAAAAGGGCACAAGCAGCGAGGCGCGGAACAGGCAGGATCTTGCCGCGCTTATTGCCGCCTTTGGGGATTAAGGTATGCAGGAATCCGCCACCGAACGCCCTAAGCCCAAAGGTCCCCCCCCGGAAATTAAAAACGACCCGGAAATAGCAAAAAAGGAAAAGGGAAGCTTTAAGCAGCATTTGTTTCTGACCCGTATTCCCGTGGCGCTCTATACCCTGGGTTTGGTGGTATTCATAATTCTGCTTTTAAACGGGACCATAAATTTCGGCGGCAAAGAAGTGAAAGGGCAAATCTTCCGGGAGCGTCACCGCATTGCCCTGGATCTGGAACGGCGCCTGGGAGAAGTTGTGGTGGATTCCATACAGTTTTCCCAAAGCCTGGCGCGGAATATTGAAAACCACCTGCGGTTTTCAGAACTGAGTATGCCTGAGCTGTCCTATCACCCTGATATTCTTGAAGCAATAGCCAATGACGAACTTGACCTGGTCCTTTTTGCCCTGGACAAGGCAAAGGTGTCCGGGGTGTTTGTGGTGCTTGCGGCAACCGTTAATCCCTATATTGAAGGGGCGGATGTTTCCCATTCCGGTTTTTTTATCCGGAACGCAGAACCTGTTGTGCCGAGCAGCTCTTACAAATTATTTCTCCGGGGTTTTGCGGATCTTGCATATCAGAATAATCTTTCCCTGTTGTCAAACTGGCGACTGGAATTTACCATTACTTCGGATAGGGATTTCTATACGGCGCCCAAGGCAAGCCACCAGGAAAATCCTTCCCTGCCCCTGGCCCGTTCTTATTACTGGACTTTTAACGGCCTCTTTGGCGAGTATAGTGAAGAAGAACCCACCATACTTTGCAGCGTTCCTATCATCAGTTCCCAGGGAGAGTTCCTGGGGGTATGCGGGTTTGAAGTGAGTACTGCGAATTTCAAGGCTATCCACAATTCTAGTACGGATCCCTATCCGCAGCTTCTCGGTATATTCGGCCCCCACAACGGAAAGGAATTTGAAGGGGGGCAGTACTTTTTCTCCGGGAACAAGGAAGACCGGCAATTTGCGGATTTTGTATTTTTGGATGATACCGAAGCCGTCAAACTCTATCCCGGTAATTCCCCCTATAAGGACAAGGTGATGGCTGTGGCCCTGGGTATGCCCAAACAGGATTACAAGGGCCTGCTTTTTTCCCACAACAGTATTCTTTTGGTAATCCTCATTCTCCTGGGCGGCGGGATATTCACCGTTTCATTATTGCTCAACCACTACTACCGGACATCCTATGGTGAGCAGCTTGCAAAACTCCAGGAGCAATTCGCCCGGGCGCCCCCGAATTTTGACAAATTCGGCCTTTCCAAACGGGAAAAAGAAATTTGCACACTTCTGCTAAAAGGGTATACAATCAAAGAGATTGGCGCCGAGCTTTTCATTGCCTTTGCCACGGTGAATAACCACTGCCAGAATATTTACCGGAAGCTGGATATCAATAGCCGCCAGGAATTGTTTTTGAAATTCGGATCGTAACTGACGCAGGAGGGATTTTATGAAACCCAGGCTGATAGTCCAGGAAAATTACAAACAGTTGATATTTGTTGTTCTGGCATTTTTGGCGATGGTCCTGATCAGTTCCTTTTTTGCCGCCGGGATAGTGGAAAAATATATGGCCACCACTGCGGAGGGCATACTGAGTACCGCAGAAACCCTGATCGAATCGGAATTCAAGGAAGCGGAAGTTACGGTGCTCAACACTGCCTTTTCGGTCCGCAATCGCTTGCAGGCAGGAGGGTCCCCTGAGGGAATAGGGCAATACCTCATCGAACTGACCGACTGGCTTAAAACGCCCCTGGGGGATACGGATTTTATCAGCCTCTACGGGCTTTTCGGCGGGCAATTTGTGGACGGCAGCCGGTGGATACCCCCGGAAGATTACCGGCCTGAGGAGCGGCCCTGGGTTGTTGCCGCCAGAGAGCACGAAGGCACCGTGGCCTTTACCGTTCCGTATCCGGATGCCAGAGACGGCACGGTCATTATCAGCGCCTCCATAGCCCTGCGGGGAAGCGACGGAAACGATTACGGAGTTGTTTCCTACGACATGGTGCTCGATAGTATCTCTGAATATGTCAAGGGCCTTCAGTTTTCCAAAGCCGGCTACGGTATGCTCATGGGCCCCGACTTTGTGTTTATCGCCCACCCCGATGAGTTCTATTTGGGCAGAAAAATGCAGGAACTGAGCGAAGGACATGCGGCAATTGTGGATAACCTTCAAACGGGGAATACCCGGATTTCCAGGGTAAACCTGACGAACAACCAGGGGGTTAAGGTTGTTGCCCTTTACAAAAAAATGCAAAACGGATGGTATATCGGCATTGCGGACCCCATGGAAAGCTATTATCGGGATGTCAATTTTATGATTCTGGTGCTGTCCATTGTGGGCGCCATCCTTATGGCGATATTGTGCTATATTCTTATCAAATTAAGTATGGCAAAGATCCGTTCTGACGAGAAAAATAAAAGTAAAACTTCTTTCCTGGCCCGCATGAGCCACGAAATACGCACCCCCATGAATTCCATTCTGGGTATGTCGGAAATTATACTGCGCAAGAATATTTCCGGTGAAATTTTTGAGTACATTTCCATTATACGCCAGTCGGGGAATACCCTGCTTTCCATCATCAACGATATCCTGGATTTTTCCAAAATAGAATCCGGCCATGTCCAGTTGGAATCAAAGGATTATTCCTTTGCCTCCCTCATAAACGATGTGGTCAACGTAATCCGGGTGCGTTTGGTGGACAAGCCTCTGGATTTTTTTGTAACTGCGGACAGCAATATCCCTGCAGTGCTTCAAGGCGATGAAGCGCGGATCAGGCAGATACTGATCAACCTGCTCAACAATGCAGTGAAGTATACCCGGCAGGGCCATATCGCTCTGGATGCGGGGATGAAACGGATCGGCCCCCATAAACTGGATATTGTGTTCCGGATCAGCGATACCGGCATCGGTATAAAAGCGGAGGACATGAAGGATCTGTTCAACGACTTTATCCGGGTAGATGTGGATCGTAACCAGGGCATCGAAGGAACCGGTCTGGGCCTTACCATTGCCAACAACCTTTGCCTGGCCATGGAAGGGGGGATCACTGTATCCAGCGAATACGGCAAGGGTTCGGTCTTTACCGCCACCATGGTTCAAGCCTTTTCCGATGACCGGCGCATTGCCTGGGTGGATAACCCTGAAAGCAAAAAGATTCTGGTGCTTGAAGAACGCCCCCTTCATGGCGGCTTCCTGAAAAGCGCCATGAACAATCTCGCCCTCAACCCGGTGTATGCACCGGATCTTGCGGCGTTTAATAAAGAACTGGGGGAGGGGGATTACGCATTTGCCTTTGTCTCCTCCCGCTATGCCATGGACTGTATCCCAATCTGGGGCAAGCGGGGCAATTCCATGCAGCTGATCATTATGACGGAACTGGGAGAAATAGCGGTATACCGGGAGACCGGCAGCATCCTTATGCCCATCTATTCAGTTGTCCTTGCGAATGTCCTGAACGGCGTGGTTACCAAAGGCTACTCTTCCTATGACAAAGAGGCCTATTTTACTTTCCCCTGGTCGAAGATTTTGATTGTGGATGACATTCCCACCAACCTTAGGGTGGCCGCAGAATTAATGGCCCCCTACCAGATGCAGATTGACACCTGCCAAAACGGCGCCGATGCGGTGCAGATGGTACAAGATAAGCGCTACGATCTCATTTTTATGGATCACATGATGCCCGGCATGGACGGGATAGAAGCGGTGTCGCTCATCAGAAAAAGTAACAATGCTGACAACTACTATCAGAATTTGCCGATTGTCATGCTTACGGCTAATGCGGTATTCGGCCAGCGGGAAATCTTTCTGAAAAACGGTGTTAATGATTTTCTTGCAAAACCCATTGAGGTACAAAAACTAAACGCCATTCTGAAGCGGTGGATACCCGAATCAAAACGCAGGGAAGCCAATACGACGATTACCGCCTCAAGGGCAGACAGCGAAAAAGTGGCGTCCATGGAAATACCCGGGGTTCAGGTCTCCCGGGGGCTTGCAAATACCGGCGGCACTTTTGCGGTCTACCTTGATATCCTTGCTGTTTTTTGCCGGGACTCCCAGGAGCGGTCCGGTGAGCTACAGGAAGCGGTGGAGAAAAAGGATTACCGTTCCTATACCACCCTGGTCCATGCCCTGAAAAGCGCGGGCCGCAGCATCGGCGCCTACGACTTTGGGGACAGCGCTGCTGCTTTGGAGGAGCTGGGTAAAGCACAAGATGCGGTAGGAATAGCCGAAAAGACGCCTCAATTTCTGGAAAACCTAAAGACCCTTACCACCACTATTTCCGAATTTATTGCCCAGGCTTCCGCTGCTGCGCGGGAAACACCCGAGGAGATTGATATTTCCGCCCTTCATTTTGAAGCCCTGAAAGAAGCCCTGGTAAACATGGATATTGAAACGGTTAATAAAATCATGCTGGAATACAGTATGATGCCCCTGGATTCCCATACCAAGGATCTGGTTAACAAAATTAAAGAGGATATCCTGCTCTTTGAATACGATAAGGCAGTGGAAAAGATCCAGGGGATGTTTAAGGAGGAATGATCTTGGTGCCAGGGATGGGATTGCCACTTATGGCAATTTAAAAGCAGGGGCCGTCTGTTGCTTTTTGGACAGCCCCTGTTTCATAGCTTGGTTACCGAAGATCTTAAACCGGTATTCAGCGCTTTTTTAATATCCGTAGCTATCTTATCATCCTTAAAATAAAACCTTGGGATACTTTTCCGGGTCTGCTTAGAAACTTTTTATTTTGTAGGCAAGCGCCAAAGACAAGGTTAGTCCATTACTCATTCCCTTGAGATTATCTTCCCAATACCCTGCAGTATCACTTTCATAATTATTAGGGAGCTTTAAGCCGTAAAGCAATTCGGTGCGAAGAAACAGCGGTTTATTGGCCATTTTTTCCAAGCTGTAATCAGCGCCGACCCCGGCTTTTATCCACAATGAATTCAAAAGCTCCCCCAAATTGGGCATTTCGTAACCCAAGGCCACTACTTTTTTAAAAGAGTTAATAAATCTGTCGTCTTCTTCAGATAATGCGACTTCATAGGTGGCGCCAATTAAGGGGAAAATAGTCCAAGCGCTGTTTTTAATTTTGAAGGGATATTTACCGAACATCGAAAAATAAACCTGTGTTACCAAATGATCATAAACTTCGCTTCCTGCAAAATTGCTGCTAATATTAGGAAGATCGGGGATATGGACCGTCTGCTCAATCCGGGTGACGAGAAAAGCGGCGTTCACTTCAACATAGGTTACGTCAAAAAAACCGTGTGCCCCAACTCCGCCTACGATCTCATCGGTATCGAAAAAGCCCTGCTGGGTTGCCTCAATGGTTTGAGGTGTAGGAATTTTTATCAGGCCGCCATATTGGCCATCCCCTTCATAATTTTTAAATTCATCCCTGACTTCCGCCTGTTTCCTGTGCGCAATGCCGGTTAAACCGCCGCCGGCGCTCAAGCTAAACTCCACGCAATAAGCGGACACGGTTAAGGCAAAGGTCAAAAAAACCAATAGTGTTTTTTTCATTTCAATTTCTCCCTTTTGATTGAGCTACTCTAAATAGAGCTTACGAAGCTGATAGATTTCCTGTGGTGTCAAGCCAAGACCGCCGTTGTGTGTAACTGGCGTTCCTGTAATAACGTTACCCGTATAACTATATGTGTAGAAAGTTGTTTTTGCCAACGGTTCTGTTAAAAACTTGATTACAGCAGCGCTCTTATCGTAAGCAGCATTGGGGAATATGTTTTTTCCGGCTTCAGCGCTTTTTGTGCCATACAAATAACCTGCTGCGGCAATGGAAGCGCCAAGCCCGTAACCGTTAAATGGAGGATTAGCTGCCATGGTAGCTATCTGCTCTTTGAGAGCAGACGTTTCATCTGAGGCTGTTTCCCAGCGGTTTGCCGGGAATGTATCGTCAATGTATTTAAACATTGAGTCTATATACTCACGTCTTACGCTTACAAGGGGCTCCAGTTGTGCGCCAAGAACATTTACAACAGGCGTGTATTTTTCGGCAACATATTGCGCGCTCAACATATAATCAGAAATTATTGTTTCCCGCGGAATACCCAAGGCGCTGTAAAAAAGAGCCGTGGCAATGCCGGTACGGTCTTTGCCCGCAGAGCAATGGGCTATTACCGGAACAGGGGCATTTCGGAAATTAGCCGGGTCGCTATCGTTAGGAGCGCCGTCTTTATAAATCAAATACATAAAAAAGTTATGCATCTGCTGTCTGCCGGATGCTTCGTAAGGCTTTGATCCTCCAAAGGCTGATATATCGCTGGTGAGTTTTGCCTCTTTTTCCATGAAGTTTCTGTATCCGTCTATCATCACCTGCGCAGTGTTAACAGATGCTTTGTCAGGGCCAAGATACTCTGCCATGCTTCCTATAACGCCTTCTTCGATGGCAAAGCGGTTACCGAATTTGCCTTCAAGACCGGTGGATATGGCTGCGCCAACTTTGGGATAATCAGTAATAGGATACGGGTCAAGGTCCTGGCCCATCAATGCGCCAGGGATTACTCTGTCAAGGTCCTCTCCGGATCTTTCCGCAGCACGGTTCCCTGATTGCGGCGTAATCCCTCTAAAATCAATAACCGCTTGTATGCCCAATCCCCCAATATATTTTATGTCCCGGTCTGTAAGGCGGCTCAGGTCCCCTGAACGGTAGAGAACCCCGCGTTTTATGCGCTTGGGATTCATGTTTGCGGCAACCTTGCCAAGCGCCGCGGAAATAGCGGCTCTGTCGGTAGCCGTAATAGCGGACAAGCCATATTCAGGTTCAGGAAAAGCTGCCTGCACTTTTCCCCACTCCTGCCCGGCGATGGTACCAAGTTTCAGCGCAATATTACTAACATTGTCAGGATTGCTAGGATTGTCGACCAAATCAGTCACCAAATTCAAAGCACCAAGTGTTTGTTCATAACTTGGCAACGCATTTTTTAGCGCCGTCCATGCTGTTTGTATAGCTCCTGCCGCTGTAAGCGCATCAACGGTTGCAAGCTTAGGCGCTTCCACTTGAATCGCTGCTTGAAAAGCGCCCAGCGCTTCACCGGATTCTTGATATGCTTGTAGTATTTGTCCGGCAAATAACGTATTATTAAATGTTGTATATCCACCCACATCACGGAAATTGTACGCCCCTGCAATCCGCGCCAGACTGCCCGGCGAGTAATCATCCACTTCAACTTCCTGGTAACATGCCGCAAACAGGGTCAAAACCGCTGTCAGGGGGACAAAAAAATGGGCTAATTTTGTCATTTTCATTGAATTATCTCCTTTTTTATTCGTGTTGAGGGGTTTAATACCCCGCCTTTTAGGGCGTTTTAAAGGGTATTAAACCCCGAATACAAATACCTTATAAGAACAACATACCTAAGAACCCGCTTTCGCGGGGGAGTCTTTAGGACGAGGTTGTTGATTCAAAAGTAGTCATTGCAGAAACCGTGGAACATAACAGTATGCCCCCAATCAAAACCATCCATAATTTCTTCATTAATAAAACTCCTTATATTACCATAATACGAAATTATATTACCATGGTAATATAAAAGTGTCAAGGTTTTTTCCTATTTCGCCTTTTTTCCCTTCAAAAAGGAAGCTTGATAATAGACTCCTGGGAGGTTTTTCGCATATCAGTGCGGAGATCAAGGCTGGCTTCCAGGGCTGCCCGCATGGCATCAGTAAATTCAAAGCCGCCCTTAAAGGAGGTCCAGAGGGATATGATACCCACAAAGAGCAGTCGGGTTACGGCGATGAGCTCCTGGGGGCTTGAACTGTTCCGTATTTCCCCGGTTTCCTGGGCTTTTTGCAAAACGGTACCCATAACCGCATAAAATTCGTCCAATACATGCAGTAATTCCTGGCGTTTTTCCGGTCGGAGGATTAAAAATTGCTGGGAAATACCTATGCCGCTCTCAGTCACAAAGTCGTAGATGGGCTTTTGTATCTGCCAAAATTGCTCAAAATAGGCATCCCCGGAGAGGAGAATTTCCGTAAGATTGGTCACGGTCATGTTCTGGACCGCCCCTACTGACGCTTCCAGCAGGTCTTCCTTGGAATTAAAGTAATAGTAAAAGGTGTTTTTGGCTATGCCAACCTCGGTACATATCTGGTTTATCGTTACCTTTTCATAGCCCGATATCTTAAACAGCTTCAAGGCGGTGCTTATAAGCATTTGTTTTGTTTCATTGTTGCGTTCTATATCCAAAATTATCCCCTGCTTGGTAAGCAATCCAAACCACAGAATATCATGGCAATACTGATTTGACAAAGTCTTATATTACCGAATGACATATTTATATTACTATAGTAATATGTAAAATACTAAGGAAGATCAAGCCCTATGCAAGAATTATATACGATTCATAGGGTCCCTAGATATTCTCCACAAAGTTTGACATAAACGTTTTTCCAGGGTATAGTTAAAATAGTTTGGAACCCTTTTTTACCATCCACCACAGCGATACTTCCTGTTCAGCCCGGACGGGAATTTTGGCATTGCCCCATGGTCCGGTGAGTACCCCGGTCTTCATGCCCGTGGGGACCAACGGGACTGTAAAGGCCATCACCGTGGATGACCTTAGCGCCATAGGCTTTGAGATCATCCTTTCCAATACCTACCACCTGTACCTCCGGCCCGGTCTGGAGGTCATTTCCGCCGCCAAGGGGCTCCACCCTTTTATGAATTGGCAGCGGAATATACTCACCGATTCCGGGGGTTTCCAGGTTTTTTCCCTGGCCCCGTTCAGAAAGATCCGGGATCAGGGGGTGGAATTCCGCTCCCACCTGGATGGTTCCACCCATCTGCTCAGCCCTGAGGGGGTGGTGGAGATTCAGACGCTTCTGGGGAGCGATATACAGATGCAGCTTGATGTCTGCACTAAGTGGGGCGTATCCTATAAGGAAGCGGAAAATGCCCTGGGTATTACCGCAGATTGGCTGAAACGGGCTAAGCAGACCTGGGTGGAAAAGGCCGATAATGGGTATGAAGGCAAATTGTTTGCCATAGTTCAGGGGAATTTTTTCAAGGAGCTCCGGGAGCGGAGCGCCGCCCTGGCAGCTGAGGCGGATACTCCGGGGATTGCCATTGGGGGTTTGTCAGTGGGAGAAGAGGGGGATGTTTTTCAGGAATACCTGGCCTATACCGCCGCCCTTCTGCCTCGGGAGAAACCCCGGTATGTTATGGGTATAGGGACCCCCCAGTATATACTTGAGGCCATTGAGCAGGGGATCGATATGTTTGACTGTGTGCTTCCTACCAGGACCGGCCGCACCGGGCGGGTGTTTACCCGGCGGGGGGATATTTCCATCAAGAGGGCGGACCGGGAATTTGACTTTAGTCCCCTGGATCCCCAATGCACTTGCAAGGTCTGCCGGGAATACAGCCGGGCTTATATGCGGCATCTTTTTAAAACCCAGGAGATACTCTGCTCCATGCTGGCTTCTTATCATAACCTGTATTTCCTCCACAGTCTGGTCACCGATGCCCGCAGGGCCATAGAGGAAAACCGCTTTCTTCAGTTTAAAGAGGATTTTTTGAAACAATACACGGAACTTCCCGGGATGGGTGAATGAAATTTTTTTGTATTACTGTTTTATGCGGCATATTCCTGTGGCCGGCCTTGTCGGTTTTCCCCCAGGATGCCCCTGATGCCGCAGCTACTGCGAAAGCTGTGGCCGCGGCCGCGGCATTGGACAGCGCCCGGCGCCTGGATACTATTCGCTATGGCACAGAAACGGAAATCGCCTCCCTGATCCAGGCCCTGAAAAACGAAAACGACCTTAGCCTGGACAAGGAGCTTATCACCGTGGCCCGGAACACCCGGAACCGGAATATTCTTTCAGGGGTATTTTCCTTTTTTGGTGACCGGGCCCAGGCCGGCCTGGAGGATCGGGCGCTTAAGGCCATTGAGGAACGGGATGAGGAGGCCAATGACACGGTTCTGGCAGCAGTCACCTACCTGGGTAATATAAAGTCCACCGACGCGGCGCCCTATATTCAGGAGCTTCTCGATTCGGAGGAACGGCCCTTCATGAGCGCCTGCATAAAAGCCCTGGGCCTTATCGGGGGCAATATGCCCGCAGGTGATCCCGGGAAACAGCAAGCCGCGGTCGCGGCCCCTGAACCGGTCCCGCAAACTGAGTCGCTGGCCGGGACGGATCCTGGGAATGGCGAGGAAGGGGAGGGTGATGAAACCGGCGGCAGTATTCCTGAGCACACTAATACTGCGCGGGAAACTTCGTTGCAAGATGCGCGGGGAACTGCGTCACAAGATAAGCAGGAAACTGCATCGCAAGTAGCGGCCTCTCGCCGGCCCAAGGAAGATGCCGCCGAGCTGGCCAGGTATCTCATTGATTTTTACAATAACCGCAGCCCGGGGGATGAAAACCGCCGGGAGATCATCGTCGCCCTGGGGGATGTGAAGTCCCCGGCGGGGCTTCCCCTGCTGCGGGAGATTGCGGAGAACAACGATGAACGGGCCCCGCTCCGTATGTCCGCCCTGGAAGCACTGGCCAAAATTGGCGACTCCGACGGGCTGGATGCGGTGCTCCTTTCGGTGGAATCCGCGGACCCCAATGTGCGTTCCACCGCAGTGGCCGCCCTGGGACCCTTTAAAGGGTCCGAAGTGGACAACGCGATCATCGAAGCCTTCCGTGATTCCTATTACCGCACCCGCATGGCCGCCGCCCAGGCCGCCCGGGATCGCCGCTTTGTGGAAGCCGTCCCCTACCTGCGGTACCGGGCGGAGCGGGATGATGTCCCCGCAGTAAAGGATGAGGCTATCAAAGCCCTGGGGACCATAGCAAATCCCGAGGCCCTGGACATACTTTCGTCTCTTTTTTCGGAACGGAAAAATGCCGACCGGGTCCGGCTCCTGTCCGCAGAAATGCTGATACAGAATAAGGCTGATGCCTATACAGCCAAGCTGATAGAAGAACTGGACGAGGCAAAACGGAAAAACCAGACCCCCTTGTACAACGGTTTCCTCCGGGTCCTGGGTATGGCAAAAACCCCGGTTCTGGAGGATCTGGCCAAGCGCTTTTTTTTCTCAGGCGGGGTGGTGGAGAAAGCCTATGCCATGGACATGGTGGCAAACAACGATTTCCGCTCCCTGGCGGATACGGTACGGGAATACCTGGACGAAAAAAATGGCAGCCTTTCCCGCAAAGCCCACGCCACCTTGGAAAAGATGGGGCTGAGCGGGTAGGCTGCCCTTAGGCGCCGCTGCTCTTTCCGATTAGAATGAAACTGCGGATATCTCCTTGACCGTATAAGCAATCTTCTCGTCATTGATAGCAAAATTGAATTTTTCGCCCACCTTTTTATTCAGGATAGCGTTGCCGAAGGGGGAAAGGTAGGAGATGATCTTGTTTTCAGGATCAGACTCCCAGGGTCCCAGGATGGTGTACTCTTCCTTTGCACCGTTAGATTCGTTGTCCAGGGTTACCTTGGTACCAAAGGATACCCGGTTGGCGTTTATCGTTTGTGGATCAAAAAGCTGAGCCCGTTCGATTTCGTCCTTCAGTTTTGCTACCGTGGAGTTGAGGATATCCTGTTTTTCCTTGGCCGCCTTGTATTCCGCATTCTCCCGCAGGTCCCCCAGGGAAAGGGCAAAGGCGATTTCCTTTGAGTTTGCCGGGACTTCCACGTCCATGATATGGACCAGCTGCCGCTGTTTTTCCTCGTACATCCCCATGGTAACCAGGAGCCCCCGGGAAGTGACGGTTTTTTCTGTGTCCCCAAGAAATTTGAACTGGGGATATTTCTGTATAATCCGGTTTTTTAAGTTCAGCTTATCCGCCGGGTCCAGATCCTTTACATCATCAATGAGGGTGTAAATACGGGTAATGGTGTCCGGATCGCCCTGTTCAATAAAGTTGATCAGCACCTCATCCTTGAAAAGTATGGTATAAACCTGTTTGTTGGTTTTCCGGTTCTCCGTGGTTTCCCGGTGATTTTCAATTTCCCGGTAACTGACATTGAGAATATGAATCAGAACGATGAGCTGCCGTTCCTCGGTGAGGCCGGTTCTTTCAAACCAGGGTTCGCTCTTGAGGTTTTTCAGTATCCATACCGCCGCATCCCGGGCTTCCCGGTGATCCCGGTAGCTTTCAAAACAATATTGGGTCATGGCTACCAGTTGATCCTCGTAGCCTTCCTTTTTCAGGCTGTTAATGATAGACGCAGAAAGGGCAAAGGGAAAAAGTTTGATGTAGATCTCAGGCCAGGAGGGCACAAAAAGCTGAATGTGGTGGAGAAATTCTTCTTTTAACTTTGCATCCTTGAGGTTTAAAAACAGGCTGGGCACATCATCGATCTCTTCAAAAACTTCAGGAAAATTAAGGGACAGCCCTGTGCCCAGATGGGGGTAGCGTCCGATCAAGTCCTTTACCAAAATGTATGAAGCTACCTGCTCGGTAAGCTGGTTTTTCGAACGCAGATATCCTGTGAAGTAGGCGAACATCTCGGTAAAATACTCGGAATCCAGCTCCACGTCCTTCTGTGCCACATAGCTTCGTATGGTTGCTACCCGATCAAAGAAATTACGCTCTGCCTTGAATTCGTTGTAGAGTTTTTCCTCGATACTGATGGGCCGGTCCCGGACAGTAAAAGTATCAATGTTATCCGGGCTTACCCCGAAGCTGGTATTGGCCTTGAGGATATCCCGGGCCTTGGAACTCCAGGTGGTCCATTCGCCGGCGGAAAGAATGGCGGGCACAAATTCTGCTTTGATCCGCTTGATATCACAGGTATTGTTAAAACTTTTGATCACCGTTTTTAAAGCCCATTCCGGATCATCTTTGACCTTGTCATGGAGTTCATCTTTTTTCTTGGTGGCTTTGAGAACCCAGATATGGTTCTTGGATATGGTTTGCAGGGCATTTACTGCCATTTTCAGCCCCATGGAATGTTCCCGCTTTTTCGCAAAGTCGATGACGATCTCATCCCCCTGGACCTTGGCAATGCGCCCGATCCCCCAGGTCCGGTGAAACACATAGTTCCCCTTGTCAAAGGCGATGTGCTTTTCAAAATCCGTAATGGCCTCGTGGACGTTCCGGTACTTGGTGGCCAGGTTGGAGATCCGTATGTATTCCTCCAGCTGGCTGTGATCGGCGTACTTCTTCCGGAAACATTCGGTAATTTCCTTGCGGGCCGGTTCGTCCCTTTCATCATACTCGAGAATTATTTTACAGATACTGATGGCCGTATCAATATCATCCTTGGCTTTGCAGAACACATATACATCGTTGAGCAGAAGTACTGCTTTTTCTTTGCTGATATTTTTGGCGATCTTCTTCTGTACATGGAGGAAAAAGTCGATGTCGTCCTTGCAGTACTCAATAAGCTTGGTCCAGATTTCCCGGACATTGGTAAAGAGGCCCTTGTTGATATACCTGTGCAGGGCTTTTTTGTAAAAGTCCACCGCCTCTTCCAGCCTGGCCTGCTTTTCGTAATACTCCGCCAGGGACTTGGCCAGGTCCGCTTCTTCATAGTCTACCTTGACCAGCCGTTCCCAGATGCCGTAAATTGCCTCTTCCTCGTTGTCGTTTTTGTAGCATTCCGAAAGGGTGCGGAGGGCGAACTTCGATTCCCCGTGATCCAGGATCCGTTCGCAGAGATACTTTACGATGTTCCACTTGTGGTTATCCACAAAAATAGTAACCAGGTTGATCAGGGCGGAATCGTCGATGAGCTGCCGGGAGAGGGCGATCATCCCGGAAAGATAGAGGGCAATGATACTGTTTTTGGTATGCACCAGGTGCTCATCGCAGAGTTTCTTTAATTCATCGTAGGCCCGCGCATCCCGGGCTTCCTGTAAAAGAACATCCAGCTCTTTAAACTGGTTGGTAGAATAATTGCTGAGGGTGGCTCTGGTCCATTTCTCCTCGTTCAGCATTTCCTGTACATTTTTCAGGAGAGCTTCAGACATCTCGTAACTCCTCGCATTAACATGCTTCTCAAACTAACCCATATACCGTTCGTATATGGCCGGGTCTATAATTTTAATTTTCAGTAAGGTCTCTTCAATCTTCCCGGGATCTTCCTGAATATTTTCAAAGTGATCGATTAACCAAAAATACCGGTTAATCAGCCGGGGGGTGAGCAGGCTCAGATCCTCGTGACCCCCCCGGACAGTGTTTTCCAGGGCGAATATGGATTGTTTTAAGCGCCCCAGTTCAACCTGCTTTAATTCCCGCTTGACCGAAAATATGCCGTACAAGCATCCGTAAATGGGTATCCATTCCAGAAGCTCCCTGCCTTTATACCCCAGTTCTTTCACCCTGTCGGTCAGCCTGAGTATCATCTCTGATTCCATGGACCGGAGATCCACCTTCTGGGCATCCATAAAAAATGCCTCCCGGAACAGCGCCTTGGCGCTTCGGGTTTCCTCCATCAGGGCATTTACATCCGCCAGTTCCGACAGGGCCCCCCCGTCCTCCCTTTTGAACTTTACCGCCTGTTCCAGGTATTTCAGGGCCTCTTCGTAGTTCCCCACCCCCTTGTAACAGCGGCCTACCAGTAAGAGCAGCCCCGGATCATGCCGGTTTTTCCCGTCCCCCAGGATATCCTCGAAGGATTGCAGGGCGGTGGAAAAAACAAACCGCTTTATCGCATAGTGACAGGGATCGTATACCCTAGCATCTGAATTCCCCATACGATCCAGAAAACTATAAAAGGCGTCCCATTGAGAAAGGATGAAATCCCCCCTGGCATAGGTATCGCTTTGCTTTAATAGCGTCGAATCTTCGGTGACCCTGATACGGTCCAGCCACCATTGTATGCACTTCAGGGCGTATACCACCTCAGGGTTCTCAAAATCTATCTTTAGCGCTTCCTCCAGGGCCGTAATGGCCGAATCCGCATCAGAGGCTTTCAGGTTTTCATAGGCTTTCTGAATGAGCCTCTGTACAGACTGTTCTTCGTTCATGGCTTGTATAAATACCGGCATTCTGATAAAAATATCTTTCCCATTATACCATTTTTACGGTTCTTTACAAGAGGGGGCCCGGCACACTATTATCAGCGTATTATGGGTAAACCAATCATTGCACCCTCGGTGCTTTCCGCTGATTTTTCCGCCATGGCCCAGGCGGTGGCCCTTATCGGGCCATCCGGGGCAGAATGGGTCCATCTGGATGTGATGGACGGTGTTTTTGTCCCCAACCTGACCTTTGGCCCCAAATTGGTGGCGGATATCAGGCCCCATGCTTCGGAAATCTTTGATGTGCACCTTATGGTGCAAAACCCAGAGAATTTAGTGGGTGATTTTATTAAAGCCGGGGCGGATTATATCACTTTTCATGCGGAAGCGGCGGTCCATTCCCACCGCATACTCCAGATCATCCACGAAAAGGGAAAAAAAGCGGGGATCAGCATCGTGCCTGGCACGGCGGTTTCTGCCATAGAGCCCCTATTGCCCTTTATTGACCTGATTCTGGTGATGACCGTTAATCCCGGCTACGGGGGGCAGCCCCTGATCCCCGAATGTCTGGAAAAGGTCCGGACCCTGGTGCAGCTTAGGGCGGCGGGGAAGGGGAACTACCTTATCTCCGTGGACGGGGGCATTAATGAGGCTACCGCTGCTATGGCCCGTGAAGCGGGGGTGGACGTTATGGTGGCCGGTTCGGCGTTTTTTGGCGCCCAGGATAAGGCCGCCCTGGTCCGGTGCTTAAAGGGCTGATGGGCTTTAAAAAAACCTAATCGGGTTTCACCCTCAATCTCGATTTTCGGGATTTTTTGCCGATACTAGAAGAGGAATGTTCCCAATGAAACGCCGCCGATTTTTGTTTTTTCTCGCCGGTTTTGCCTTTTTATGGGGCATAGGGTGGGGTTCGGCTCAGGTTTACCCTTCCCGGCTGGAACTGGGGATCAATCTGTACCGGGCGGGAAGGTGGAGCGAAGCGGTCCTGGAACTACGCCGCTCCCAGATGGAGGCGGCTAACCCCGGACAGCTTGCGGAGATCCTGTACTGGACCGCTCTGACAGAATTTGCCCTGGGGGAATATGACGCATCCCTCAGGGACATAGACCAGTTGCAGCGCATCGCCCCGGTGGGGCTTAGGATTGATACAATCCTCTATTATAAAGGACGGATTCTCTATTATAAAAACCGCTACGATGAGGCGCTGAACCTGTTCAGGACTTATGGGGATATCCTGGATCGTACCGATACAGGAACCCGGGAAGGGCTTGCCAGGAAATCCCTGGTTTTCTACTGGATGGGGGAATGTTTTTTTGCCCTGAACCAGATCGACCGGGCGGGGATACTCTTTACCCGGGTGGTAAACACCAATCCTCGGAGTGAAAAATACGAAGCTGCCTCTTACCGTCTGGACATGATCAAACAAAATAAAATGCAAGTAGAACTTCTGGACATGCTGAAATGGAGCTACGACGAGTACCTGAAAACCGTGGAGGAATACCGACAGCGCGAAGATGCCTATGATCACACTATCAAAGCATACCAGCAGCAGGTGGATGATTTATTGAAAACTGCCAGCCGGATTCCGGAGGAAGTGAGCGTCGAATACCGGCGGCTTCTTGCGGATGCAGATTTGCGGATTAAGGACTTGGAGACCCGACTTTTGGGTCAGCAAACTGCTCCGGCGATCCAGGAAAGCGTGTTTGCCCCAGAGGTGGAAAGCCTCAGGCGCATCCGGGAGTTGAAGGCCGCAGCGGAGAAGCTGCGCGATGAGCTTTCCGCGGGAAGCTCCGCTGGAAGTTCCGCGGGGAGCTTGCCGACTAAAGTCGGTGCCGAAAGTTCCGGAAACGCCCCGGGGGCCCAGTGAAGTTTATGAAACTCGAACCTACCCTGACCAAGGCGGTACGTATGGTCAAGCGGGGAAAATACGGGGATGCCATTTCCCTGCTCCAGCCCGAAGTGGTCCGGTACCACGATTCGTACACCTATTACCTGATTTTGGGGGGCGCATGCCTGCGGGCGGGGGACCTGGGCGGGGGCTTTACCTACTTTAAGCGGGCCAGGGAGATCAAGATGCTGGAACCCCCGGCCCTGCTGGGCATGGCGCTCTACCACCTCCACCGGGGCGAGACCGAGAAGGCGGTGGACCTCTACCTGGAAGTGCAGGACCTGGAGCCCCGGAACCGGATCGCCAAAAAAGCCCTGGGGGTGCTGCGGAAGTACAGCGGCACCGATGCTCTCCAGGGCTGGATTGATTCGGGAAAACCCGCCTCCCTCTTCCCGCCCCTCCCGGAATTGCCCCCTACCCTGGGCAGCATCATTGCCCCCATCGCAGGAATACTGCTCACCCTGGTTCTGATCGGTGGCCTGCTGGTGAAATTGCAGGTCATTCCCCTGGGCAAAGCTGCGGAAACCGAACGGAGCGGCTATGAGGGCATAAGCCTGGAATCCGAGGACCGGGAAACGCCGGTCCAACCAGGGGGCAGTTACCGGTATATTCTGACCCGGAACCAGGTCCTGGATACCTACGAAGAGGCACGCAAATTGTTTACCGCCTACCGGGACGAGGCGGCCAAGCTTTCCCTGAACCGGCTCATAGAATCCAACGCTTCCGATGGGGTCAAAAACAAGGCCCGGCTGCTCCTTTCATATATGGATGTTCCCGGCTTTGACACCCTCAAGGATCGGTATCCATATTTGGAAGTACTCAAGGACCCGGCGCTGTACCGGAACTGTTATGTAATCTGGCGGGGAATGGCCGCCAACCTGGACGAACGGGAAAACGGCATGAGCTTTGAACTATTGGTAGGATACGACACCCGCACCACTCTGGAAGGAAGGGTCCCGGTGGTATTTGATTTTGCGGCGCCCCTCAACCTGGAGCGGCCCCTGGAAGTCCTGGGCCGGGTAATCCCCGTGTCCCTGCCCGGCGGGGAAGAGGACATACGCCTGGAAGGGATCGCCCTTCACCAGGCATCCTCCCTGGGCAACGGCCGACAATAAGAAGAATTTTCTAACTCTGATTAAACAGATATGGCGCCTTGAAATAAGCCTCTGCATTAAAGGGATCCATCAATTTGCTCAAGGAACTATCTGTAATAATGGTACTGATTACCTTGGCGGAAAGGCTCGTGGAGGGAACCACTTCCAGGTTGGGAATTTTTTCCTGGCCCTTGTACACCGTGTCGGTAACAATAATATGTTTCAGCAGCCCTTCCTCAAAAAGTGCGGAAAGCCGTTCCCCCGCAGGGGGGGAGAATACGGCGTGGGTAGAAATGATGTTGATTTCAGCGGGCTTAAAGGGCGTAAGGGCTCTGATGAGGCTGACTACGGAGCCGGCGGTGTCCACCATGTCGTCTACTATCCATAGCACCTTCCCTGCAATGGGTTCTGCCGAAAGGATATTGATCGATTCAATGGTATTGGACTTGGAATAATCCCGCTGCTTGTGGGCCACCACTAGGGGCGCCATAAAGGCATTGGCAAACTGCCGGCCCAGTTTTTCCCCCCCGGCGTCCACGGAACAGAAGGCCCAGTTGTTGCGCACCTCCCCCTGGAGGGTTTGCAAATCCCGGATATAGTTATCGCAGAGGTACTTCTTGAGTAAGGTCAGGGCAGGCATATCATCAATAAGGCAGATCGTGGGGTCCAGCATGGACCGGGATTTGTCCGAATGGAGCTGGTAGGTGATAATATGGTTGGTCCCCAGGGTTGCCAGCATCTTGAAGTGCACCCAGAGGCCCACGGAACTGCGGCGGGTGGTCCGGTCCGACCGGGAACAGGATACAAAGGGCTCAAACACGATGATCCGTTCCGCCTGGGACCGTTTCAGGGCGTCTATGGTGTGGTACAGCTCTATCTTTGCTTCTTCAACCCCGATACCCGCTTCATTTCTGGCGCAGTTGGTAAAGAGGACCACATCCCTGCCCCGGAGGGATTCCTTGACCGAAACTTCCATTTCCCCGTCGGCAAACAGGTCCGTTTTTAGGGCCTGGACGCCGTTAATTGAATCCGCATGGGAGGCAAAACTGGGAAATTTTGCCAAATCCTCCACAACTTTGGCGGCGTACTTTTTCATAGACCGGGTGGCGGCTATGACAAATTCATTCACCATTTTGGGTACCCCGCTTTCATAGGACTACTATAAAGGGGGATGCCTGGTTTTGCAAGGGTCAGTTTTAGGCGGGGAGATACGGGGGAAGATTTACCGTCAGAGCCTGGACCTGTTCTTTTCAAACAGATTTCTTAGCTTGTCTCGAATTCGCCTGGGTGGCCTGTAGGCAATTCCCCTAATTGCCCACAGGCTCCGGCTACAAGCCGGCCCTTGCGGTAGCGCCGGGTTACCTTGATCCCCCGCCGGGCCAGCTCCCGGGTAAAGCCGGCAATTTCCCCTGCCCCGGGCTCCCGCAGGGGCTTACCCCGGAATTCCAGCCCCTCCACGGGGTTCCAGGGTATGAGGTTCACCACCGCGTCCAGCCCATGGGCAAAGTCTGCCAGGGCGGCGCTGTCCTCTTTCCGGGTATTGACGCCTCCCAGCAGGACCGCCTCCAGGGTAATGCGCCGGCCCTGCTTTGCCTGGTAGTATTGCAGGGCGCTTTTCAGGGCCGGGAGGGAATTGGTCCGGGCTATGGGCATGAGTTCTTCCCGCAGTGCCGGATCCGCCGTGGTCAGGGAAACTGCCAGGCGCAGATCCGGCCCCTGGTCGGCCAATTCCTGAATGCCCCGGATTATGCCGCTGGTGGAAAGGGTTATGCGCCGTTTTGAAAGGCCGATTCCTTCACTATCCGTGAGTATATCCAGGGCTTTCCGGAGTTCCTCCAGGTTGAGCAGGGGCTCCCCCATGCCCATGATGACCACATTGGCAATGTCCGGACTTACAGAGCGGATAGCGAGGAACTGTTCCACAATCTCCGAGGCTTCCAGGTTGCGGAGGAAACCCAGGGACCCGGTTTTACAAAACACGCAGCCCACGGGACAGCCTGCCTGGGTAGAGAGGCAGGCTGTTTGCCGGCCCTCGCCGTCCCGGAGCAGTACCGCCTCAATACCCGCGCCGTCCGCCAGGCCTATCTTGAGTTTTACCGTCCCGTCGGGATCATCCAGCCTGGCGGCAATAACACTGCTCCTGAGGGTATACCCGGCGGCAAGCTTTTCCCGCAGGTCCAGAGAAAGGTCGGTCATGTCGGCAAAGCTTTGGGCGCCCCTGGCTATCCAACGGAAGATCTGGCGGGCCCGGAACGGGGGCAGGGGGGTGAGGAATTTTTCCAGCTCTTCCAGGGGCAGCCCCGAAAGGGCTGGTTTATCCTGAGTAAGGGGTTTTTCGTCCGGCGCCATCAGGGCCTGAGTTTGTCCAGCAGTTCTGTGACAAACAGGTTCCGTATTCCGAATTTCTGGAATGCCCCCAGAATTTCAATGGCCTGATTTCTGTCGCCCCGTTTCACCCAACAGTCCGCTAATTCTACATAGAGTCGGTAGTTCTTCGGGTCCTGCTGGATGAGCCGGCGCAGGGATTCGATGGATTCCTCGTATTTGCCCTGGGCTTTGGAGACCACCGATAGTCCCAGCACTGCGTAGGTATCGAATTCGATGTTAAGAGCCCGGCGGTAATAGTCTACCGCCTTCTCAAAATCGTTCAGGTTCCGGTAGGCGTCCCCGGCCCGGGTGAGGATCACCTTGTTCCGGGGGTCCTGCTCCAGGATGCGGTTCCAGTAATCCAGGGAACGGTATTGCTGGTTTAAGCCCCGGTAGCAGTCCGCCAGGCCGAAGAGGGCGTAAAAATTACCGGGGTCCCGATGCATGGCCTTCTCAAAGTAGGGGATACCGCTTTCAAAGGTCTTGAGCTTCCGGTGGCAGTTCCCTATGGAGGTCAGCACCCGGATATCCACCCCTTCCTTGTTGTACTCTACCATCTTTTCCCAGTAGAACAGGGCGTCCCGGTATTCCTTAAAATCGTAGTGCAGATGTCCCAGGCCGATGATGGCGTAGGGATTATGCTCTTCCATATCCAGAACCCGGAGGTAAACTTCCTTAGAATGTTTGAAATCCCGTACCTTGCGGTAAGCGTCGGCCACCCGGGTAAGGACGGTGATGTTTTTATCGTCGTGAAGCAGGTACTGTTCCCAGATTTCTATGGCCTTATGGTACTGGTTCAGGGCCTTATAGCAATCAGCCAGGCCGAATAGGGCATAATTTTTTCCCGGGTGATGGGCCAGGCAGCGCCGATAGTACTCCACCGCATCATGGAAGGAGCCCCGTTTGCGGGTAGCGTCCCCCATGCCTACCAGGGCATAGTTGTTGTTCTCATCAACCATCAGGATCTTGCCAAAACTGTCTATGGCATCGGCAATCCTGTTCTCTTTTAAAAATTGGTAGCCCTTCTTGGACAGCTCGGATATTTCCGAAACTTCCTGGTTGAAAGCTTCTGAAACGGAAAGCTCCGGCCTGGCTTCACTAAGAAGCTCCGCCGGAATCTGTTTTACTTCATCACTCATCAGAACGAACCTCTTCTTCGTGTATTAGCTGCTGTATTACAACGGACAATCGCTGGACAATCGGTTCTGCCTTGTGTTTGTCCGGGGCCATCCAGTACATGCGCAGGGCATCCAGATCCCTGCCCTGGGACTTATAATAGTCCCCGACCCTGGATAAGCCGTCGGAATACCCGGTGGTGAGAAAGATCCGTCTGGCCCCTTCAATATCACCGGAGTTATACAGAACATTACCTTTGCGATTCAGTGCAGCCTTCTGGCTGCCGTCCATAGAGGGTCTTGCGATGGTTTTTATAAACCCGTTTTGCCCCTCAAAACGACCGAATACTTTTTTATAATCCATCTTAACCCTGATCAAAATATACTAATATAGTAATATTATTTACCACATTTCCAAAAAATACAACTAAAATTTCATGAAAAAATCCACAACCGATCGGCCGTAGACCCGGGAACTTTCAAATGTAAGCCCCTGAGGGGGGGAATCGTAAGCATCTTCCCGGGGACGGTGGATAAGCAGCCGGGAACCCGGCCCCATCAGAGGGGAAGCCGCTATGGAAGCCGCCAGTTCCCACTTAAATTTATACGGGAAGGGGGGATCGCAGAAAATAATATCGAATTGTTTTTTAGCCCGCTTCACATAGAGCTCCGCTGCCATAAAGTGGCATTGCACCCGGGTCGGGGCCATGGAGACATTCTGAATCAGGGTTTTCCGCTTTTGGCTGTCCATCTCCACCACCTCCACCGGGTTTGCCCCCCGGGAAACCGCTTCCAGGGCGATAATCCCTGAGCCGGAAAAAATGTCCAGAAATGACTGCCCGGTCAGGTCTCCCAGGACGGCAAAAACCGATTCCCGCATCCGGTCCATGGCGGGCCGTATCACCCCCGGGGGGACTTCCACCTGCCTGCCAACCAGAAAGCCACCGGTGATCCTCATGGCTTTCTGCTAAAAATCCCTGAGCAGTTCATTGAGTTCATCGGAGCTGACCACCGGCTCAGAAGAGGGGGTTTCGCCGGTGCTGATATGGTCTTCTACGGTTTTCCGCCGTTCCAGGGAATGTTCCCTCAGTATGGCGATCTTATCCTGGAGCACTGGGTAGGAGGAAACCGATATGGTACCCGGCCCGTTGGCAAGGTCCCAGAGGGTGGAGAGAAACTGCTGTTCAGTTTCGTAGAGGTTATAGAATTGCTCATTCCGTTCAATGAGCCGGGTATTGTCGATGAGGTTCCGTAAAAGCAAAGCCAGGGCGGCGTCGATAAAGTCTACATCCGTCAGGGTTTTATCCAGAAAAATATCCGGATCCGTGTCCAGGATAAGCAAATCCCGAATCATCCGTATCCGGGTATTGAGGATGAATATATTATCTTCAAAGTTAATGCGTTTACCCATACTTATTAATAAACTATCGGCATATTATGGCGGATTATGAATAATTCTCAGGTTAACAAAAGTGGCTCAGGGAATTACCGGATTTAATAGGGTATTCCTTGAAGATTTTTCCGGGTATATGTATATTGAATGGTAAGGGGAAAGCCATGAATGATTTGTTACCCGGTAATGAAAACTATCCGTCCACCAATACCCTGGCAAAGCAGGGCATGACCGCTGTGGGCGGAATCGTAGGGGGGGCGGTTCTTATGATCATGCGGGCCCTGCCTCCGGTTCTGGGAATTATTGCCGGGCTTGTGGTGGGGATACTCGGTATCGGGGGCATTATCTCCAAGGATAAGGATGACCGAAAGTTCGGCCTTCTGGCGACGGTGGCCGGGGGGCTTTCTATCCTGTCCCGGATCGGCATCATCCGCCCCCTGGCGGGGACATTGCTGAGTATAAGCGCCCTGGGGATGCTGGTGGTGGGCGCCTGGAGCGGTATCAAATTTTTTAAGGGACTGAAACGCCGGTCTTAAGACCGTTATCAAGGGCGGCCTGTGACCTACTTTTTTGAAACCTACGGATGTCAGATGAATACTGCCGAGTCCGCAGCCCTGATCCTGGTGCTCCGGGAGCGGGGTTGGTCCGCAGCGGAAAACGGGGAGGGGGCCGACCTGGTGCTCCTCAACACCTGCTCGGTGCGGCAGACCGCGGAACAGCGGGTTTTAGGCCGGCTGGCCCATTATCATGCTTTAAAGAAAAAGCGTTCTATTGGCGGAAACCCCTTCACTTTGATCCTAGCGGGCTGTATGGCCCAGCGACTGGGGGAGGCCCTGAAGGAACAGGGGGCGGTGGATTATGTGATGGGTACCGGGGGCCGTTCGGTTTTTCCCTTTATCCTGGAAATCCTGGAAAGGGCGCTTCCCGGGGAAAAGCCTCTGCTCACGGAACTTGATCTGCTTGAGGAAAAGCCTGCCTTTTCCTTTTCGCCCTTTCATCTGGAAGAGGAAGGGCCGGAACAAAATTTTCGCAGTTTTGTTCCCATCATGCATGGCTGCAACAATTACTGTTCCTACTGCATCGTCCCCTATGTCCGGGGCCGGGAAATTTCCCGCAGCCCTGCTTCCATTGCCGAAGAAATTCATTTGCTGGCAGAACGAGGGGTCCGGGAGATCACCCTTCTTGGGCAGAATGTCAACTCCTACCGCTTTGAGGATGCCCTGGATTTTCCCGGCCTCCTGGAACTGGTTGCCCGGGAAACCGCAGGCACACCCATACGCTGGGTCCGCTTCCTGTCTAGCCACCCCAAGGACCTTTCCTCCCGAGCCATACAGGTGATGGCGGAAAACCCCGTGTTTTGCCGGCACCTCCACCTCTGTGTCCAGCATGGCTCCAATGCCATTCTTTCCGCCATGAACCGCCGCTATACTCGGGAACGCTACCTGGAACTGGTTGCCGAAATCCGGGAGGCCATGCCGGACATTACCCTGTCCACGGATATCCTGGTGGGCTTCCCCGGAGAAACCGAGGAAGACCTGGAGCTTACCCTGGACCTGATGGAGCGGGTCAAATTCCTCTATGCCTATACCTACCACTACAATCCCCGGGAAGGAACCGCAGCATACGCCTTGCCGGACCGTATCGGGGAGGAACTCAAACGAAAGCGCCTAAGCCGGGTCATGGCCCTTCAAAAGAAACACACCCAGGAACTGCTGAAAGCCCGGGTCGGTTCCCGTGAGCAGGTATTAATTGAAGGAATTTCCCGAAAAAATGCCGATGAATTAATAGCCCGTACTGAACGGGACGAAATGGTTGTGGTCCCCGGCGACCCGCGGACTATCGGAAGTTTTACCGAGTTGACCCTTTCGTCATTGCGGGGGAATACCTTCCGCGCTAAATAGGAGTTAACTATGCCTTGGAGATTGATTGGTCTGGTCCTGATCCTGGTGATTTTTCTTGTTTTTATCGGTTTGAACCTGGATAACCGCTGCGATATTTCCTTCGGGTTTTCTACCCTGCCGGCGGTTCCGGTGTATCTTCCCATTTTTGCTTCCTTTGTTTTCGGTCTGCTTTGTTCTATTCCCTTCGCAGTTTCTATGGAGCTGAGACGGGCTAAAAAGAATAAGGAGGCAAAGGCCGGTGAGTTTCCGGTTTTTGATATTCCCGGTATGCCCCCGCCAAAAAAGCGGGGCAAGGGCGCTCCGGGGGATTTTCCCAATGGCGGACCTTATGGCATTGATTGATATTTCCCGGGCGTTCCGTTCCCGGTCCTTCCTGTTTATGCCCCTCTTCTTTGTCCTTGCGGGGGGGCTCCACGGGCAAAGTGCGGATATTCCGGTGAAGCTTTCCCTGGAACAGGAGATTCGGACTATTGAATGGAAACTGGCCGATTCTGCCCGGAGTGGCGCTGAAAGGCGGGAGGCCTATATAGAGCTGGCCCGGCTCCAGAGGCTTTCGGGAAATATCGATGCCTCTGCCCGGGCCTGGCTTGAAGCTGTCCGGGCAGATCCGGAAAACCGGGACCATGCCAGTTCCCTGGAATCCGCCCTCTGCTTCCTCACCCTGGGGGAGTATGAGGCCGCCGAAGACGCCCTGCAGGGGATCCTTGGTTCGGCCAGCGACCTGGTCGCCAGCGATAATGTCGCTGGCGATCAGGTTTTACTCCGTGATGCCCGGTATATCGCTGCTCAGATCGATGTGTTCCGCACCGGAAACCCCATCACCCTGTACGCCCTTCTGGGAAACCCGGAATTTATGGATTTCAGGCCGGCTATTTACTATACTTTCTGGCGCATTTTCTCCGCACCGGGTTACAAGGCTCAGATACTTTCGGAATTTCCCAACAGCCCTGAGGCACGGATCCTGGAAAGTGAAGAGGCCCTTGCCTCAGGCAGTAATACTGCGAATAGCGGACCTGCGGGTCCCAACAGTATTGCTGTTTCTGTTTACCCCCGGCCCCTGTGGTTTTTCTTTCCGGGCCGGGAAAACGCCGTGATCAGCGCATCCGTCCCGGTGCGTTCCGCTCCGCTTGCCCAACCCTCTCAGGCTTATAGCGCCCCGGCTGCCCCTAACCGGGCCGGAAATTCCAGCGGTGTTAAGGCCCTGCAAACCGGCCTTTTCAGCAGGGAGGAAAACGCCCAAGCCATGGTGTCCCGGCTTGCTGCCAGGGGATTTACCGGGGGGGTCACACAAAAACTGGTAAACGGCATCACCTACTGGGCGGTGACCATTTCCCCGGGGGAAAATCCTAACCAGACCATTTTACGACTTAAAGACGCGGGCTTCGAATCCTTTCCGGTGTTCTAAGCCCCCGGCCTTGAAGTCTCTCTTACAAAAATTTTACGCCTATGCCGGAGAAGTCGTTGTCGATCTTCATCTCATCCAGTATCTGGGATATCGCCCCCTGGTGATGCACCGCATGTACCAGGAGCTGGCTCAGCATGAAGGACAGGGGAACCATGTCGCCGCTGAACCACTTGGCATGGATTTTCAGATCCTCATCGCTTAGGGCGCTGAGAAAATCAACCAGCGCCTGGTCGGCCTTTTCGCTGAACGCCTTAAGCTCCTTCCACTGAGCTTCGGTTAGAATCCCCTCGGGAAGAGCCTTGGCATCAGGCAAGGGAACCAATTTCGCCTTGGAGTTCCCGGGTAGGGATGATTGCAGGGTCCCCAGGAAGAAGCCCTGAGCTCCGGTTACGTGCCGGAAAAGCCCGGAAAGGCTCTTGTAGTAGCTTCCCCGGTCCTTTTCCCGCTCATCATTGGAAAGCCCGTCCAGCAGGGCAGCAATTTTCTTGTCCTTGTCCTGAAGGTACTTCGCGTACATTAGAAAAGTCTGTTTCATTGTGGTCTCCTCGGGGCTTAGTATAGCCCATGATGGGGGGCGGGCGCTATACCGGTACATGGGGCGGGGGGATCTAAATTTCTTCCGAAGCCTGGTATGTCAGGGCCCCGGTTTCAACCACGAAGGTTTTGACCAGTAGGCGGCGCTGGTTGCCGGACCCGACTAGCGCGCAGGTGATCACTATCCGGCAGCCAAGCATCCTGCCGATGGAGATAGCCGCTTCATCGCTGAGTTCCCCGGGATGTTCCGCCCGGCGCAGACTGAGCTTCCCGCGATCCGCCATGGTTAACCCCACGGTCCTGGCTAATCCGGCGCTCAGCTCTTCAACGATATAGTCGCTGAGCTGCTGGTCGGCGGAATCGGTGTTCAGAACAGCAATAGTGCTGTTCCAGGGAAGCTGGGTTTGCAAAGCCTCCAATACCTTTCTGATAGCGTTGGTTGTCGGTCCTCCCACCAAGGGGGAGTTAAACTTTTCCTCCGCCTCCCGGGCTTCAGCCAGGGTCCTTTTCATCCGCTCCAGTTCCGTTCCCGCCCTGGGGTTTCCTGTCTCTTTCACAAGCCGGCCCATCAGCTCAAGGGCTTCCCCGTGATTCCCCAGGGCTTCTGCAAGGATCGCCGCGTTAAATCCGGCGGCAAAGTTGCCTGAGTCTTGGTAAACTTCTTTATAGATAGTAAAGGCGGAACGGTAATGGCGGGCCTTAGCCTGGGAATTGGCTTCCTTCATCCGGGGGTCCCGGGCCTTATCCTTTTCCAGGGTCCTGTTTTCTTTTTCCTTCCAGGGGGCAATATCCTTGCCCAGGGTTTTTGTTAGATCCGCGATAATCGACCTTGCCACATCCCGTTCATGGGGAACCTTATTCCTTGAATCTTCCCAAACACCCTCATCGGAACCTTCCCGGCTAATCTGGCCGATAACGGACCCATCCCGGGTCCGGGTCAGCCTGAAAACATAGCTCAGGGTTAGTTCCTGCTTGTACTGGGTTACCTTATAGCTCAGCCCGCGGGCATTTACCCGTTCATCCTGCCGGGTATTCACCGCTGCTTCATACCTGGTGAGTTCCCCTGAAATGACCGCATCCGCAAAGTTAGCGATACTGCCCCCAGAACTTCCAGCGTAGCTTCCCGCGGAACTTCCAGCGTAGCTTCCCGCGGAACTTCCAGCGTAGCTTCCCGCGGAATTTCGGACCCTACTAAATTCTTCCCAGGAAACCAGGGTAAATACTTTTGTAGCAAGAACCGCCTCATTTATCAGGTTGGTTAAGTCCCGGGCAATTTGAGCCGCCCCGGTTTCGCCGGGGTCAAAGGGTTCCACCGCAAGCCGCTCAATGCCGCCAGTATCCAGGGTGGGAAGCCGGGTTACCTCCACCGGGATGGTGGTTGCGCAGCCGGCCATAATTAGCAGCCAGAGGAAAACGCTTGAAACCGGAAATTTTTTAAGTATCATCCCTTCCTAAACACCGCCAGGCTTTCAATGTGCGCAGTCTGGGGGTAGAAATCGTAGCCCCGCAGCATTTCCAGCCGGTACCCCCCGGCTAATAATTCCCCGCAGTCCCGGGCCAGGGTTCCGGGATCGCAGGAAACGTAGGCCAGTACCGGTGGGCCTTTTTCGGCCAGGGCCCGGCGCAGTGCCGGGGACAGGCCCTGCCGGGGCGGGTCCGCCACCATGAAGCCGTAGCTGCTGTCCATGGTACAGCCCTTTGCCCAGAGATCACCAGTTTGGGCGAATAGCCGCCCATCCTGGCCGCGAATATTTTCCCGGGCCAGGACTATGGCCTCGGGGTTTTCCTCCACCAGATCGATACGGGGGAATTGTTCCCCCAGGAAGGCTGCGAAGGTACCCACCCCGCAGTACAGGTCCGCCATGGGAAGGGTCCGGTCTGTTGTACCGGCGATTTGGGCCAGATCCCCAATGAGCCGTTCCAACATGCCGCAGTTGCTCTGGAAAAACACCCCGGCGTCCATGCGCAGTTCCTTTCCCAGCAGGGTTACCGTGCCCCGGCTTTGGGCCTTTCCCCGGATAGTTCCTTCGCTCAAAAGGGTGGTTTCAAATGAAAAGACGGTAAACCGGTCCTTTGCCGGGGGCGGAAGGATGGCGCCTTCCTGCAAGGCCGAAGCTATCCCCGGATCGGCCACCGGGCAGCGGTCAACCGGGATGATATCGCCGCTTTTCCGGCCCATAAAGCCCAACCGGTTTTGCGCGGGGAACTGCGTTGCAAGAGGCGCGGGGAACTGCGTTGCAAGTAGTCCGGAATGTGTCCCGGCCCGGTGATTTTTTGCCTGAGGGCGATTTTGGAGAATACAATGCAATTGCATCCGGTTCCGGTAGTTCCAGGGCGGGGAGGGGATAAAGTCGAAAGCAGGTGGTAGGGTAATACCCCCGATGTGCTTGAAGGCGTCCTGAAGTATGAGCGCCTTTTCCGCGACCTGGGTCTTATAGTTCAGGTGCTGGAGGGAGCAGCCCCCGCAGGTTCCGTAGAGGGGGCAGGCCGGGCTGGCCCTGAGCGGTGAAGCCTCGGACAGTTCCAGGAGTTCCGCCCGGGCCCAACTGCGCTTGTCTTCTATAATCCGCCCTACAGCCAGGTCCCCGGGGGCGGTAAAATCCATAAAAACCCGTTTTCCCTGGAAATTCAGGACACCCGCTCCGCCTGAGCTTATATGTTCGACCAGAGAAGTAAAGATTTCACCCATTGCCATTTATGGGATATTATATCAATATTGTAAGATATAATAGTATAGGGAATACATAACTTATATGGCTCAAGAGATCTTAAAAAATACCAGTTGGACAAATACCGATGACGGTACACGGCTTTTTACCAGGCGTTGGATGTCCTCCCGTTCTCCCCGGGCGACCGTGCTTATTGTGCATGGTATGGCGGAGCATTCTCGCCGGTATGAGCCCCTGGCATTGCGCCTGGCTGAAGCCGGGTTTGAGTCCTGGGCGGCAGATGCCCGGGGGCACGGCCTGACTGCGGACCGTACAGTGAACGATCCCGGTAAGGGCGGCCTCCTGGGGCATTGCGCGGATAAACAGGGGTTCCGCCGGGTGGTAGCTGACCTTGATATCCTGGTGGATACTATCAAGCAGGCCCGGCCGGAGCTTCCACTGTTCATCCTGGGCCATTCCTGGGGTTCCTTCCTTACCCAGAGCTACATTGAAGCCCATGGGGACCGGCTTGCGGGGTGTCTGCTTTCAGGAACCAGAGGCCCCGGGGGCTTGAAATATGCATTTGGTGCTTCTGTGATGGGGCTTATCGCCGCTTTCAAGGGCAGCCGCAGGGGTTCAAAGCTGGCCTTCGCCCTAGGGGACGGCCCCTACAATAATCCCTTTAAACCCAACCGCACCCCTTTTGACTGGCTTTCCCGGGATGAATCACAGGTGGACGCCTTTGCTGCGGATCCCCTTTGCGGCAACCTCTGCTCTTCCGGGTTTTACCGGGATCTGACGGATGGGCTGAACAGGACACACCGGCGGGAGGCCATGGAAGGGATACCCCGGAATTTGCCTATCTATGTGTTTTGCGGCAGCGCCGACCCGGTGGGGGATATGGGGGAAAGCCCTACCGCCCTGGTGAACGGCTATAGGGCTATGGGAATTAAGGATCTGGAATTCGTGGTTTACCCCGATGCCCGGCATGAACTATTAAACGAGACCAACCGGGAGGAAGTGATGTCCAGTGTGCTTGACTGGCTTACCCGGCATTGCAAGGAATATTGATAAGGAGGGACCTTTGCGCATCCGATATGGGGCGGAACAGGACGGCAAACCGGTTAAGAAAGCTATTGTTTACACCCAGAATGAACATGGTATTAACTTTTCCGATGTGGACAGCGATGCGGTAAATATTACCTCCCGTTTGCGGGCTAACGGCTTTGAAACGTATATAGTCGGCGGGGCGGTCCGGGACCTGATGCTGGGCAAGAAACCCAAGGATTTTGATATCGTCAGTGATGCCACCCCCAGCAGGATCAAAAAGATATTCCGCAACGCCCGGGTCATAGGCCGCCGTTTCCGGCTGGTCCATGTGTACTTTGGCCCTAAAATTTTCGAGGTCTGCACCTTCCGTTCCCTCAAGGACGGTCCTACCAGCAATACCTATGGTACCATTGAAGAGGATGTGCTGCGCCGGGATTTTTCTCTGAACGCCCTTTTTTACGATCCCGGGAAACAGGTTGTGGTGGACTATGTGGGGGGTATGAAGGACATACGGGAAAAACGTATACGCCCCATTATTCCCCTGTCCTTTATTTTTAAGGACGATCCAGTGCGGATGATCCGGGCGGTAAAGTACGCCGCCACTACGGGTTTCAAACTCCCCCTGACCCTGCGCTGGACGATAAAAAAACAGGCCCATCTCCTGGCCCCCATATCCCCCTCGCGGCTTACCGAGGAGATTTTCAAGATACTCCATTCCCCCAGCGCTGCGGTGATTACCGAAAGCCTGGAATCCTTCGGCCTCTACGAGTACCTTCAGCCCAACCTTTCCCGGTTGATGAAGGAAAATGAACTATTTCGCTCCCGGTATCTGAAGGGCCTTTCTGATCTGAACCAGGATGGTGAGGCCAAACCCGGGGAAGCCATGGCTGCCCTGATTCGGGATTACCTGACCGACTTTGTGGACTGGGATGCGGGGCTCACGGAAAACTACAAGATCGCCTTTTTGGCCGCCCGGCAGTTTGTGCTCCCCATGAACCCCCCCCGGATTGAACTGGACCAGGCAGTCAGGCTCATCTTCAATGAGCACGGTCAGACCATCAAGAAAAAACGCCTCTTTGAACGGGGTAAGCCCCGGATGGCTGAGCGGGAAGCCGTTGTCGAAGCGGATTTTCCCGGCCCCCTCGTCCCAGCGGCGGCCCTTTCCCCGTCTGCCGAACCGATGAGGAAACGCCGCCGCAGACACCGGTCCCGCAGTAATACTGCGCCCAAGCCGGATTCGGGGAACAGCGGGGAATAAAGCCTGCAATGTGAGGAAATTTACGTGTCGTTATATGGGATAATTGTTGGCTTCGTCTCGTTTATGATAATCGGCCTGTTTCATCCTCTTATTATATATGGCGAATACCATTTTGGGGTAAAAATTTGGCCGGCCTTTCTTATAGCCGGAATTATATTATGTACAATTTCATTGCTCGTTAAAAATATACTAATCAGTTCTATCTTGGGGATCATTGCCTTTTGCTGTTTCTGGAGTATTAACGAATTATTCCACCAGCGCAAAAGGGTTGAACGGGGATGGTTCCCCAAGAAACCTGAGTAAAACAGAGAAGAAGGCGGCAAGTTGACCTAAGGCCGCAGCTGTCCGATTAGTTTCCCTGTCTTTTCTCTGTACCGGTCCGGCGCTGCTTCCGCCGCCTGTTCCAGCCAGCCTATGCCTTCGGCATTGCGGCCTGCGGATATTGCGTTGAGCCCCAGGGCGTAGCGGACCAAGGCCGGGTCAACGCCGTATTCCAGGGCGGCATTGAACAGCTCTCCGGCCTTTGCGAAGTCCCTGTCATTATAGGCCAAAAGTCCCAGGTAGTAGCAGGGAACGCCTTGGTCCTCCTTTATTGCCCGGGCTTCAGTAAAATTTAGCTCCGCAGCTTTACGGTCTCCGGAGGAATAGGCTTTCTGCCCGGCGACTAACAGTTCTGTCAGGGTTTTGCGGGAAGCAAGATAATTCCGGTAGTCCGCAGCAAAGGTGTCGTAGCCGGTCCAGAGGGTCAGCCGCTTTTCCACCGCCTGGGCATTCTCACCGGCCCCGGCTGTGGGGGAAAGGACCATGAAGACTTCGGCCAGGGTGCGGAAATAGTTTTCATCACTGTTATTCACCAGGAAGGAAGCCAAGGCCCAGGAGGCGGCCTGGAAGGGGCCTGTTATTTCAGGGGGATATTCTCCGGTATCCGCCAGGAGCAGGGTCTTCGGTTCCGGAGCCTGGTCGCCTAAGCTTTTTACCATGTCCAGCCAGGAAAGGTTTTCATCAAACTTTAACAGCTTTGTTGCGGGATCGAATTTCAGGGTGCTGAAAAAAATCCCGAACCCTTCCCGCATCCAGGCGGGCGGGCGGGGGATAAAGGCCCTGAGGTACTGGATAAAGGCCTGGTGGGCAAGAAAGGTCTGCAAGGTATCCCCGGAGTCCGAGGCTCCATTGAACGCCGCTCGGTTAATCACCAGTTCCCGCTTGGTTTCCTGGTTGTAGTGGATATATACCGCCCCTTCCGGTACCATATGCAGCTTGGTGTTTACATAGTCTTCGTAGGCTGCATTATCCCCAATGGCCCTGATCAACAGGGGGCCGGTTATGGCGGCCGGGTCAAAATGGAAGAGCTGGGTATAGATATTGAAACGCTGTTCAAATTCATCTAATAGTAATGCTGCGTCTTTCTCATCCCCGTCATACACCAGGGTATAAAACTTTCCCCGGAGTGTAGGCTGGTCCGGTTCCGCCGGAATATACGCCGGTACAGGGGTCGGCCTATCCGCGGGTTCCGCAAAAACCGGCGATGGGGCAGACTGGGTAGGGGAGGCCTGTCTGGGAGCGGGGGCCGGATCAAACGGCGGCGTTGCGGGGGGCGTAACCGGAGCGGGAGCAAGCTGAGCGGGCGCCTGAGGGGTGGGAGCAGGCGCCGGTGTGGCGGGAGCAACCGGGGTTGGCGTGGCGGGGGCGTAGGGGTCAACAAAATCCGGGGGCTCCTCTATTACCATGTTCCAGTCATATTCAGAGTCGTCCCAGGCATAATCAAAATCCTGGGCCTGGGTTGGCGCCGCTATCGGAGCCGGTGCAGCAGGGGAGGGCGCCGCTTGTCTGGGGGGCGGGGATGGCGCAACCGGTGCGGGAGGCGCTGCTGCCGGGGCGGGCGCAGTTTGCATGGGGGCCGGGGAAGGGGCCGGAGCTGCCTGAGTTGGCACCTGAGTGGCGGGGGCGTAGGGGTCTACAAAATCCGGGGGTTCCTCTATTTCCGTGTCCCAGTCATAGTCAAGGTCGTCCCAAGCATAATCAAAATCCTGGGCCGACAGTATCCCTGTTAGTCCAAAAAGCACCAATGCCGCAGCAATACTTTTTTTCATCAAATCCTCCCATTCTCTAAGCCCCGCCGCTCTGGATAAATTTATCAATAATGATGTTAACCTCTTCAATCAAAATCCCCGTATACCGCTCAATGTTATCAATAATATATTGCTGCAGCTCATGAATATTTCCCCCTAACTGGGTCCCATAGGGCACATCAATGGTAATTACCAGCCGGTATCCTGCTTCGTCATCTTTCACTACTATTTTTTTAATTCTGATGTTCTGATTATACTCATCCACGCAGTGGATTACCATCTGGCTCAGGGCCGTCTCGGAGATGATCACTTTTCCCCGTTTTGAATACTCAGGCCGTACCACCGATTTTTCATGCACCCCCGTACCCGGGGCGCCGCCCTTCCGGTGTTTGAATATCCTGATGGCATCGTAAAAAATATTGGGGTAGTTCCGCTTTACCTCAATGGAGGGCACGGGAATTACATGTTTTCCTTCGATCTTTCGGGTCCGTATGGCCCGTTCAATTTCTTCCTGGGTGGCGATATCCTCAATCTTGATGATCTTGCTGATAGCGGGCAATTGGAGCCGGGTGGCGATCTTATTTACCATTTTTTCAGAGGTTCCCAGAATAAGTATCTTCTTGGTTTTTTCAGTCTGGAGCTTCCTGGCCACCTCGTCCCGCTGCCCCTTCTCGTCAAAAAGGGCCACCTTTACTGCGGCCATAAAGGTCTTTTCCTTTTTGGCTGAATGACCTGCCAGGATACGGTTATCCCGGATCAGGAGCCCGTCGTCGATGATATACTCGATCCCGTATTTTTCTGCCACAAGCTTGGCCCGGAAACTCTTTCCGGTCCCGCTTTCTCCAATGAGGGCGAAGATGCGGATTCTCCGTAGGGGCAGGAACAGAAAATCAAGGATCATGAGCTTATTATAGGGGGCAGGAGCGCGTTCTTACAAGGGCCGCGGGGATTTAAGCTTTCAGGTTTATCCCGGTCCCCTCTTGGCTCATTATAATTCCATAAAAGTAAGGGGGAATTCTGTCAGCCGTTCCGCCCCGTTCTGCCCTATAAAAAGGATATCCTCTATCCTAACGCCGAATTTTCCCGGCAGGTATATCCCCGGTTCATCGGAAAAGCTCATCCCCGCTTTTATGGGTAGGGTATTGCCCCGTACCATATAGGGGTCTTCGTGAATATCCAACCCCAGGCCATGCCCCAAACGGTGGGTAAAAAATTCCCCATACCCCGCCTGGTCTATCACTCCCCGGGCGGCAGCATCCACCGTTTCACAGGGCGCTTCGGGCTTGGCTGCTTGAAAAGCGGCTTGGTTTGCCCTAAGCACGGTTTCATACACTTCTTTAAATTTCCCGTCAGCCTTGCCGATTACCGGGGTCCGGGTCATATCCGCCTGGTAGCCCAGGTATACCCCCCCGAAGTCGATAATCACCGGATCTCCTTTCTTGATGATCCGGTCCCCGGTAGAATGGTGGGGGCTTTCTCCGCTGGGGCCTGAAGCCACTATTGGACCCCAGGATGCCTTTTTAAGCCCCTCCCGGGTGCAGAATTCGGTAAGTTTTACCGCCGCTTCCTTTTCGGTACGCCCCTCAAGGCCCCATTTGTAGAGTTCCCCCAATGCCCTGCCGGCCTTGAGTTGGGCCTCCTTGAGGCAGCGGTACTCTTCCTCATCTTTGCACATTCGCATGGGGGAGATAATCCGGGATGCAAGATCCCAGCGATATGAGGGGAGCCGTTCCTGTATCTTGATGAGGGTTTCCGCCCACATACGGTTATCTATTGCGGCGGTTCCGGCTTTTTCCTTTATAAAAGAAACAAGGATTCCATGGGGATCATCCCCATCGGTATGGGCCCGGCATTCCGCCAGATCCGCCAGTTCCGGATTGATACGGTTCTTTTCAAAACCAGGGTAGAGAAAAAAAGCATCATCATGGGTCAGGATAAAACAGGTCAGCCGTTCAGAGATATGCCCGAAAAAGCCAGTAAGGTAATATAAATCAGAACCCGGACCTAGGAGCAAGGAACTAATCCCTTGCTCCTGCATTGTTTTCCTTACCCCTTCCCATCGTTTCCGGTATATATCAAGTGTACTCATTTTAGTCTCCCTACCTTTAATCATCAGGGGGATTTAAGTTTCCTGTCAAGACGGATGGGTGCCGCAAGTCGGAGCTCTGTCAGCTCCGACTTGCGGCATTTCCGGGAAATCCGGGTAGCGCTTAGGGCTGTATCCGGTAAATCCCGTAACCCGCTTCGTTAGTTCCTTCGTAGCTAATACCCGGAAGCAGGAAATCCTGGGCCTGGGGGGAACTGAGGAAAAGCAGGGGACCTGAGCCCGAGGGCAGGGCCAGGGACCAGTTGTCGTCCCATTGGGGGACTATTTCCTGTTTAAGCTCCATATATTTCAGGATAACCTGGCGGCTTTCATCCGGTGAAGCGAGGATGATCTTTGCAGGGCCGACGTTGGGGAAGTTGCCGCCCCCGTAGGACCGATAGTTATTGGAAACCACCGCAAATTCCTGGGCTGGGTCGATGGGTTTATCCTGGAAACGGAGATCTTTGATCCGTTCTGAAGCCTGATCCCGCATACTGCCGTTGGGGTTGTACCGGGCCGGCTGGGTGATATCGATTTTGTAGCTGACGCCGTCGATAACATCGAAGAGGTAGGTGGGGAAGTCGTCATTGATAAGGTATTGGGCTTCCTGAGAACGGGGATTGACCTGATTGAACTGGCCTGCGCTCATTTCCAGCCATTCCTTGACCTCCGCGCCGTTTAGTTTCAGGATGACCACGGTATTTGAATACACGTAGAGGTCGGCAATGTTTTTAATCGCCAGGGGGCCGGCGGGTATATTGGTATAGTACTTGGGCCCCTGCCTGCCGCCGGCCTTGAAGGGAGCCGCTGCGGAAAGGATGGGCAGGGCAGCGTATTCAGTTCCCGCCAACACCTCACGGGCATAGTAGATTTGGGCCTCATTGATGATCTGTACCGTATAATCATCCCGCACCACGGAGAAGAAACTGTTTAAGGGGGCGGTAAGGCTGCCGCCGGCGGTGGCGCCTCCCTCTTCGGAACCCACCGGGGACCGTATGTAGGCCAGGACCGCCTCATGTTCCTTCGCCAAAAGGCTGCTTAAACCGCTGTCCGCAGGGTAATTGCTCTTTTTAGCCGCCGCATCGTAGAGGGGCAGCAGCCGGGAACCCCCGTCTTCCCGCTTCCAGGTACCGTCCTGCCGGGTAAGGCGCAGGTTGACAAGCCCCAGGGTGTCGGCAAAACTGCCGGGCATGACCGTGGGGATACCGTTAACCGTCCCCTTTTCAATATCCGCCCCCGCAAGGCTGGTATAGGCTGAACTGGGGAATTTCTGGTGCACGTGGCCGGTGATAAGCACATCCACCCCGGGAATTTCACTGATATAGTAGCCGAAGTTTTCTTCGCCCCCCTTATGGGGAAAGTCCACCAGCCCCGAATGGGCCAAAACTACGATGATATCCGCCCCGGCTGCCTTGATTTCCGGTATATACCGTTTCGCCGTTTCATAGCCGTCCCGGGTTTCTACCTTGCCCTGGAGCAGGGAACCGTCCCAGGTTATAATCTGGGGGGGAGTGAGTCCCAGGACCCCTATCTTGATACGCTGGCGTTTACCCGCCGTATCCAGGAAAGTCCGGTTCAGGATGGCATAGGGGCGGAAATAGGGCTCCTCGGTACCGGCCTTTACCACATTGGCGCATACCACGGGGAACTTGGCCCCCTTGATAACCGTATCCAGGTAGGGCAGGCCGAAGTTAAATTCATGGTTCCCCGTGGTCATAGCGTCGGTTTTCAGCGCGTTGAGCAGGGTCATGATGGGGCTGATGGCCCCCTTTTGGGGTGGGTTCTTTGACAGGTATTCCCCAAAGGGGTTCCCCTGGATAAAGTCGCCGTTATCAAAATAGAGCACATTGGGATTGGTTTTCCGCTCCTCAATCATGGCCGACGCAAGCCGGACCAGCCCGTTTTGTTCCGTGGGCAAATCGGTAAAGTAGTCATAATCCAAATAGTAATTATGGATATCCGAACTTGCAAAAATGGCAATATCCACCGTGGAACTGCCGCCTCCGCCTCCAGTACTTGCGCAGCCTGCCAAAAATACCAGCAGTACCGCCAGCAGGGAACTTACCGTCCGCCTTGCCTTGTTTTTTACGTTCATATAGCTTCTCCTCGTTCTTTTGCGCTCATTTTTTAGTATTGCAGCCTATACTGTCAAGCACCCCTTCTCCGAACAGCTCCCGTATGCGCCGTCTGAAATTTTCCGGCAGCGGCGCCTCCAGATGATGGGGCATTTCCGGTAAGGCTTTCTGCCCAGCCAGGGGCTCAGCCTCTTCCGGCAATTCCAGCTTCCAGGCGTGGAGCAGAAGCCCGACTTGCTCTGGCCTACCGCCGTATTTGCGGTCCCCAGCCAGGGGGTGGCCCCGGGCAGCGGCCTGGGCGCGGATCTGGTGGGTCCTGCCGGTGTCCAATTCCAGTATAACCAGGGTATAACCACCCTTTGCAGCCAGGGGAAAGGACCGGGTCCGGGCAATACGCCCTGTTTCGGGGCCGGCGTTCCCGGCGGCTTCTGGGGCGGTGAAGCTTTTCCGGCTTTCCCGGTCTCTGATCAGGACATCCTCCCAGGTTTCGTCCCTTTCCAGAACCCCCTCCAATAGGGCAAGGTATTGCTTCCGTATGTTCCGTTCCTGAAACAAACCACTGAAATACCGGGCGCCTTCCAGGCTTTTTGAGAAAAGGATGATCCCGCTGGTGGGCTTGTCCAGCCGGTGGAGGGGCCCGGGTTTAAAGGAAAGGGATGGGGGGAGTTTATCCGCCAGGTAAACCTGTACCCGGGTTTCCAGGCTTTCCGGGCCGTGGGCTGCCAAGCCTGCGGGCTTATTCAGGGCCAGGAACTCCGGCCCTTCCCAGAGTATGTCCAGGTCCGGCAATGATTCCCCGCTTTTCGTCTCCCTGCCCGGTGCCTGAGGGTTGGCGTTTGCTTTTTCGTCCCGTATCTGTATCACCGAGCCGGCCCGTATCCGGTCAGCGGCCTTCCCTGGGGTGCCGTTTACCAGAACCCGCCCCTTGCGTAAAAGCCGGTGGACCGCCGAGAGGGGCATATCCGGCAGGGCCTTACGCAAAATACGGTCCAGCCGGCGATCATCATCGTCAGCAGCAGCTGTCAGGGTCAGAAAAGGAAGCATAAGAAAATATACCCCCCCAGGAACATAAAAACCAGAGCCATCAGCAATTCCCAGGTATTCCTTACCGTTGAAATAGCAGCCCTTTATGTTAGGTATACAGGGATAGAGGCAAGCCCCTAAACAAACAAAACGCAATACCTGTTTTCTATATTGACCCAAGCCTCCGGGAGGGGCGGGGATGTTCCTGGGGGCGTCTATGGAATTCCCAAAAACTCGCTTGCGCGAGGGAGGTAGCAGACCCGCAAAGCGGGGCTGACGGAGGCGGACTCAACATGTTGGTGCTTGCATCCCCGTCCCTCCCGGAGAATGAGCCACTATTCGTTAAATAGACTCTGGCATTACTGCATTACCATATTGACAAATTCCCTTTCCTAGGGAATTGTTAATCAATAATGTCTTTGGCAATGTCAGTACGGACCGACTCGATTGAGTTTTTTGTCGAAAGTCCCATTTTTTTATCCGCCGTTACCAGTTGGTTCTTAGCCCAGATGGTCAAGGCTGTGGTGTTGTTGCTTAAGACAAAAAAAAGAAACGGCAGGGAACTGTTGGAAACCATAATCTGGCGCACCGGGGGTATGCCCTCAAGCCATGCGTCTATGGTATCCGCAATGACCACATCAATAGCTATTATAGAAGGAGTACGTTCCAACCTGTTTGCGGTGTCCTTTTTTATGTCCCTCATCGTTATGAGGGATGCCATGGGGGTTCGCCGTTCATCGGGTATGCAGGCTAAATCCCTCAACAATTTGGGGCATAGTATGGAGGACCGACTGGGCATTGAGTACCATGCGGTCAAAGAGGTACAGGGGCACGCCCCTCTGGAAGTGGTTGTTGGGGCGCTTTTGGGTATATTTATTGCTGCGGCATACGCTTTTCTGTAGGTTTTTCGGTTCATGTCTTTTCTAAAATCGCTTGTACTTTCAATGGCAGTCTCTCTGATTCTTGGGGGTTTGTTCTTTCTCATAAACTATGGCGTGCCCCAGACAGCGCCGGCTTTAACCGGAACGCGGGAAGTGCCGCGAAGCATCGGGGGGTCAGGAAAGGCCTATGCCCTGCTTAGTCTGGACGCTTCCTACCCGGACAGCCTTATCCGGGATCTGCTGGAAGGCCAGGGGGTAAGGGATTCCATCGGGGAATCCACCCAGTGGGTGCTGCTGGACGATTTTGGGGAAATGGAGAAGGTGCCCCTGGAAGCTTATAGGGACCGGGTGGAGCCCTTTGATCCCCGGGATGACGGGTATGCGGAAAAGCTTCGTTCCTTTTTTGTTTCCCGGGGGAAACGGCGGCTCTTTATCCCCCTCAGACTGGGTATGGAGGACCGGGTCGGGGCGGCTTTAAAAAACATCCCCTTTTCCCTTGAAGTCCTTACAGCCCCCCGCTCCCTATTGTTACCGGCCCTTCTTTTCCTGGTTGCTGCGGCCATTACCCTGTTCTTTTCGGCGGCTCCCCTGATTACCGCCCTTTTCCTCCCCCTCTGGGCAGTCCTGGCGGGGATGGGGGTTCCTGGGTTTGCCCTCATTGCAGCCCAGGCCGCACTTTCACGGCTGCTGGGGGAACCGGTTCGGGAATATTTTATCTCCCGGCGTTATGAAAAGGCGGCACTTGCAACGCCGACTGAAGTCGGCCCGACTTCAGTCGGCAAGTTCCCCGCGCCACTTGCAACGGAGTTTCCCGCGCAGGGGGGTTCCAGCCCGGCCTCCCTCAGGAAATTATTCAATTACTTTAGGGATTTCTGGGTACTTGGTGCGGTATTCCTGGGGGCCTGCGGGGCTATTGCCATTTTAGGGGGGCTTGGGCCTCTCATTTTTCTTCTTGAAACAGTTTTTTTCCTGTTCCTCCTGGGGCTTTCCCTCTGGAGCGAATCGAATCGCGGGGCAAACCAGGGACACATACGGTTTCTTCCGGTTCAGATTACGGATATTGCCCTTAAACCGCCATTATATTCCCGAATACTGTTCCCCTTTGCCCTGGCTTCCCTGGCCTTGCTGTTTTTGGGGCCCCTTTTCAATGCCTCGTCGGCTGGTACAAGCCTGGGGCGGGGAAGGGATTGGGATACTCGGCGGAATATCAATGCCGAGATTTACCGGAAGCATGGGGAGTTTCAAAGCCAATTCTCCTTCCTCCCCCTGTATAATACAGCTCCGGGCCAGGGCTCCGGGTATGGGCGCTATTCCCTTGGGACGGACGGGCTCATCGCCGGTCTTCCCGAAACTCTTGTTTTCGGCGAAACTGTGGCTTCTTCGGTGGACGCGATTCCCCCCTTCCCCCTGGAGGGACTGATAGATTTTCTTGACCATTACTCCTATACTGATGGTGGAATGGTTTCTCCTGCCGGGGGTGTCCCAGGAGGATCCGGTCATGGGGATCTGTTTTCAGCCCTGATTGGCCTGGGCCTCTGCATTCCCCTGATTTTTTGGGACCGGCGGGGGCATAGTACAAGGGGTAAACTTTCAAAATATATGGATAAACGGATCGCCGCATGATAGGAAAACAACGAGTCTATTCATTCCCCCGGGGGGGGATTCATTATGAGGATCCCTTTGCCCCTTCCCGGGATGCCAGTGTAACCGCCTTTCTGCCGGCCCTGTCCATCATACCCCTGGTTCAGCAAACCGGAACTTCCGGTGTAGTTTCTTCCGGAGGCCGGGCTGTACCGGTGGTGAAAAGCGGGGATTTGGTTAAAGAGGGGATGCTTATCGGCCAGGGGGGAGCGGGTTTGGCAAATGTCCACGCCACCGTGCCGGGTAGGGTGGTGCGTACCGTTTCCTGGGATATGCTCGAAGGGTACCCCAATGACGCCCTGGTAATACGCCTGGAAGGGGCCTTTGATAAACTGGGCCGCCGGGAGGAGGAGTATCCCTGGGAAGGCCTGTCCCCCCGGGAACTCCAGGGGCTTATTGCAGAATATGGGGTGGTGGAGATGGAAGGGTCCGGCCTTTCGGTGTCGGAACTCCTGTCAGTTTTTTGCGCCCTGGAGGAGCCCCATGCCCTGGTGGTCAACTGCGTATTTGATGATCCTTGGCTTGCGGCAGATTATGTGCTCTGCAAGGAACGGCTCAAGGTAGTGGTGGAGGGCAGCGTCATTGCGGGCAAGGCGGGAAAGGCGGATCGCATCATTTATGCGATTTCCCGGAAGGAACGGGAACTGGGGGAATTGTTCCTTGCGGAAGCGGCTTCCTATGATATCCCCGCATCGGTTGCCCTGGTGGGTTCCCGGTATCCCCAACGAAACCGGCGGGAACTAGAAATGGTTCTCCGCATGTATGCCAAGAAAGAAAATTTTGAACTGGGTTCCATCCTGCCCCTGGGGCCGGCTACCCTGGCGGCGATTTACGATGCGGTCAAACTGAAAAAACCCATTCTGGACCGGTATATTGCAGTAGGCGGATCCGCAGTGGTCCATCCCCAGGTGATGAAGGTACGAATCGGCACCCGTATGGGGGAACTCTTTGACGAATGCGGCGGCTTTATTGACAAACCGAAACGGATAGCCTCAGGCTCCCCCCTGTTGGGCCGCACCGTGACGGACCTGGATGAGCCGGTTATCAAAACCAGCTACGCCATATTTGCCCTGCTGGAAGGCCAGACAGGGGGAAGCCGCTCAGGGAGCTGTATCAGCTGCGGGGAATGCCGGGCCGTGTGCCCTGTGGGCTTGGACCCGGAGGAACTTTTTAAGGCCGTCGGGGTTTCCCTGGAGATGAAAGATGATCAGGATGAAATATCTGTCCGTTTTCCTTCTTCTGATCCGGTAAAACTACTGGAGTCGTCGGCGGGTAAATGTCACGGCTGCGGCTGTTGTGAACTGGTTTGCCCTTCACGGCTGCCCCTGAGTACGGTGATCACCAATGCTGCGCGGGAAACTTCGTTGCAATTTGCGCGGGAAACTTCGTTGCAAGTAGCGCGGGAAACTACGTTGCAAGTAGCGCGGGAGACTACGTTGCAAGTAACGGAAAACAGCTCCCGGAGGGGCCACTGATGTCTAAAATCACGCCCTGGTTCCGGAGTTTATTCCCCCAGCCTTTTCAGAAACCCCAGATAAACCTGGCCCGTTCCACCTCCGCCCGGATGTGGCTGGTTAGTATTTGTGCGGGGTTCACCATCTTGCAATCATCCCTGACCGATGGGTTTTCTTCGATGTTCATTGCCCTTTTTGCGGTACTCGGCGCTCTGATGGCAGAACTGCTGATAAGCCATGTTTCAGGCCGGACAATTCCCGGGGCCGTTTTTCAGGATGGCAGCGCCGTGGCTTCAGCACTGATCTTGACGCTGCTCTTGCCCAATCATATACACCCCTTCCTTGCCTTCCTGGGCGCCCTCTTCGCCATGCTGGTGGTTAAGCACAGTTTTGGCGGGCTGGGGACCAATTGGGTTAATCCCGCCCTGGGGGGTTGGCTCTTTGTCCGTTTCGGCTGGCCCGGGGCGTTCAATGCCGCATTGGAAGGTTCCTCCCTGGGTGTTCTTACGAACAGTCTGAATGCAGGCGCCGCCCATGGTTCGCCTCTGGAAATTATTAATGCAGGAGCAGAGATTTTCGCTCCCGGTACACTGGATAGTATTCTTACGCCCTTCCTTAATAAAACTATTTTTTCGATCACTGGGGCGGAGCTTCCCGGGGGGTATATCGATCTACTGGTGTATTCCGGTCCGGGCATTATCGCCGACCGGGGGGTGCTGGCCCTCCTCCTTGGGACGATTATTATTAGCGCCAGCCAGGTAAGCCATGCCTGGGTTCCCCTTTCCTTTCTGGGAATATTTGGTTTGCTCATCCGGCTTTTTGGCGGCCTGCCCTTTGGGGATCTCCGGGGTAACGGGGATATACTTTTCGGTTTTTTCACCGGGGGAACCTTGGTCGCAGCATTTCTGCTGGCAGCGGATCCCTCCACGGGGCCAAAGTCCCATATCGGCGTTCTGGCGGCCTCGGTGCTGGCGGGTTTTTTCAGTTTTGTGTTCCGTTACCGGGGGGTTGAACCCTACGGCGCCTTTTTCGCAACTCTCCTGATCAATGCCCTTATTCCCCTATTACGGTACTTTGAGACCCGGAGGCTCTACCTTCATGATGGTACTTCCGACCTTGGTTTCAGCAGGAGAAGTTCCGGTGAAATTCCCCCAGGGGAGGACCGGCTATGACGCTTTTTGGATCTCCGGAAATCACGGGCAAGTTGAAAGAGGCGGGTATCTTCCTGGGCTGGCTAGCCGGATTGTTTCTCATAGGCGGCTTGACCTGGTTCCTCACCCAACCGGTACGGACCAGGTTCGTTATCAGAAATATTAACCGTTCTATTTTGGCTGCCGGAGAATCCCGGGAACTGGAAGGCCCCCTTGCCTTTGGAGGAAAGCTTAAGCGGTGGAAGGCGGGGAAACTTTCCCAAATTGGCAGCTGGTATACCCTGGAGGATGGCAAGGGCAGTGCGGCAGTTTTTTCGTTTATGTCCGGGGGCATCCTGGCCCCCTTTGTGGTGTTGATTTCCCCCCAAGGGGAACTGGGCCCCCCAATTCCCCTTGGCGCCCATTCGGCCCGTTTGCTGGAACGGCTGCCCCCGGGGGAGCTGCAAACCCATATACGGCGTATTGAGGCTGGTGAGGCCATCATACGAAACAGCCGGGGGGATGAAAATGAGCGCTAAACGGGAATCCCATCCCTTTTGGGGGAGTAACGCCCCTCTTTCCACCCTTGCCAGCGCCGCCTTGATGATCATAGCCTCGGCGCGGCTGGCTTTTGCCATCACCGCCGCAGGGGCCCTGATCTGGGTGTATGGGATCGCCGCGCTTGTAGCGGCCTTCGCGAAACCCATACTGCCTTTAAAGGGGCGGGATATAGTCTGGGTGTTTCTGTCCAGTTTTTTGAGCAGCATATACCTCATGCTTTTTTATTTTATCAGCCCCTATTTGGCAATGGAAACACTTTTTATAATCATCCTGGTTCCCCTGTCCTTCATCGGGTCAGGGGTATGCCGGCGTATAGCGGACATTGAACCCGAAGAAGCTATCACCAAGTCCCTGATAGAAGCCCTGGTCCTGGGGGGGTTGTTCATCGCCATGGCCTTGATCAGGGAACCCCTGGGTTTCGGTTCCCTTTCTCTTCCCGGAGGATCCCAAGGCATAGTAGAACTATTCCGCCTGGGGGATGATCTGTACTTCCCTATTTCGATAATCGTCGGTTCCTCCGGGGGGCTCCTGCTCCTGGGTTACGGCCTTGCCCTCTTCAGGCGTTTCAAGAAACAGTGGGAGGATGATCAATGATCGCCCTGGGCGCCCTGGCAATTTTTTCCGGCCTTTCCCTGAACTTGATGCTCCAGACAGGGCTTGGGCTTTCCGACATTATTGCGGATCGCAATGACGGGAAAACTTTTTCCCCCCGGCAATGGATCATCCTTTTTTTAACCGTACTAATCCTGTGGCTTTTTTTTACGTTTATCCTGAGCGCTCCTGCCTTCGGGTTTCTCGAGTCCTTTCTGCTTTTCCCCGCAGTCGCAGCGGCCTTAACAGGGCTTGAACTGCTTTTTGATTATCTCTTTTCCCCCGGGGGAAGGCGCTGGAAACAGAAAAAATCCGGGGGAGCCGGCGGTTTTCCGGATCTGAAATTTTTCAGCTCCCTTTCCTCGGGTAACGGCTTGGCCCTGGGGGCGTTGCTGCTTACCCTGCGTTTGGCCCTAAGCTTCGTGGAGGCGGTGGTACTGGACCTGGGCTTTACCCTGGGCTGCCTGGTGTCGGTGCTGATCCTCCGGGAGATACGGAAACGGTCTTCCCTGGAAGCGGTTCCCCGGGTCCTGCGGGGTTCTCCCCTGATCCTCATATCCATGGGGCTCCTTTCCCTGATCTTTTCCTCTATTTCGGCTATTTTCCTCCGGGTTTTGGGGGTTTTCTAGGGGTTTAGGCGGGCTACTGCCCCAGGGTGGATTTTTTTCAATTTTCCTTGGGCGTCGCTTCTCAGGTAAGAGAAAATAGTATAGAATAGGCTGCAATAGGAAAATAATAAAAAAATGAACGAGAAACCGGGTTTTATTTTAGGTTCGCATAATCATATTCCCATTGGCTCAGGCGATGATGAGGGAGAATACCTGTACGCCACCCGGTTGAAGCCGTTCATTCAGACCCTTAATCAATACCCTAAGATCCCTGCGGCGCTGCACTATTCGGGGTCCCTGCTCACCTGGCTTGAAAATTCCCATCCTGAATTAACCATGCTCCTGGGGGATATGATTTCCCGGAAACAGGTGGAAATTCTGGGCGGGGGATTCTATGAACCCATGATGCCCCTACTGCCCCAATCAGATAAGATAGGGCAGATAGAAATGCTAACCGCCTACCTCCGTAAAAAATTCGGTAAACGGCCCCAGGGCTGCTGGATCCCCGGAGCTGCCTGGGAACAACAGCTGGTGGGGGTCCTGAATACCTGTGGCATGGGCTATACTTTTTTAGACGAGGATCATTTCGGCGTACCTGAAAGCCCGGACCAAGCAGGCCTAAGCGCCCCAGTTATTAGTGAAAACCAGGGGAAGATCAGCACCGTGTTCCCCCTGGCCGCCGCCTTGAGCTGGGAATTTACCCGGGAGAACCCCAAGGCAGTCCTGGAGCGCCTGATCCGGAATCTGAGCCCCGGCGCCCTGGTTACGGTTTTTCCGAATCAGCTGCACCCTGAGGATCCCGGGGAAACCCCTGAAACTACCTACGGGCGGTTTTTTGAAGCCCTGGCTGAGGCTTCAAAAAACCTGGAATTCACCACCCCGGGAAAGGTATATAAAACCCAGGGAAAGCTTAAAAAGGCCTATTTCCCAGGGGATCAGGAAAGGAAGTTTTTAATCGCCTTCCCCGAAGCCAATGGGATTTACGTGAAGATGATATTCACCCATTCTCAGATCAATCAACTGCGGGGGGATAAATCCCGGAAGCAGAGCGCCCGGGAAGAACTTTGGAAAGCCCAGGGCTATTCCCTGTTCTGTGATGCCGATACCCACGGCGGCATTCGCCGTTCCTCCTTCAGAAAAGCTGCTTACAAGTCCATCTTGGCCGCAGAAAAGATATGCCGGACCGGGGGAAAGTTTGTCCCTTCCCTGCTGGCCTTTGATTTTGATCTTGACGGCCGGCCTGAATATCTCTTCCAGGACAGAAACATTAACTGCTATGTAAAAAGCTCCGGGGCCAGCATTTTTGAACTTGATTACCTTCCCAAAACCTGGAATTACCTGGACACCTTTTCCCGCCGCCTTGATACACTCCAGATGGAACCAGGAATTGAGGACGGTTACCGGAGGACTGCCTTTGTGGACCGCCTGGTACCCCCGGACTTTTCCTTCAAGGATGCCCTGGAGGGACGTTTTGCCGCTTCCCGGTTCTGCGGTAAGGACAGCTACGAGCTTGTGGAGATGGATCGATCCCACGGAAAAGCCGCCTTCCGCCTCCCGGTCAACAAACAAGCCGGGACCACCCCGTATCTTTCCTGGATTGAAATTGAAAAGAGTTATGTGCTGAAACAGGATACCCTAATGGTACGCTACGCTCTAATCAACCGGGGTGAAGCTCAGTCGTCCTTTAAGTTCATACCCCAGCTTGATCTGTCTTTTTCCGGAGACGGGGAGGAACTTCTCAAGGTATACCGCTCCCATGCCCAGGACCCGGAGCCGGCTATACGAGGGGGCGCAGAGATTAGCAATGTCCGGGGCATTGAATTCCGTGACATCAAAAATGAACTTACCCTGGGCCTTACCGCAGACCGGGATTTTAACGCCTGGATTTTACCCATCCGCACGAAGTTAAAAATCCGTGATACCGTGACAGACCAGTACCAATCCACCTGCCTCATGCCCGCCCTGGCCCTGAGCCTGAAAAGCGAGGAGCGCTGGGAGACCGAGTTTAAACTTACAATTTCTCATTAGGAGGGGGGGGCTGTTTCCAGGCCTATTTTCCAGAAACGGCGTTTTTTTGTCCGGCCCCCCTACGCTCCAGACCTGTGGTCTTCCGCTACCCCCCGGTTTTTGCGCTTTCTCTTCCTTCTTTCATATTTTTTCCCGTCCCATTAAAGCAAATCCCTCGTATTTACCCCTAAACCCTGTGTTAAGGAGGCTATCGATGGATAGAACCACACACGATATCTTTGATCGATCGTTCAAGTTTCTTATGCATCTCTCAAATAGGGCGGTTATCAATGTAATCAACGGTCTTTTCGGAACCAACCACCCCCTGGACAGCCCGGTGAGTTACCTGGAAACCGAAAAGGTCGGCGCCGGATTAAGCAAAACCGTCTCGGACCTGATCGTCACTATCGGTAAGGACAGCTACCTTATCGAAACACAGATAGGCGACGACATGCACATTGCTACCCGGATCTTCCGGTATGCCCTGGAAGGGGCGGAATATTCCGCCAGGGAGACTCTGCTCACCCTGACCTTTCCTCAGGTCCGGGTAATCTACTGGGAGACCAGCCGTCGAACCCCGGACCTGATAAAAATTCGCTTGCAATTTACAAAAGAGGCGTATTATGATTTTGAGGTATCGGTATTCAAGTTTCCGGACCGGGATGCTCATGTACAGTACTGCACATGGTCATCCTGCTGCCCATGCACGCCCTGAAGCTGCGGAAACAGATAGCTACGGCCCGTACGCTGGAGCGGCGGAAAGAACTGTTCCGGGAATTGCCCGCGTTACACGCTGAGATAGTGGAGGCCATAGACCGGGCGCAGCAAGCGGGAGATATTGTGCCGGGAGATGCGGCCGAGGCCGGAAAGCTTATGGGCCGTTTGTTTACCGAGTTGTACAAGGGTTATGAAGAATATGAGGAGGTAAAATTCATGATAGATTTTGACGAAATGCTCAGGGAGCATAAGTATCTTGAGGAACTGAGAATTCATGCCGAGGAAGCGGAACAGCGTGCCGAGGAAGCAGAAAAGCGTAACCGGGAATCGGAAAAACGCAACCGGGAATCGGAAAAACGCAACCGGGAAGTGATGCGCCAGTCGATACGAAATTTTAAAGCCCTGGGGCTTCCGGATGAACAAATTGCCGCGGCTATGGGGCTTTCCCTGGAAGAGGTGGTAAGTATAGGGTAGGGGATACGTTTCTTCCTCCCTGTCCTCTGCCTCCGCCTCCGCCCGATTCTCCCAAAAAGCCCGCTTTTTAGCATATTTTCCGTGATTTTGCGGATTTTTATGCCTTGCCCAGTTGACAATATTGTCCACAAAAGATACAGTAACTAGGACATTCGGAAAATTCATCTAAAAAGGGCCGTTCCGAACGGCCCTTTTTTTTCAGATTTTTCGGATTTCAAAAAGGTTGATGTATGCGGTATACCCCCAGACAGGCAAATACCGGGGACCAGCTTGGTTCCGGGGACCAAATTTCCTTGTTTGAGACCCTGGAGCCGGTTGTCCGTGGTTTAGGGTTGGCCATTGTGGAACTGGCCCTTTCCAGGCACAAAAGCAGTGTCCAGGTCCGGCTGGTGGTGTGCAAAGCCGGGGGCGGAAATGTCGGGGTGGATGATTGTTCCCGGGCGCATCGTGCATTGCTTCCCCGCCTGGAATTGGTTTTTCCAGGCCAGGATATGTATGTAGAAGTTGGTTCCCCGGGCATAGACCGGGTGATCAAGGACGGATCGGAATTTGTCTATTACCTGGGCCGTGGGATTAAATGTTACCGCACGGATATATCCGACTGGACCGGGGGAATCCTCGAATCTGCGGATGAAAAGGGTGTTGTTTTAAAAGGAAAGGATGGTATGACAGAAATCGTTTACGAACTTATCGCCAAGGCGAAGTTAGACTATACACTAGATTATTTGCGGGAGGTTTAGGCTCGTGGCAACAGATATGTCAGAGGCAATCCACCAGCTTATTCAGGACCGGGGTATGTCCGAGGAACTTGTCCTCCGGACCATAGAAAGTACCCTTTTGGCGGCCTATAAGCGGCGTTTTGGCAATGCGGATAACGCCATTGTCCGGTTCGATGATACGAATACGGAAGTATCAATCTATGCGCAGAAAAAAATCGTTGACGGGGTCTACGATCCGGTTTCGGAGATAGACCTGGAGGAAGCCCGGGAACTTAACCCGGAAGCGGATGTGGGGGATGAACTCCTCATTGAAGTGGACCCCAGGGATTTTGACCGTATTTCGGTGCAGAGCGCCAAGCAGACCGCCCACCAGTCCATACGGGAAATCCAGAAAGATACCCTGTATTCGGAATACAAGGACAAGGTGGGGGAGATCATCATCGGGTACTATCAGCGGGAACGGAACGGGACCATTTATGTGGACCTGGGTAAAGTCGAAGGGATACTCCCCAAGAAATACCAGTCCCCCCGGGAGGTATACCACGTTAATGATCGTATCAAAGCCCTGATCACCGAGGTGAACAAAACTCCTGCAGGGCTTCAGGTGGTGCTTTCCCGGACCCACACAGATTTTGTCCGGGCTATTTTTGAACTTGAAGTGCCCGAGGTATACGATAAAACCGTGGAGATCCACAAAATAGTCCGGGAACCCGGGTACCGTACCAAACTTGCGGTGTATTCCAACCGGGATGATGTGGACCCTGTGGGGGCCTGCGTGGGCCTCAAGGGTGTGCGTATCCAGGCGGTGATCCGGGAGCTTGAGGGCGAAAAAATCGACATCCTCAAATACGATCCGGATCCCCGGCGCTTTATCAAAAACGCCCTGTCCCCGGCGGAAGTGCGGGACGTGATCGTCCTGGACGAAGGAAAGCATCAGGCCCTGGCGGTGGTTAACGATTCCCAGCTTTCCCTGGCCATAGGCAAGCAGGGGCTCAATGTGCGCCTGGCAAACCGCCTGGTGGACTGGAACATCGATGTTAAGACCGACGCCCAGTTTGGGGAAATGGACATCGCCTCCGAATCCCGGCGGGCAGTATCGGAACTCTTTGGGGACGCCGAAGGGTACGGGGAGGAACTCTCCCGGATTTCCGAACTTCCCGGAGTGGACGCCCAGGTTGCAGCTCTCCTGCTGGAAAACAATATTGACTTTATCGAAGATTTTCTTGCCCTGGCGGAAGAGGAAATGGCCCAGCTTAAGGGGATTTCGGCTGAACAGATTGCCTCACTCAGGCAGCTCATAGAAGAGTTTGTAGAAGTGGTGGAAGAGGAAGCCTACGACGAGGAAGCCCCTGAGGACGAAGAAGTCGGCGAAATAGCTGTTGAGGATGCCGGGCCGGAAGCTTCGGAAGGGGAAGCCCCAGAAGATGCGAGCGCTGGGGACGAAGCTGAAGCTGAAGCTGAGGCTGAGGCGGAAGAGTATGAGTGCCCTGAATGCGGGGCTAAGATAACTGTGGATATGACCAATTGTCCGAATTGCGGTATCGGACTGAGTTTTGAATTTGAGGAAGAATGAAGAACCCCGCAGTAGCGGGGTATTGTACCCCACGAATGGAATAACGGAACAAAGGTGGATCATGGCTGAGGAATTAGACGCTACACAAAAACCAAAGGTAGAGCTCATTAAGCATCAAAAAAGTGAGCCTGAGTCTTCGGAGGGGAAGGCTAAGAGTCCTGTTCAGGAACATAGCGACCAGGCGCTCAAAGAGAGCGCTCGCCGTAAGGTGGTGGTGGTCAAGAAAAAACCCGCCCCTCCTGCTGCCCCTGCTCCGGGACCTGCGAAGAAACCTCAGCCAAAGATCGTGGTCGCTTCCCGAAATGTAAGCCCCGAAGGGGAGGGGGCTGTTACAGTTTCATCCCCTGTTGCAAAGGCTGCTGCCGTGCTAAAGGAAGCTCCGTCGGAAGTACCGGCTTCAGCCCCGCCTGCGCCTGTATCTGGGGCGGCGTCACCGCATGCAAAGCCTCAAAGTGCAACGAAGTTTCCCGCGCAAGTGGAAACTCCGGTTCAAGAAACTCCTGCGCCCCCAGCGGCAGGAGAAACCAAAGCTCCGGCAGGGGTAAAACCCGGAGAAAACCGGGTCAGTTCCCTGCCCATTACCCAGCGGCCGGTGGCTGCTGCCGGCAGGGTCGGCGGCCGGCCCGTAGGCCCGCCCCCCCCCCGAACCTACCGGAGCGAAGGCCCCCAGGGCAGGCCCGGTGGTTCCCCCTTCCCCCAAAGACCCACCGGAGCAGCCGGCAGGGTCGGCGGCAGACCTGTGGGTAACAGCCGTCCTCCTGATAGTCCCGGAGGCCAGGGTCCCCGTCCTTATAACAACAGCGGCGGAGGCCCCCGTCCTCCCTACAATGGTCCCCCCCGTCCCTTTAACGGTCCTCCCCGCCCTGGCATGGGCGGCGGCGGCAGACCCGGCGGTTTTGGCCCCAATCGCGGTCCCGGCGGTCCCCGGCCTGGAGGGCCCGGCGGCCCCGGCAGGCCCCGGCCCGGCGGCAGCACAAGCTCCCCTTCTCCCCTGGGCGAAGGTAAAGGGCCGATCAAGAAGTCCTTTAAGGTCAAGAGAACCGTTTACCAGCGGAAGGAACAGGAAATGGAGGAAAAACTCCTCCAGACCAAAAAGAAGATCGCCCAGATAGCCAACCCGGTACCCAAATCCATTGATATTATGGAAGTGATATCGGTTTCCGAGCTTGCCAAAAAGATGAACCTCAAGGCTTCTGATCTGATCCACAAATTGATGAGCATGGGCATGATGGTTTCCATCAACCAGCAGATAGATGCGGAAACCGCAACCATATTGGCGGCGGAATTTGGGGCGGACGTGAAGATAGTCAGCCTCTATGACGAAACGTTAATCACCACTGAAGCTGACGATGAAGCTTCCATGAGCCCACGGTCCCCGGTAGTTACCGTGATGGGCCACGTGGATCACGGAAAGACAAAACTTCTGGATGCCATACGCAGCGCCGATGTGGTTTCCGGTGAGTTCGGCGGCATTACCCAGCATATCGGGGCCTATACGGTGGATACCCCAAAGGGGCGCATCGCCTTTCTGGACACCCCGGGCCATGAGGCCTTTACCCACATGCGGGCCCGCGGCGCCCAGGTAACGGACATCGTAGTATTAGTGGTGGCCGCCGATGACGGGGTTATGCCTCAGACCATTGAGGCCATCAACCACGCCAAGGACGCCAAGGTTCCCATCATCGTGGCGGTCAACAAGATGGACAAGCCCGAGGCCAACCCGGACCGGGTAAAGAGCCAGCTCTCGGATCTGGGGCTCATGCCCGAAGACTGGGGCGGTCAGACCATGTTTGTGGAACTTTCAGCCCTGCGGAAAGAGGGCATCGACAAACTGATCGACGCAATTTTACTGCAAGCAGAAATACTGGATCTCAAGGCAAATTACAATCACAGCGCCGAAGGAAAGGTCCTGGAATCCCGGATCGACCATGGCCGGGGTGTTGTAGCCACGGTGATGATCGAAAAAGGCACCCTCAGGATCGGCGATTCCTTTGTGGCCGGGGTCTGGCCCGGCAAGGTCCGCGCCCTCTTTGACGATAAGGGCAAGAAGGTCGATGAGGCCACCCCCGCCATGCCCGTGGAAGTCCTGGGCTTTGAGGGCGTTCCCGACGCCGGAGACCCCCTCCAGGTGGTGGAAGACGAAAAAGTGGCCCGGGGCATTTCCTCCAAGCGCCACGAACTGAAACGCTTTGAGGACGCTAAAAACGTCAGGAAGATCACCCTGGACAACCTTTCGGACACCATTAATGCCGGGGCTATCCAGGAACTGAAGATCATTATCAAGAGCGATGTCCAGGGTTCCGCTGAGGCTCTCAGGGCAAGCTTAGAAAAACTGTCCAACAAGGAAGTGCGGCTCAATGTCATCCAGGCCCTCCCGGGGGCCATCAACGAAGGGGACGTGGACCTGGCCATCGCCTCAAACGCCATCATCATCGGCTTCAATGTGCGGCCCGTGCCCAAGGCAAAGATGCTGGCGGATCAGGAAAAGGTGGATATCAGGCGCTACAACATCATCTACAAGGCGGTGGAAGAAATCCAGCTGGCCATGGAGGGGATGCTCAAGCCGGATACCAAGGAAGAGATCATCGCCTCGGTGGAAGTTCGGGAAACCTTCAAGGTCCCCAAGATCGGCACCATCGCCGGCTGCTATGTCCTCACCGGCACAGTCAAGCGGAGCGCCAGCGCCAATGTTATCCGGGACGAAATCGTTATTTTTACCGGCAAGCTCGCCTCCCTCAGGCGCTTCAAGGATGACGCCCGGGAAGTTGCCGCAGGCTACGAATGCGGTATTGGCCTTGAGGGCTTTGACGCCATCCAGGTCGGGGACCAGTTTGAGGTCTTTGAAATAGTGGAAGTGGCGCGAAAGCTTTCCAGTAATTAAAAGAGATGGCAGAATATAGAACAGAGCGGGTAGGGCGGCTTATCCAGGAAAAAATAGGAAGTCTCATTGTGGAGGGAAAGGTTAAAGACCCCAGGGTGGATACCTTTCTCTCCATTACCAGGGTTGCGGTGTCCCGGGACCTTTCCTACGCCGATTGCTACGTTTCCAGTTATAAGTCCGCGGGCCTGGCAACCGGGGTTGAGGGCTTGCAGAGCGCCGCCGGGTTTATCCAGTCCCAGCTGGCAGCTATGATGCACATACGCCATACACCCCGGCTCCGTTTCCACGAGGACCAGGGGATACGGGAAGGTTTTGAACTAGTACAGAAAATTGACAGCCTGGTGAATACTAACAGTGAAACACCGAATGACGGACAGTAATACTAACGGGTTACTATTGTTGTGCAAAAAGCCTGGCCTGACCTCTTTTGACTCCCTCAGAATTATAAAAAAAGCCCTCGGCACAGGAAAAGTGGGCCATACCGGGACCCTGGACAAATTTGCCTCCGGGCTCCTGGTGGTCCTCTCGGGTCGGGCCCTGAAGCTCACCCCCTGGTTTGACCGTTGTGATAAACGCTATGAGGCGTTCATCAAGTTCGGCCTTGAAACCGATACCCTGGACCCCGAAGGCGCCGTTGTGGCTGAGGGCCCGGTCCCTTCGCAGGCTGAGCTTGAAGCGGTCCTGGACCAGTTCCGGGGGGACATACTCCAGGCGCCCCCGGCCTATTCGGCTATTCATATAGAAGGGAAACGTGCCCACGAACTGGCCCGATCCGGTGCGGTCCCGGAAATGAAACAGCGCCCTGTGACTATCCACGCTCTGGAACTCCGCTCCTACGAGCCTCCCCTGGCCCATATCTATGTCCACTGTTCCAAGGGGACCTATATCCGTTCCCTGGCCCGGGACCTGGCCCTGGCCGCAGGTTCCCGGGCCCACCTGGTTTCCCTGGAGCGGACCGCCGTGGGGGGCTTTGCCCTGGCCGACGCAGTTTCCCCGGATTCCCCGGATCTGGCCGGTGCCCTGCATCCAGTCAGTCCTGAAACTTTTCAGGCCCTGGGTATCCCCTGTATCACCGTGGACGAAGCCGTTGCCCGGAACATGGCCCATGGGAAACCCCTGGACGCGCTCCTGGGGGGAAACCCGGTTTCCGGCCCGGAAACTGCGGTGGCTGTTTTTTGCACTTCTTGCAACGAAGTTTCCCGTGCAACACCGACTTTAGTCAGAGAGTTCCCTGCAAGTGGCAGCGGCGCTTTTGTTGCGCTTATTGAAAAAAAGCCCGGCGTCGAAAACCGCTGGTCCTATGGATACGTCAATGCAGGTGCTTGACTGGGCGGAGTTTGCCGAAAATGGCCTGGATGCCCCCGGCTTTTCCATGCCCGGCGGAAGCGCCATGACCATCGGGGTCTTTGACGGCGTACACCTGGGCCACCGGCTGCTCCTGGAACGGGTGCTCCAGTCCGCCCTGTTCCCGGTGGCGGTAACTTTCAAGCGGAGTCCCAAATTTGTACTGCGCCCTGAAACCGACGAGGGGGATATCCTGGGGGAGGACCAAAAGCTCCGTATTTTGGAGCAAATGGGCATAGGCCTTACGGTCATGATTGACTTTTCTGAAAAATTCAGTAAACTAAGTGGCAAGGAATTTATCGATCTGCTAAAAGATCGGGGAAATCTGCGTTATTTGGTAATTGGCAGCAATTTTCGTTGCGGATACCGGCATGATACGGATGCGCCTTCCATCAAAGCGATGACCCGGGCCGGGGGGATCACCACGGATGTGGTGGAACCTATTTTGGCCGGGGGGGAGCGCATCAGTTCCAGCCGTATCCGCGCCGCGATAGCCGCCGGCAGCCTCGTTGAGGCGGCGGCGCTTCTCGGTCGAAGGGTTGAAATTGACCTTTCCGGTTTATCCGTTACCCCCGGACCCGGCGGAGTTTATTTTCATCCTGCTTCCCGGCAACAAATAACGCCGCCCCAGGGCCGGTACCCGGTTTTGCTTTTTGAGAAAAATTCCCCAGTAGGAATGGAGACGGAAGTTTCCATGGTCCCGGAAGGACTTTTTGTTCCTGCGCCCTTCAATGCGGTACGCATTGAATTTGCATAGTTCCCAATAGGAGTGTATAAACATATGGCTTTAAACAAAGAAAATGTAACTTCCATCGTAAACAAGTTCGGTAAAAACGAAAAAGACACCGGCACATCGGAAGTACAAATTGCCCTGCTCACCGAGCGGATCAACCAGCTCACCGAGCATTGTAAGCAATTCAAGAAGGATAAGTCCAGTCAGCGGGGCTTGTTGATCCTGGTCGGCCAGCGCCGGCGTATGCTGAAATATTTTCAGCGGACCAATCTGGAAAAATACCGGGGCCTGATCAAAGAGTTAGGTCTCCGCAAGTAATCGTATTGCCCGGAACCGGCCGGACTAGTAACAGGCCGGCCCGGGTTTTTTTTCAATCGGGTCCATTTCCCGGCTTTTTCGCCGGGCTAGTTTTGGTGTACCCGTAATTGGGGGAACAAAGGTTCCCCTTAAAATTGGACAGGAGTCTATGATACAAAGAGTAAGCTATCAAATTGCCGGCAAGGAACTGATCCTTGAAACCGGTAAAATCGCGAAACAGGCCGGCGGGGCCGTGTTTGCCCAGTACGCCGGTTCCGTGGTAATCGCCACGGTGTGTTCATCTCATGATGCTGTGGAGGGCCTGGACTATGTGCCCCTCACGGTGGATTATAACGAGAAATACTACGCCGCCGGGAAAATCCCCGGGGGTTTCATCAAACGGGAAAGCCGCCCTAAGGACAAGGAAATTCTGGTGTCCCGGCTCATTGACCGGCCCATGCGGCCCCTCTTTGACAAGCGCTTTGGCCGGGAAATCCAGGTGGTGCCCACCACTATTTCTGCGGACATGGTTAACCCCCCGGATATGCTGGCGATTATCGCCTCCTCCGCGGCGGTGCATATTTCTGACATACCCTTCGGTGGCCCCATTGCGGGGGTGCGGGTCTGTTCCGTGGATGGCCAGCTCATCGTCAACCCCACCTACGAAGAAATCGAAAAGTCAAAGCTTGAGATCGTGGTAGCCGGCACCAAAGAAGGCATCACCATGGTTGAAGGGGGCGGCAAGGAAGTGGACGAGGACCTGATAATCGCCGCCCTGGAAAAGGCCCAGCAGGCGATAACGGATCTCTGTAATTTGCAGGACAAACTCCGGGAACTGGCGGGGAAGTCAAAACTTCCCCTCACGGAGATTGCCTTTACCCTGGAAAATAAAGACGCCATCCGTTCCGCCGCCTATCCCCGGCTGGAAACCGCCTGCTTCCTCAAGAGCAAGCAGGACCGCCATGACGCCATCTCTGCGGTTAAGGCAGATTTTGCCGCCCAGTACAAGGCCCAGCTTGAGGACGAAAACCAGAAGAAACTCTTTGATGCTCTTTTTGAAGATTTGCAATACGAGATACTCAGGAATTCTATCCTTGACAAGGGAGTCCGGGTGGACGGCCGGGGTACCGAGGATATTCGGGACATTAGCTGCGAGGTAAACATACTGCCCCGCACCCACGGTTCCGCCCTCTTTACCCGGGGAGAGACCCAGGCCCTGGTGGTCACCACATTGGGCACCGCTTTTGACGAGCAGATCTTCGACGATATCGAAGGGGACAAGCGCTCAAATTTCCTTCTCCATTACAACTTCCCTCCCTATTCAGTAGGTGAAACCGGCCGTATGGGCACAGGCCGCCGGGAAATCGGTCATGGCAACCTGGCCCGCCGTTCCCTGGAAGCCATGGTTCCTCCAAAGACAGAATTCCCCTACACCATCCGGATAGTTTCGGAAATAATGGAGTCCAACGGCTCCTCCTCCATGGCTTCGGTCTGCGGGGGCACCCTTTCCATGCTCCAGGCCGGGGTTCCCATGAAGAAACCTGTAGCGGGCATCGCCATGGGGCTTATCACCGAAGGCAAGGGCGGCCCCGGGGACCGTTATGCGGTGCTTTCTGACATCCTAGGGGATGAGGATCACCTGGGGGACATGGACTTTAAAGTAGCCGGCACCGAAGAAGGGATCACCGGTTTCCAGATGGACATCAAAATCGCCGGGGTCAGCCCCGAGGTGATGCGGAAAGCCCTGGATCAGGCCAAGCGGGGACGCTTGCACATCCTGGGCATCATGAACCAGACCATCAACAAGCCGGTGGCCCAGATCAGCGAGTACGCCCCTAAGATCGTGTCCCTTCGTATCGACGTGGACAAGATCGGCGCCCTCATAGGTCCCGGCGGCAAAAACGTCAAGGCCCTCTGCGAACAGTTCAGCGTGAAGATCAACACCGATGATGACGGCACGGTCACCATCTTCGGCAAGAATAGCAAGAACTCCGAGGATGCCAAAGCAGCGGTACTGGGCATCGTGATGGACCCCGAACCGGGCAGGGTTTACAACGGCACGGTCAAGCGGATCATGGACTTCGGCGCCTTCGTAGAAATACTCCCGGGCAAGGAAGGGCTGGTCCACATTTCCAAGCTTTCCCGTGAGAGAATCAATAATGTTACGGATGTTATAAAGGAAGGCCAGGAAATTCCGGTGAAACTGCTTGAAGTCGACAAGATGGGGCGGCTCAACCTTTCCTATATCGACGCCATTGATCCCAACGGCACCAGTGATGACAGCGGGGACAGGCACAGCGGAGGCGATAACCGTGGAGGGGACAGCCGCCGCCGGGATGAACGGCCCCGCCGTTACTAGGGTGAATTGTACGGGGGTCTCATGGACAAACTGAACCCTGTAGTAAAGGTGTTGAAAAAAGACAGCGGCGCCCGGCTTCCGGAGTACGAGACTCCCGGCGCCGCAGGGGCGGATCTCCGGGCCAGGATTACCGAGGCCCGGGTGATACCTCCATTGGGCCGGGCCCGTATACCCACTGGGCTGGCCCTGGAAATCCCCCCGGGCTTTGAAGCCCAAGTGCGGCCCCGGTCGGGCCTGGCGGCTCGCAGTGGCATTACGGTGCTGAACGCCCCGGGAACCATAGACTCCGATTACCGGGGAGAACTGGAGGTGATCCTGATCAACCTGGG